>JAICWX010000637.1 GCA_025934635.1 Streptosporangiaceae bacterium | reverse complement strand
CTCCGCGGCGGGCACTGCGAATGGGCCGGCGGCTGCAGCCAGCCCGCCGGCGCCTGCCAGGTCCACCACACGAAACACAAAGCCAGCGGGGGCAAGACCAGCCTCACCGGCTGCGTGCTGCTGTGTCACTACCACCACCAGGTGATGATCCACCGGCTCGGCTGGACCCTGGTCGTCAACCCGGACGGGACGACGACCGCGTGGAACAAGGACAAGAGCAAGGTCCTGCACAGCCACGGGCCACCAGCACGCGCCGGGTAACCAGTCCCGGCCCCAGACGACGCGTAGCGACACAGCACTGGATGACGCCCGCCAGGGAGACCCGGCGGCGCGGCAGACGGCGGCGGCCCAGTGCCGGGCGGTGGTCCCGGGCGGCTCCATGATCCAGGGGTAGGCGGCCAGGTCGGCGAGAGCGCGCGGGGGCATGTCGGCGTGCTGGGCCAGCCGCATCGGGTCGGTGGCCAGTTCGCGGTAGTCGAGTTCCGGGCGGCGGCGTTGCGGGTGGCCGGGGTATTCCTCGAGGAGCGCCAGGTCGAATTCGTGCGCGATCAGGCCGGGCAGGGAGGCTTCCGGTTCGCGTTCGGTCACCTCGACCCGAAGGGCCGGATGCGCTGCGGCCAGGGCGGAGAGGGCGGCCGGGATCACCGCGTGCGCGGTGGTATGGAAGGCGGCCACGCGGACGGTGCCGCCGATGCTGGCGGCCGAGGCGTCCAGGTCGGCCCGGGCCTGCTCGAGGCGCTCCAGGATGGCCTCGGTGTGCTCGACGAGCCGCTCGGCGGCCGGGGTCAGCCGGACGCGGCGGCCTGCGCGTTCGAGCAAGGGCACGCCGGCTTCGGCTTCCAGCACGCTGAGCTGCTGGGAGATGGCTGACGGGGTATAGGCGAGGGCATCAGCGACGGCGGCGAGGGTGCCGCGGTGCTTGAGCTCCCGCAGCAGCCTGAGCCGGTGCAGGTCCAGCACGCACGGCCTCCGATCATTAAGTTCAGCTAATGATTATCGCGTAGAAAGTTTCGCTGGACCACACGATCATCAAGGGGTGATCATGATCGGGTGACCATGACCACCACACCGACCTGGTTCTCCCGTCCGGCTGCCCGTCACTGGCGGACCTCGATACCGGAAACGGGGGCGCCGTCGTTTAACGCGGAACTCCCCGGCTACCGGCCCACCGAGCTGACCGAACTGCCCGCGCTGGCAGCCGAGCTTGGCGTCGGCCGGGTATTCGTCAAGGACGAGTCCACCCGGATGGGGCTAGGCGCGTTCAAGGTGCTGGGCGCGTCCTGGGCGATCGCCCGGCTCCTCAGCGAGAACGGCCCGGTGAACGACAACAGCCCGGTGAACGACAACGGCCAGGTGAACGACAACGGCCAGGTGAACGACAACGGCCAGGTGAACGAGAACGATCCCGTGAACGAGAACGGCAGGATTACGCTGAGGGAGCTTCGGCTGGCCGTGGCGGCGCATCCCGTTGAGCTGGTGACCGCGACCGACGGCAATCACGGGCGGGCGGTGGCCTGGATGGCCCGGCTGCTCGGGCTGGAGGCGCGCGTCTTCGTGCCCCATGTCGTACCGGAGCGGACCCGGGCCGCGATCGCGGCCGAGGGGGCCACGGTGACCGTCGGGGGCGATTCTTACGACGAGGCCGTCCGGCAGGCTGCCGCCTACGCCGGGGGTTCTCGGCAGCTGGCTGGCAAGGACGGGGGAAGCGGCGCCGCGGGCCGCCTGCTCGTGCAGGACACCGCGTGGACGGGTTATGAGAGCGTGCCGGCCTGGATCGTGGAGGGGTACGGGACCCTGCTGGCCGAGCTGGACCGGCAGTTCGCGGAGCGGGACCTGACCGGGCCCGATCTGGTCAGCGTCCCGGTCGGGGTGGGATCGCTGGCGCAGGCCGTGGTGACGCACTACCGACGGGGCGCAGCGGCCCCAGGTGCAGCGGCCGGAGAGGGCTTGGGCGGCCCAGGATGGCTGGAAGGTTCAGGAGGGCTGGAAGCTTCAGGGGCGGTGGATGGCACGCCGGCTCCGGCCATTCTCGCGGTGGAGCCGGAGACCGCGGCGGGGGTGCTGGCCAGCCTGCGCGCTGAGGCCCGGCAGTCCGTGCCCACGGGCGGCACCGTGATGGCGGGGCTCAATTGCGGCACGCCGTCCAGCCTGGCGTGGCCGGTGCTGGCGGGCGGGCTCGACGCCGCTATCGCGGTGACCGACCAGCGTGCGACGCAGGCCGGGGCGGACCTGGCGGGGCTGGGGGTGTGGTCGGGTCCCAGTGGCGCGGCTTCGCTGGCGGGGGTGCGCGCCGCGCTCACGGGACCGGGGGCGGAGG
>JAICWX010000270.1 GCA_025934635.1 Streptosporangiaceae bacterium | reverse complement strand
GCTCCATCAGTGCTATCCGCGCCGGATAGCCTGTGTCACCCCCATGGGCATCCCCGGAGAGGTCCTCCTGGACGAGGCCAGCGACGTCGGCCTGCTGGTCCTTGGTGCTGCGGGGGCCGGTGCGGCGCGGGCGCCTGGCCGGACGGGCCGGTACTGCCTGCGGCGCGGGACCGGCCCGCTGGTGTTCGTGCCGGCCAGGCCCGCGCCGTAACGACTCCGGGGTCGTGCCGGGCCGCCGAGGTCACGGTGTTCCGATGGGCCCGAACGGGCTTGGCTCCACGCCCGGCCGCCCGCCGAATCAGCGCACTGGGCGATGCACTCCGGCCCTCCCGTCGCCGGGGTCGTGCTCTTCCGCCGCCGTGATGAGCAGCTGCCGGGCGTTCTGCGAGTAGCGGATCGCCATCTTGGGGTTCTGCGGTACTGGCCATCTTGCCCGGCATTGGTCGCGCTGATCGGTACGGCCAGATCCCCGTTGGCTAGGACGGTTTCCGAGCCGTCGTAGCCATCCCCGTAGCCTGCGGGCTCCAGCGGCGAGCGCTGACACCCCCGCCCCGCGTAGCACGCCGGGGATGCCGGGACCCGGCCTGCGCGCGATTACGCGGAGGCGATGGCGCCGGTGCGTCACCGGCGTTAAACTCCCGGTAAGGAGGGGCAGCCCGGCATGATCAGCATCCGCAAGGACATCGTCAGCGGCGCGGCGCCGCAGCAGATCCGCGACCTAACCGCCGCACTCGCCCCGGCCCCGCTCCGCTCCGCTCCGCGAGCTTGCCGTCAGCCTGGCCCAGGATCCCGACCTGACCATCAGCCGACCTGACCATCAGCGTGATCACCTACGACAGCGGCGCGCAGGAGCTCGAAGTGCTCCACACCGGTCCGCCGCACCGCACCGAGCACACCATCGACCAGCGCAAGTTCACCCGCGAGCCCGTCGTGATCCCGGCGCAGACGATGCCGGTCACGACCCGGTCTGCGCTCCAGGACGCCGTCGGGCTGATCCGCGCCATCTTGTGGGACGCCCAGCACAGCGCAGGCTAAGCGGTCGGCTCCACCGCGGCATGTGCCCGGCTGGCATAGCGGCACACAGCAAGCCCGCAAACGCCCGGCTCGCCATCGAAGCCGCGATGTAACTGTGATGACCTGGGTCAGCAGGTCCCGCCCGGAACCTCGGGGCCCGCCGCGACCACCTACGGGCCATCGGCGTGTCGGCACTTGCGCCAGGTGAAATTCCGCAGACTAGCAGCGTGTCAGCGTCAGTCTCCGAGATCACGCTTGGCGATCCAGTGATCGCCGCGTTTCTCGAATCTCTCCTTCAGAGCCGTGGATGCGGCCCTGTCGGCCTGATCTGTCTCGCCGTGGACCTGCACCGCGCTGTCGTGCGCCTTGGTGAACATGTCTTGCGCTTCCTGGCAGGAGCGCCGCAGCGTGGCCGGCAGTTCATTGCCGCCGCGGCGATACCGGCGGGATTCCAGCATTACGCCCCCTTTCTCCGTTCGCGTGGCTGCTAGCGGCCCGGCTGGCGCCGTGCCGGCGGGGGGAAATCTGCGGTGGCGCCTTCGACGAAGTCGCGGGCCACGTCGGTGAGGCGCTGGTTGGTGTTCCGGGCGTAGTCGCGCAGCATGCTGAAGGAGCGGTCCATGTCGATGCTGAGCCGCTCGGCGAGCTTGCCCTTGGCCTGCTCGATCACGACCCGGCTGTTCAGCGCGGCCTGGAGCTGCTCGGCGACGGTCTCGCGGCGGCGCACGTTGCGCTCCTGCAGCAGGCCGATGGTGGCCACGTCGGCCAGCGCCTGGGCGATGCGCAGGTCCGCCGGGCTGAGCGGGCCCGGCTCGGCGCGGAACAGGTTCAGCGCGCCGATGACCTGGTCCCGCAGCCGCATCGGCAGCGCCTCCACCGTCCGGAACCCCGACCGGGTGGCGGCTTGCGCGAACCGGGGCCATCGCGGGGCCGGGCCGGCCAGGTCGGCGGCGGTGACGGGCTGGCCGGTGCGGAAGCATTCCAGGCAGGGCCCCTGGTCGTTCTGCAGCTGGAACAGCTCCAGCAGCCCGGCTTTATGGCTGGAGGCCGCCGCGACCCGCAGCTCACCGCGGGGATCGGCCAGCACCACCCCGGCTGCGGACGCGGCCAGCAGGGCGACGCTGCGGTCGGTGAGCAGGTGCAGGAAGTCGATCACGTCGAAGTCGGCGACCATCGTGTCAGCCAGCTCGACGAAAGTATCGGACAGCAGGTCGGTGTCCATCGGGGTCACCTCTCGTCACTAGCAGGGGGACTGGCGGTAGCGCGGCCGGGAGAGTGCGGCTGGCGCTGCCGGTATGTCACGGGCCGCCGTTTTGACCCGGGTCCCGGTGCAGCCGCAGCCGCCGGGCGACGATGTCGCCGGCGACGTCGGCCAGCCGCCGGTCCTGGGAATAAGCGTAAGCCCGGAGCCGGGCGAACGCCGCCCCGGCCGGGACGCCGAGCTGGACCGTCAGCATCCCGGTGGCCTGGTCGATCTCCGCCCGGTGCAGCGCCAGGTCCGGGGCCTGCCCGTCCACGGCGGCCCCGTCCCCGTTCTCAGCGTCGCCGGGCGCGCTGCCGAGCAGCATCACCGTCGCCGCGTCGGCCAGGATGAGCACGTCACCGAGCTGCCGGCCGGACAGCGGGCCGGGTGCGCCGCGGTACAGGCCCAGCACCCCGGCCCGGATCGCCCCCACGATCAGCGGGAACGCGAAGACCGCCCCGGCGCCGAGCCGGCATGCCGCCGGGGTGAACGCGGGCCACCGGCGGGCGAACTCCGTATCACCCAGGTCGCCGGCCAGCACCGGGCCGGCCGAGGCCAGCACGTCGTGGCACGGCCCCTCGCCGAGGGTCAGCTGAAGCTCGGCCAGCTGCTCGCTGGCCGGGCCGGTCACGCACATCACGAAATCCGGGTCGCCGCCCCGCGCGGCCACCACCCACGCCCCGCCCAGCCGGGCTGAGCTGACCGCGACCACGCAGATGTCGGCGACCGAGGGGCGCCGGTCATGCGCGGCGGCATGCGCGGCCACCTGCGCCCACACGGCCATGCTCCGGCTGCCCGTCATCGGCGCATCCGGCCGCGCACCGAACCCGCCAGGGCCGCGGCTGCCCCGGCCGTGATCACCCGGTACCGGTACGCGATGGCACTGCCCTCCCCGGGCGTGCAGCGCTCACCGCAAGCCGCCGCCAAGGGTACCGCCTCCGCCGGCTGGCGGTACCCGCGATGGCGGCCGCCACGCTGGCCTGAACCCGGAACACCTCATCGGCGCCGGTCAGGGACAGCAGCCGCAGCACATGCGGCTGCGCCGCGGCCAGGACCACATCGCCGCCGCCGCGCCGGGCCAGCGCCTGCACCCCCAGCAGGGCGCCCAGGCAGGCGCAGTCCATGAAGCCGAGCGCCGCCATGTCGATGACCAGGCTCTGACCCGGCGCCACCAGGGCCGCGATAGCCGCCTCGGCGTCCGCCGCGGCGGTTACGTCCAGTTCCCCGCGCAGGGCCACGACAATATGACCGTCATATTCACTGATCTTCAGCTCCACACCCGGCATGGTGCCGCCCTCTGCTACGGCAGCCGGGCGGGGTCTGGACCCAACGGCTCAATTTCTCGGATTCGCCACCGCTATCTTACGCCGTCGGCGCGCACCTGCCCAGACCGCGCCTGACACCAGCGGGATTTATCACGTTTCTTTTCTCGCGAGAGTATCGTCAGGGGTATGGATTTCCGTGGGCAGGCGGGCGGCAGCGGGACGCTCCTGACCGGGCCCGGACACGTGCTGGCGGAGATCGCCCGGAACACCCACGCCCGGATCCGGGACATCGCCGCGTCGGCCGGCCTGACCGAGCGGACCGTTCAGGTCATCGTCCCCGACCTGGAGGCCGCGGGGTACCTGACCCGCACCCGGGCCGGGCGGCGCACCCGCTACACGGTCCATCTGGACCGCACGTTCCGGCACCCGGCCCAGGACGGGCACCGGATCGGCCCGTTCCTCGAGCTGCTGGCGGTGTCCGGCGACGGCGCCAGCGATGCAGCCGCGTCCTAGGCCGGATCGGCGCGGCGCAGCCGCGGCCTGGATACGGCCCGGCTGGCCGGTGAGGCGGACCTGATGAACGCCGCCGCGCTGGGCGAGGCGCTGGCCGCCCAGGTATCCGGCGGCGCGCGGCGGGGTGGTGGTGCTGGTCCGCCCGCAGCCGGGCGTGGCCAGGGTGCTGACGATGATGGGCGTGAACCAGGGGATCATGATCCAGGCCGAGACCGGCGGCGGACCCGGACCAGAGGGCAGGTGACCGGCAGTCCGGCCGCCTGAGCCGGGCAATCTTCCAGGCCCATCAGCTTCAGGATCCTGCGCACCGGCGGACGCGCCGACCTGACGATGACCGGGTAGTCACTGGGCACCGTGCCCTGTGATCAGCGCAGCGCGAATGTCACCGTCACGCACGTCCCGCCCGGCCCGGACACCACGCTCAGCTGGTCCGCCAGCAGCCGGACCAGCCACAGTCCATGACCGTGCGCGTATGGCTATCGCGCCGCCGCGTCCGCCTCCGCGCCGTCCCGGACACCGGGCCGGACGGCACGCGGTTCCTGCCCGCCGTCCTGGACCTGGCAGCGCAGCGCCCCGTCATGACTCCACATCGCAGTCGTCCTCGCCCGGCCCCGTGCCGGACGGCGTTCGCGGCCAGCTCATGCACCGCGATCATCAGGTCTGCGGCGCCGGGAACGGACATCCCCGCCGCCTCCGCGCACGCCAGCACCGCCTGCCGCAGCGCGTCCAGTGAACTGTCCTCAAACTGCTGTTCGAGCAGCAGCGAGCCCGCTCTGCCCGGCGCCGTCTCCCCGCCAGGCCCGGCCGCCCTGGCTGGCGGCCCACCTGTCACGCGCACCTCCGGCACCAGCCTAACCGGCCCCGCTCACGACCAGAGCGGCCATGACAGTGCAGTATACGGAGGCCGAGCTCGCCAGTCCGGGCCAGGGCGGTCACCTGTCACGCACTTCCGGCTGGTAATACAGGTCGCGGTGTCCGGGTTCCGCGCTCCCGGCGGCCCGGTAGGGAAAGTGATGTGGCGGCAGGGGAATGGTGCCGACGCCGGGAGCGGACCCGGGTCAGACCAGCAGAACCGGACACGAGGCATGATCGACGACGAACCGGCTGGTCTTGCCCAGGCTCTTCGGGCCGAGCCGGGTCCGGTCGCCGTCCCGGGCCACGATGAGCAGGTCCGGCCGCGCCGAGGCCGCCACCACGACCCGTTCGGGGCCACCTCGAACATCGAGCCGATCGCAGGCCCGCCCCGGCTGGTCCGCCCGAACAGGCCCGCGTAGCCGCTGCGGGCCGCGCCAGGCACCTCGTCCGAGGTGACGTGCAGCCTCGTGAAGCGAGCCCCGACCGGTGCCAGGTCCAGGGCGCGTCCGCGGTGGCCCGCCAGGTCCCCTCGCAGACCCAGATATATACCGAACGGGCCTGGGTATCTGTCCCGGCCACGTGTATCAGCCTCCGGCGATGTGGAGTCCGGCCCACAGCGCCAGGACCCCGAGGACCAGCGCCGCAGGCACGGTGAGCAGCCCCAGCCGGGTGAATTCGCCGAGATCGGGCGCGGACCCGTGATGACGGGCGATGCGCCGCCACAGCAGCGTGGCCAGCGATCCGGTGTGGGTGAGGTTCGGGCCGATGCTGACGCCGAGCAGCGCGGCCAGCACCGCCCCGGCCCCGGACGGCCCCGGGCGATGCCGGCTGCTTAGATCCTGGCGGGTTCCTGAGCGAGAAGGAGCGGGGAGAAACGCAGGTTGGGTCCTGCGCCGCTACCGCTCGCGCTCTGAGCGGCTGCTGATCCCGTAGCCGGCTATCCAGTCGTCCACCCGCGCCCACTGGGCGTTGAGCCATTCCGTGCGGGCCTCCTGGCCGGAGGGTACGTCTGCGGCAGGGATCCGCCACCAGGCGACCTGTAGCGGGCGGTCGAGCGGGATGCCTTTCCAGACGGCGGCAGCCGAGTCGAGATGGTCAAGGCCAGTATGAGCCACGATGACGAGGTCGGCTTGCGGTGCGGCGTCGATCGCACTCAGGGTGCCGGACGGGCGCGGCGGCAGCACATGGCCGAGCCGGGCCGCCTGCCCGGCGCGGCGGCGCCGGCCCTGGCGCCGCAGGCGGTCGATGGCGCGGCGGCGGCGGCCCGGGGTGAAGTTACCGCCTTCAGGGAAGATGACCAGCGCGTCCCGGCTCCCCAGGCCCGCAGCGAGGCCGCTGATTAGTGCGACCGCGCGGTCGCCGTGCCCGTCGGATTCGATGAAGCCGTGCGGGACCCTTCCCAGTAGCACGTCTATCCATGGATCAAGGGCGAGCGTGTGCTTGAGCACGAGCAGCGGCCGCCGGCCCGCGTACGCCAGCAAGCCATAGACAAGCAGGAAGCTATCTCCTGGCCCGGCGTGCCGGGCCAGGAGGATGACGGGCCCGGGCGGCACACCCGCCCGGGCATCCTGCTGCTGTTGCTGGCTGGCGTGAACTTCCACGCGAAGCCCGAACAGCCAGCAGGATGTACGGTACAGGCGTGCCAGCAGCTTCTCCACGAGGCAGAAATTCAAGTCCTGATAGCGCACGGCGTCCCGCCGCGAGGCAGGGCCGCACCGGACCCAGACCGCGAGCGCGCTGGCTAGGGCAATGAGCTCAAGTGCGAGGTAGGTGACGAGAAAGGCGCCCAGCCGCACGGCCCGCCAGCGCCCCCGCCCCCGCAGGCACAGCGACACCGGCCCGGTGACGACAGCGGCAAGAACAAGCAGCGCGGTACTGATCACGATCGCGCCCGCGAGCACCGGGATCACGACGACACGGCGCAGCCAGAGCAGCACAACGCGCATCTCAGCTCGAATCCCAGTGCGCTGGACACGGCAGCGCCGGCAGGTAACGGTGCCTGCGAGCAGTCTCGAACGCCACCGCGGCCACCTCCCACGGCCGACGCGGCACCCGCAGCGGCCCCATTCGACTCTGCCCCCTGCGGCGTTGCTCCCGCACCGCAAAGCCCGCCGTGCCAGGTGATCGGAGCCTGGAGTTCGCCCGTGTCGGCCCGGAACTCGCCCGCGCCGGCCTCCTCGACATCAGCACTGCCCGTGGCAGTGACGGTCACGAGGTAGTTCCGCCGTCAGGATCCTGGCCGGGTCCCGGCTGGCTGCCTGACGGTATGTTCGCGTCCAGCAGCGTGGTCGAGCCAGCTTGACGCGTGACGGCATCCTCGGTCCGCTCCCGCAGGCGCTCGAGCGATTCGCCGTCGCCGAGCGGGATAGTAGCCTCCAGGCGCGCGCTGGCCTGCACCTCGGGCAGATTCATGACCGCGTCAACCAGGCTCGCCCGGCGGCCGGGGGTGATATGCCCGGCCTGCGCATGCAGCGACGCCCGCACAGTTCCGTCCGCCCCGGCGTTAGTTGTCACCTCAGCAGCCGCGACCGGCTGGCCGCCATCACCGACTTCGACGTGTCGGGGCCTGTCAGGATCAGTCATGGCGGGTGCCTCCCGGGATCGATCGCTTGTACCTGCAAAGACAAGCGGAACCAGGCTTATCCGCCTCGATTCGGCCCGGCCGGCCCGTACGCGCAACCGCTCCACTGCCACAGATCTCGGTACCTCTCTGCCCCCGCCGCCCAGGCTGAAACGGCCCGGCAATCCCTGGTTGTGGCCCCGGCACCGACATGGGCGCCCTGGCCGAGCCGCGGCGCGTCTGCACCCGGGCGGTCGGCTCGTCATGGGCGAGCCCGACTGGGACACCCTCGCCATCGATTACCCCGACGTCGCGACCGCGTGCGCCTACACCCGCCGCGTCGCTGAGCGGGTCGTGCGCAACTCCGTCAGCGGGCCGTGGCCTTTCCCGCAGCTGTTCAGGTACCTGGCCCGACGCTCTCTGGCCGTTCCCTGGTCCCAGGTCACCGAAGTGAACCGGCCCCGGATCGACATCTCGGCGCGCCGTGACCAGCTACGGCCCGCCAGGAGGTAAGGGAAATGACCCAGACCGGCGGCCTCGTCGTCCTGTTCGCCTGGCTCATCTTCGCCGGGCTCCTCACCATCCTGGCCTACTTGCTGCTCCGTCACGAGCAAGATCCGCTGCAGGATCTCAGCCGCCCAGGCACAGACGACGGCGCCCCGGCTGACACGAGGCCCGCACTGGGCAGCCGGGACGACAGCTGAGCTCCGATCAGGCAGGCCAGCGCGGTGAGAACGCGGATCGGCGTGCGGCTATCGTGCTCAGATGACGCGCATCGGGTTTATCGGCGTGGGCCGGATGGGCTTGCCCATGTGCGCGAACCTGGTCCGGGCCGGGTACCAGGTCACGGCCGGGGACGCGCGCGGTGAGCGTGAGAGCGCGGTGACCGGTTGCGGAGCGCAGTGGAAGGGCACGGCGGCTGAGGTGGCCGCGGAGGCGGATGTCCTCATCACGGTGCTGCCGGGCCCGGGCGAGGTACATGACGTGATGGCCGGGCGTGGCGGCGTCCTGGCCGCCCTTCCGGCCGCGGCCACGTGGATCGACATGACCAGCAGCTCACCGGAGATGGGCGGGTATTGTTTCATGCCGCGGATGCCCGCGGCATCGGTGTGCTCGAGGCTCCGGCCGGCGGCGGCGTGCCGGAGGCCCGGGCAGGGAAGCTGCAGCTATTCGTAGGCGGCGACGTCGCCCTGGTTGAACGGCACCGCCCGCTGCTCGAGGTGCTGGCCGACCCGCATCGCATCAGTCACGTCGGCGGCCACGGCGCCGGGTACCTGACCAAGCTGCTGGTCAACCTGCTGTGGTTCGGTCAGGCCATCGCTACCGCCGAGGCCCTGCTCCTGGCCCGGCGCGCCGGGATCGACCTCGACGTCCTGCGCCAGGCACTGATGGACAGTGCCGCGTCCAGCGCCTTCATCCGCGACAACCTCGGCGCATTGCTCGCCGGTGACTATATGACCGGCTTCGGGCTGGACCGCTGCTGCGAGGAACTCACGACGGTAACCGCGCTGGGCCGGGAACATGACGTGCCCTTCGAGCTGTCCGCGCTGGTGGAGCGAATCCACCAGCGTGCCCTGACCCGGTACGGGCCGGCGGACGGGGAGCTCCTCGCCGTAGCACTGCTGGAAGAACAAGCCGGGATCCGGCTGCGCCACGGCCCCCGTGAAGGCCGGTGATACGCATGACATGCCAGATGTTCCTGCGCGACGGAACCCACCGCCGCACCACGGCGTCGCGGCGCGGTCCGCCGCCGGCCCGCTGGCCGGGAGAATCCCGGGATGCCGCCAGGAACATCAGCGCCCCCTCCGCGGTAGCGGCCGGCGGAATACGGCGATCCACCCTGGTCAGCCACAGCAGCCTGCGGGCTAGCGGCCGGGCGCAGACCGCATGCGGGCTGCCGCCGTGCGCGGCTGCGCGGCGGGCCGTGCCGGCCAGCGCCCCGAGCCCAGCTGAATCGATGAACGTGACGCGGTTCAGGTCCACGATCAGCGTCTGCCCGCCGTCCGCCAGCCCGGACAGGCGCTCCCGCAACCGGGTCACGGTGGGAATGTCAATGTCCCCGGAGACTGCCACGATCACGACGCCGCAGTCACGGCGGACCGTGATGGCCAGCGCATCGCCCATGGCCAGCTGGTCGCGGTGCTGGGGACCACGATCTCCCGTACCTGTTCTTCTGGCAGACCGCCAACCGGGTCGAGGAGATGCGCGCTGAGGACGCCGGGGGAGACAAGCCCCTGCCGCTGACGCGGCGCACCACGCTGGGGGCCAGGGGCAAGACGCGCAGCAGCCGCTTCGACGTGTTCACCGGGATGGGACTGTCGAACCTGGTGATGTTCGCGATCATCACCGCGACCGCCTCCACCCTGGGCCTGCACAAGGGCACAGCCATCACCAGTGCCGCGCAGGCCGCGGGAGCCCTGCGCCCGGTCGCGGGCTCGCTGGCCTCGGCACTGTTCGCGCTGGGTTTCATCGGCTCGGGGATTCTCGCCGTGCCGGTCCTGGCCGGCGCGGGCTCGGCGGGACTGGCCGGGCTACTGGGCAAGCCCTGGGGCCTGTCGCTGTCGCTGCGCAAGGCGCCGGTGTTTTATGTCCTGCTCGGCGCCGGGACGGTGGGCGGCACCGCGCTGACCCTCGCCCCGGTCAACCCGATCAGCTTGCTGGTGCTGGTCGCGATCGTCAACGGGATCGCCGCGTCGCCGTTCCTGATCGTCGTCATGATCATCTCCCGGAACAGGCCGCTGATGGGTGAGAGCCGCAACGGGGGCCTGGCCGCGGTCCTGGGCTGGGTCACTGTCGGGCTGATGACCGCCGCCGCCATCGCCGTGCTCCTCTCACTGACCGGAGTGTGACCTCTGGCTTCTTGGCCGCCAGCGTTCGGTGACCTGCCGGGCGGCCGGCGGGTGGAGGCGGACCCGGCCAGGGCCGTGCTGCCGATACCGGCACCTACAGCCAGCTCATCCGCGCGGGCGGCACGTTCCAGGCAATGATCACAGCGGGCCTGCTGAACTGAGCCAGCCTAGGCGCAATGGCGGGGAGTTAAGGTCCGCCGGCGGTTGTCACGTATTTCTGTCGGCGTGTCGCCGCCGGCTGGTGCCCGGCGTGGATCTCGGTGGTGATCGTGGTGATCCGCTGGCAACTGCGCGGTTTGCCGGGCGGATGCTCGGCGTAGCGGGTTAGAGGGGATCTGACCCGGCGGGCGCCGATGCGGGCCGGCGCGGGCCGTGCAGGTTCGCCAGGACGCGGCCGACGTCGCCGACGAGATCAGTGGCCTTGCCTGTGACGTTGCGGGCGCTGGTGGCTAGTATCCCGGCGGTTTCGACGGCGATCTGGCAGCTGCCCCGGTCCGTGCCGGTGCCCGGCACGGTCTGGATCGCGTCGGTGATGGCGGTCCGCAGTGCTTGGTACAGCGCCCTTGGCCGTCTCCGGGGCTCCTGCCAGGCGGCGTAACTGGGAGAGAAGGCGGCGAGCATCACCCCGGCGACGAAGAGTGCCGCCGTGCCCGGCACCGGGGGCCGGCGGCCTATCCTGTCGGCGATCTTGCCTGCGGCCAGGGGACCGGCCAGCGCGCCGATCAGCAGGATGCTGGCCAGCAGTTCCTTGTTGAAGGATGTCAGGCCGTGGAAGTCCTTGCCGATGACCAGCAACGCCCCGGAGATGACGTCGGCGTGGCAGCCGGACAGCGGGCCGCCGAGAGCGGTGATCGCCGCGGCTCCGCACGACGGGGCGGTGGATAGTGCCTGGCGACAGCGGCGCGGCCGGGGGGGCGACAGGGCGGCCAGCGTGCCAGGGCCCGGCCATCACGCGCCTTCGCGCCAGCTCTGCCGCTGCCACGCAGCCCGGCGGTCGGTCACGCTTCTGCAGTGGTGGCTTATTGCCCTGGTGTCAGGTCGCGGTACCGGGCCTCGAGCAGGCAGTAAAGGCCGTACCAGAACAGGCCGGCCGCGAGCAGCGCCAGCAGCCACGGACCGTACCGTGAGCTAGCCACCGAACGGAAGATC
>JAICWX010000222.1 GCA_025934635.1 Streptosporangiaceae bacterium | reverse complement strand
TGGTTGGTGACGACCGCGATCTCGCTGGCGTGCCGAAGCACGCCCGCGATGAACTGCCGGCCGGTCTTGGACAGCTGGTATTCCGCGCCGGCCTCGAAGAAGGCGTTGCGGTCGCCCTCGAACAACGAGACGTGCGTGTGCATGCCCGAGCCGGGGTGGTCGGTGAACGGCTTCGGCATGAACGTCGCGTAGACGCCCTGCTCGATCGCCACTTCCTTCATCACCAGCCGGAACGACATGATGTTGTCGGCGGTGGTCAGCGCGTCGGCGTAGCGCAGGTCGATCTCCTGCTGCCCGGGCGCGCCCTCGTGGTGGCTGTACTCCACCGAGATGCCCATCGACTCCAGCATCGTGATCGCCGTGCGGCGGAAGTCGTGCGCGATGCTGTGCGGGGTGTGGTCGTAGTAGCCGCCGGTGTCGATCGGCACCGGCCGGCCGCCCGGCTCGGGCCGTTCCCGCAGCAGGAAGAACTCGATCTCCGGATGGGCGTAGAAGGTGAAGCCGAGCTCGGAGGCGCGGGCGAGGTTGCGCTTCAGCACCCAGCGCGGGTCGGCGTAGGACGGCGACCCGTCGGGCAGCAGGATGTCACAGAACATCCGGGCGACCCCGGGGTACTCACCGCGCCACGGCAGCAGCTGGAACGTGGCGGGGTCCGGGCGCAGGATCATGTCCGCCTCGTAGACCCGCGCGAAACCCTCGATGGCCGAGCCGTCGAAGCCGATGCCGTCGGCGAAGGCGCCCTCGAGCTCGGCGGGCGCCACCGCGATGGACTTCAGCGTGCCGAGGACGTCGGTGAACCACAACCTGACGAACCGGATGTCACGCTCCTCGAGCGTGCGCAGCACGAATTCTTCCTGCCTATCCACGGTAATCACCTTAGACGTTCTCGGTCGCTAGACCAGCCCCTCGCCGGGCCGGCTTGCGGCCCAGGGCGGTGTAGGTGGGGAGGCCGGCCGGACCGGGGATGGCCGTGCCGGGGGCCCACTGGCCAAGCGGGGTGATGCCGGGCGGGACCAGGGCCAGGCCGTCGAAGAACCGGGCGACCTCCGCTGTCGAGCGCAGGACGACCGGGGTGGCGGAGCGGGCGTTGTAGCTCTTCAGCGCCGCCGCCTGCGGCCCGGTGTCGATGTCACTGGAGGCGTGCGAGACGGCCAGGTAGCTGCCGGGCGCCAGGGCGTCCAGGTAGTACCTGGTCAGCGAGTAGGGAGCGTCGGAGTCGGGGATGAAGTGGAGCAGGCCCAGCATCATGACGGCCACCGGCTCGGTCAGGTCGAGTACCCGCGCGGCCTCGGTGAGAACCCGGTCCGGGTCCCGCACGTCCGCCTCGACGTAGGCGCACCGCCCGGGCGGCGAGCCGGTCAGCAGGGCCCCGGCGTGGAGCAGGACGATCGGGTCGTTGTCGACGTAGACGATCCGCGCGGCGGGCGCGGCGCGCTGCGCCACGTCGTGGGTGTTGTTCGCGGTGGGCAGGCCGGTCCCGATGTCGAGGAACTGCCGGATGCCGGCGTCGGCCGCCAGGTGGTGCACGACGGCCGCGAGGAACAGCCGGACGCCGCGGGCGACCTGGGCCATGGCCGGCATGACGGCCAGCACTTCCTCGGCGGCGATCCGGTCGGCGGCGAAATTGTCCTTGCCGCCGAGCCAGTAGTCGTAGATGCGCGCCGGGTGCGCCACGCTGGTGTCGAAGGTGACACCACCCGCCGTCGGCTTGTCCTTCGTACCCGCCTCCGCTGATCCAGGTCCTTCTATCGCCGGGATCATCCTAGGCCGCCTGACGCCGGCCGGGCGAGGGCTGGCACGGGACCGGGGGCGTGAAAGCGGGCTCGTTCGGACTGAAGGATCTGCGCCCGTACCGGTCCGCCGGGGGCAGGTGGGCACGGCCTAGGCTGGTGGGGTGACGATGCTGAGGATTGCGCTGGCTCAGGTCAATGCCACGGTCGGGGACCTGGACGGGAACGCGGCGATGATCGTGGAGTGGACCCGCCGGGCGGCGGCCCGCGGGGCGCGGGTGGTGGTGTTCCCCGAGATGATGCTGACCGGTTACCCGGTGGAGGACCTGGCGCTGCGGGCGTCGTTCGTGGAGGCGTCGATCGCGGCGCTGCACGGCGTGGCGGCCCGGCTGGCGGACGAGGGGCTCGGCGCGGTCGCGGTGGTCACCGGCTACCTGGACCGGCGGGCCGACCTGGCCCCGCGGACCGGGCTGCCGGCCGGCGCCCCGCTGGACGCGGCGGCGCTGCTGCACGGCGGGCGGGTCGTCATCACCTCGGCCAAGCACCACCTGCCGAACTACGGGGTCTTCGACGAGTTCCGCTACTTCGTGCCCGGGAACACGCTGCCGGTGTTCCGGCTGCCGGCCGGCCGCGGGGAGAGCGTCGAGATCGCGATCGCCATCTGCGAGGACCTGTGGCAGGACGGCGGCCCGGTCGCGGTGTGCCGGCGCTCGGGCGCGGGGCTGCTCGCGGTGCCGAACGCCTCGCCCTACGAGCGCGGCAAGGACGACGTGCGGCTGGACCTGGTGGTGCGGCGGGCCCGCGAGGCCGGGGCCGCGCTGGCCTACGCCAACATGACCGGCGGGCAGGACGAGCTGGTTTTCGACGGGGACTCGATCCTGGTCGCGGCCGACGGCACCCTGGTCGCCCGGGGCCCGCAGTTCGAGGAGGCGCTGGTCGTGGCCGACCTGGACCTGCCGGCGGTGGCGGGCGAGCCGCCCGCGGACGAGCCGGTGGACGCGGGCGACGGGTCGGTGATCACGATCAGGCGGGTGACGCTGCCGGAGACCGGACCGTCCTCGGCCTCGGCCTCGGAAACAGCGGACGCCGGGCCGCTGTGGCCGCGGCTGTCCGACCCGGCCGAGGTCTACGCCGCCCTGGTCACCGGGGTGCGGGACTACGTGCGCAAGAACGGGTTCCGGTCGGTGATCCTGGCGCTGTCGGGCGGGATCGACTCGGCGCTGACCGCGACGATCGCCGCCGACGCGGTCGGGCCGTCGAACGTGCACGTGGTGCTGATGCCGAGCCGGTATTCCTCGGACCATTCGGTCACCGACGCCGAGGAGTTGGTCAAGCGGCAGGGCCTGAACGGGATCACGATCCCGATCGCGTCGATGGTGGCGGCGTTCGGCGACGCGCTCATCCCGTACGGCTTCCCGGAGACGGGGCCGCCGCCGGAGAACCTGCAGGCCCGGGTGCGCGGCGTGGTGCTGATGGGACTGTCGAACGCGGACGGGCACCTGGTGCTCACCACCGGCAACAAGAGCGAGCTGGCGACGGGGTACTCGACCCTGTACGGGGACTCGGCGGGCGGCTTCGGGCCGATCAAGGACGTGCCCAAGACGCTGGTCTGGGAGCTGTCCCGGTGGCGGAACGCCGAAGCCGAGCGGGCGGGGGCAACTCCCCCGATCCCGCAGAACTCCATCGACAAGCCGCCGAGCGCCGAGCTCGCCCCCGGCCAGCTGGACACCGACTCGCTGCCGCCGTACGAGGTGCTGGACGCGCTGATCGACGACTACGTCGAGAAGGACATGGGCACGGCCGCGCTGATCGAGGCCGGGCACGACCCCGACCTGGTCGAGCGGGTGGTCCGGCTGATCGACATGGCGGAGTACAAGCGCCGCCAGTACCCGCCGGGCCCGAAGATCAGCCAGAAGAACTTCGGCCGCGACCGGCGGCTGCCCATCACCAGCCGCTGGCGCGAGCCGCGCCCGCCGAACGCCTGAGCCGGAAAGACGAGGGGACCTCGTGGTCACGCTGTCGGCCATCTTCACGCCCGATCGGCCGCCGGAGCAGATCCTGCCGGTCGCCGCCGCCGCCGAGGCGGCCGGGATGACGCACCTGTGGGTGTGGGAGGACTGCTTCAAGGAGAGCGGCATCGCCACCGCCACCGCCATGCTGGCCACCACCAGCCGGCTCACGGTGGGGATCGGCCTGCTGCCGGTGCCGCTGCGCAACGTGGCGCTGACCGCCATGGAACTCGCCACGGTCAGCAGGCTTTTCCCCGGGCGCCTGATGCCCGGCATCGGCCACGGCGTGCTGAGCTGGATGGGCCAGGTCGGGGCCCGGGCGGAGTCCCCGCTGGCGCTGCTGCGCGAGTACACCACCGCGCTGTATGCGCTGCTGAACGGCGAGACCGTGACCACCAGCGGCCGCTATGTCAGCCTGGACGAGGTGACGCTGGACTGGCCGCCCGCCGTGCCGCCGCCGCTGCTGGTGGGCGGGGTCAAGCCCCGCACCGTCGGGCTAGCCGGGGAACTGGCCGACGGGTTGATCATCTCCAGCGGCCCGTCACCCGCGGAGGTCCGCGCTACGGCTGGCCATTTCCGCGCGAGCAGGCCGGACGGTACCGGCCCGGGTGACGTCGTGGTGTTCACCCGCGCCTCCGCGGGCAGCCCGGCGCGCGACATCGCCGCGAAGGTCAGCGAGTTCGCCGCGGCCGGGGCGACCCACGTGGCCGTCAACGCCGACGAGCGCGACGCCGACCTAGAGCGGTTCGTCACGGTGCTCGCGCGGGAGGTCAACCCGCTGCTCAGCTGAACAGCACACCGCGTAGGCGGCGAGCCACGGGTCAGCGGGCGGCGAGGCCGAGAAGCAGTTCGTCGACGATGCGGGCGGCGAACTCGGCGTTCAGCGAGCCGTCGGCGGCCTTCTCCTTGGCCATGACGGTGCCGGTCAGCGCGAGCAGCGCGATCTCGACGTCCGCGTCGGCCCGCAGCTCGCCGGTGGCGATGCCCTGGCGGATGACGGCCCGCATGGCGTCGTGCCGCGGCCCGACCACCGTCTCCTTGTACCGGGCCATCAGCCGCGGGTACTTCTGCCCCTCGCCGAGCAGCAGCGCGTAGCGGCGGGCCTTGCGCGGGTCGGCGCGGTCGGCGCACATCACCGTCACCTGCGCCACCAGGTCGTCCCGGACCGAGCCGGTGGGCTCGGGGAAGGGCGACTTCATCGAGCCGAGCGCGGCGAGCAGGAGCTCTTCCTTGTTCGGCCAGCGGCGGTAGATGGTGGCCTTGCCGACCCCGGCGCGGGCAGCGACGGCCTCGACGCAGACGCCCTCGAAGCCCTGCTCGGCGAACAGGTCGAGGGTGGCCTCGATGATCGCCTGCTCGGCCTGCTCGCTGCGCGGCCGGCCGGGCCGGCGGGAGGTCCCCGCCGGCCCGGCCTCGGTGTCGCGACCGGGCCCCTGATCCAGGATCACGGGCTGCATGGGGTGGTCACACCTCTCGTTCCACGGTCTGGAGCATCTCCTGCTCCATTATGGCCAGCTCGGTCTCGTGCGCGGGCTCGGCGGCCACGGCCTTCTGCGGCTTGCCGGGCATCCAGCGCAGGACCACCAGGGCGCCGGCCAGCGCGAGCGCCGCCGCGACCAGGGTGGTGATGTGCATGGCGTCGACGAAGGCGGTGTTGGCGGGCGCGAGGAGCGACCGGCCGGACGCGCCGAGCTGCTGCGCGACCGCCTGGGTGGCCGAGATCGACGAGGACGCGGTGTCCCGGGCCGCGGCCGGCAGGCCGACCAGCGACGGGCTGAGCGAGTTCCGGTAGAACTCGGCCAGGATCGAGCCGAGGACGGCGACGCTCAGCGCCACCGCGACCTGGCGGGCGGTGTTGGTCAGCGCCGAACCCGCGCCGGCCCGCTCGCGGGGCAGCACGTCCATGACGGACGAGGTGGCGGCGGGCATGACCACGCCCATTGCCGCCCCCTGGATGCCGAACAGGACCCCGAGCAGCCAGATCGGCGAGGAAGTACCGAGCGTGGCGTAGCCGGCCACGGCGGCGGCCATGACGAACAGGCCGGTGGCCCCGGCCGCCTTGGCGCCGTAGGTGCGGACGAGCGCGGCGCTGCGCGGCGACATCACCAGCTGGCCGACCGCGAACGGAACGGTCAGCAGGCCAGCCGCCAGCGGGCTGTAACCGCGGACGTTCTGCAGGTAGAAGCTGGTGAAGAAGAACACGCCGCCCATACCGAAGAACACCAGCGCGAGCGCGCCGACCGAGGCCGACAGGCGCCGGTCGCGGAACAGCCGCACGTCGAGGCTGGGGTGCGCGATGCGGGACTCGTACCAGGCGAAGATGCCGAGGATGACCAGGCCGCCGACGACCGGGCCGAGCACGTCCAGCCGCCCCCAGGAGCCGGTGTCGCCACCCTGCACGATGCCGTAGACCAGCGTGATCAGGCCCGCGATGGACAGCAGCACGCCGATGTAGTCGATGCCGCCGGCTTCGTGGCTGCGCGACTCGGGGATGAGGATGAAGGCGGCGATGGCGCCGATCACGGTCACCGGCACGTTGATCAGGAAGACCGAGCCCCACCAGAAGTGGTCGAGCAGCAGGCCGCCGAGCACGGGGCCGGTGGCGATGCCCAGGCCGACCGCGGTCGCCCACAGGCCGATGGCCCGCGGCCGCTCGGCCGGCTCGAAAACGTTGGAGATGATGGAGAGCGTCTGCGGCATGACCGCGGCGCCGCCCAGGCCCATCGCGGCCCGGGCGAAGATGAGCTGCTCGGGCGTCTGCGCGTAGGCGGAGAGCAATGAGGCGATGCCGAAGAGCGCCAGCCCGATCATGAGCATGCGCTTGCGGCCGATCTTGTCGCCGACGACGCCGAAGGTGAACAGCAGCCCGGCGAAGACGAGCGTGTAGGAGTTGATGGCCCACTCGAGCTGGCTCTGGCTCGCGCCGAGGCCGCCGTGCGGCTCGGCGATGGTCTTGAGCGCCACGTTGAGGACCGTGTTGTCGATGACGATGGCGAGCAGCCCGACGATCAGCACGCTGAGAATCAGCCAGCGCCGACGGTAGATGGCCTGCGAGTCCATGTGTCCCTTCCCGAATCTTTGAAGCTTTGCCGGCGGACCGGGAAGGTGCTGACCTGGTTCGGTGTTGCCACGATCAGGAGAGCTTCCGGGTTCCGCTTCTATCGATACGGAACGGTCTCGTATCGGAATCTATTTCCGTGATGGCTGTGTGACCTAGGTCACATTTTTACGGCGGGCGGGTCACGGACTGCCGCTCTGGCCCTGGTACCGCTTCCGATTAAGCCGAACGAGTGGCGTTCCCGCCTCGCCATCCTGCTACGGGCCCTTGCCATCCCCCGCCTGCCACGGGCCCCTGGCCTCAGCTGGCGCATTCGTAACACAGCACACGCCCGTCACCTACTCCGGCCCTGATCCGCTCCCGGCGAACGACATCGATGCCCCATCGATGTCGTGATGGCAGCATGGATGCTCCATCGATGCCGTTAGCGCGTGTCGCTGAGCTATCCCGATATCGCGGCCGAGGGCTACTTCCGGTGACGGTGGGGCGGGAGTGCTACGGGGCGACCTCGGCGAGGCGCAGGAGGCGGGTCTCCGGGTCGATGACCAGGGTCAGGGTGATCGTGGCGTGGTCGCCGAGGAGCTCGGCCGCGACCGAGGCGGTGCCGTCGCCGGCCTTGAAGCCGCCGACCCGGCAGAGCCCGGACCAGGCGGCGGCCATCCGCAGGCGGCGGGCCAGCATCGTGGTGCTGACGCCGTCCGCGACCGGGATGGCCGGCGGCCATTCACGGTCGGCGCCGTTCATCCAGTCGACCACCGCGTCCAGCGTGACGCGGAGCGCCGAGCCGGCGGCGGGCGGCACCGCCAGCGTGAGCGACTGCACCCGGGGCGGCCGTTCGGGGTTGAGCTGGAGCTGGACCTGGACCGACCCCCGCTCCCCCGTCAGCCACCAGCGGCAGTGGGCCGGGGTGTCGAACTCGGGCGGGCGCACGGGATCGGGGCCGAACTCGCCGATGCGCTCGCGGACCAGGGCGAGCCGGCGCCGCCGCTCCTCGAACGGGGCGTCCTGCGCGACGTTGGGCGAGAACAGCCGGTGGGCCGCGGCGTCGTCCCACGACTGCAGCAGCCGGCCGGCCGCCTCCCGCGCGGCCAGCGTCTCCGGCCAGGGCCCGGGCGAGCCGAGGGCCACGACGGGCCCGTGGGCGGACGCCTCCCCCTGCTGCACGGCCGCCTCGAGCATCCGGGCGGCCAGCGGCGCCATCGCCGCGTAGGTGCTGTTCCCCAGGGCGATCACCCCGGTCCCGGTGGCGGGGTGCCAGGCCATGTTGCTGCCGAAGCCCGGGTAGCCGCCGCTGTGGCTGACGATCCGGCCCAGGGCGGGATGCTCGTCGACGAACAGGCCGAACCCGTAGGTGGCCGGGGGTGATGACGCGCCGTCGCCGGGGAAGCTGGCCGGGACGGCCCAGCCGGTGAGGACCTGCGGCAGCTGCATCTCGCGGCGGCTGGCCCGCCGCAGCGGGTGCGTCCCGTCGACCTCGCCGGGCGGGAACGCGGCGGCGAAGCCGGCCACCCAGCGGGTGAGGTCGCGTACGCAGCTGAAGATCCCGCCCATCGGGGCGAACGCCCCGGCCGGGTCGAAGGCCAGCTCGGACCAGCCGCCGGGCGAGCGCCGGTAGCCCCGGGCGAGACCCTCGGGCCCGGTCACCAGCTGGCCGGGGACCTCGAACTCGTGCGCCTCATAGCCGGTCCGGGTCATGCCCAGCGGGGTCAGCAGGCGGTGCCGGATGTAGTCCGGGTACGCCATGCCGGTGACGGCGGTGATGACCCGGCCCAGGATCGCGTAGCCGAGGTTGGAGTACTCGAACCGGGTGCCCGGCGCCCAGTTGAGGCTCACGCCCTTGGCCAGGAAGTGCGAGAAATCCTCGAGCGGCAGCCCCTGCTGCCGGTCGCCCCACGGGTCGTCGGTCGGGAAGCCCGCGGTCATGGTGAGCAGGTGACGGATCGAGATCCGGGCCGAGTCCGGGCTCGCCGGCTGCCAGTCTGCCAGTTCGGGAACGTATTCCTCGGCCAGGTCGTCGAGGCGCAGCGAGCCGTCGTCGCGCAGCGCCAGGATCGCGGTCGCGGTGAAGCTCTTCGTCATCGAGGCGATGCGGAAGACCGTCCCGGCGTCCGGGGGCGGGCCGCCGACGTGCCGTACCCCGAGCCCCCCGGCGTGCGCCAGCTCGCCGCCGATGACGATCCCGTAGGCCAGGCCGGGCTGCCCGCCGCGCTGGTGATAGCCCGCCGCCAGGGAATCCACTTCCGCGAAGTCGACCATTGCCCCAGTCTTCCAGAGCAAAGCTGCGTATACCGCGCAGGCCCGCGGGCATGTCATCATCTAACTGTCCGGGTACGCCGCTGGGGCGACACGAGACACGGAGGTCGACAGTGATGTCACAGGACGCAGCTGTTTCCATGGCCGCGACAGGACCGCGGACCACGCCAGAGCCGCTCTACGGCGGAGCCAGTACCGGCCGCCGGGTGACCGTCCGCGACATCGCCGCGGCGAAGGCCCGCGGCGAGAAGTGGCCCATGCTCACCGCCTACGACGCGCTCACCGCCGGGATCTTCGACCGGGCCGGCATCCCGGTCCTGCTGGTGGGCGACTCCGCCGCCATGGTGGTCTACGGCCACGACACCACCATCCCGGTCACCGTGGACGACCTGATCCCGCTGACCGCCGCCGTGGTGCGCGGCACCAGCCGGTCGCTGGTCGTCGCCGACCTGCCGTTCGGCTCCTACCAGGCCTCCCCCGGCGCGGCGCTGGACGCCGCGACCAGGTTCCTGAAGGAGACCGGCGCGCAGGCGGTCAAGCTCGAGGGCGGCGAGCGGGTCGCCCGCCAGGTCGAGGAACTCGTCGCGGCCGGCATCCCGGTGATGGCGCACATCGGCCTGACCCCGCAGTCGGTCAACGCGTTCGGCGGCTACCGGGTGCAGGGGCGCGGCGAGGAGGGCGAGCGCCTGCTGCACGACGCCAAGGTGCTGCAGGCAGCCGGGGCGTTCTCGGTGGTGCTCGAGTGCGTGCCCGCGCCGCTGGCGTCCCTGGTGACCGGGGAACTGAGCATCCCCACCATCGGCATCGGCGCCGGGCCGGGCTGCGACGCCCAGGTGCTGGTCTGGCAGGACATGGCGGGCCTGTCCCCGCGGGTGGCGAAGTTCGTCAAGCAGTACGCCGACGTGGCCACGGTGCTCAGCGACGCGGCCACCGCCTTCGCCGAGGACGTGACCAGCGGGGCCTTCCCCGACGAGGCGCACTCCTATAAGTAGCTGATCTCCCCTTCTGCCACACCGGGCCCAAGATTCGCTTATCAGTACGAGGTGACCCGGTCCATCGCGGAAAATCCCGGCCCTCGCGGGCATTCCGGGCTCGCCCGGTCTCCCGCGGGGGCCGTTTTCCTGTCGCCGTTACAGGGCGGCGCCTCGGAGTTCACACAGGTTTCACAAGACACGCCGGACATCAGCGTGCACAGGAGCCACTGTAATCATGCGATGCCATTATGGTTAACATGCCTGGTCCGGCGGGTAGGCACTGAGGCTGGCCGACGGGTTCGGTTCTCGTGATTTCCCGCGACACTTCGCCTGATGTCCGCCAGCGGGCGCGGGCGGGCTGCCACACTGGGCGGGAACACGACACGCCGCGTCACTGAACCGCGACGTAAGTGACTACGCACACAATTTCGAGATAATGTGCTCGAATAGTTGGCATAAGTACGAGAGTGGAGCGTCAGGTGATCAAGACAGCCAAGCCCGGCCGTGACGGCAGCGTTCGCGTCACGTTCGCCCTGCCCGCCGACGAGCCCGCCGGGGACGTCTCGGTGGTCGGCAACTTCAACGACTGGAACCCGCACACGCACCCGCTGCGGAAGCGGGCCAACCGGACCCGCAGCGCGGCCGTGACGGTCAAGGCCGGCACCACGCTGCAGTTCCGCTACCTGGCCGAGGGCGGGGTGTGGTTCGACGACGAGACCGCCCCGGCCGGCCAGGGCCCGGACGCCGTCATCACGGTCTGATCCCGGCCGGCGGATCCAGGGCCGCCAGCCCAGCCCCAGGGCGGGCCAGCTTCAGGGACCCGACCCGGACTCGGCGAGATGCATCCTGATGATCGCGTCGAAGTCCGGGTCGGGAGTCAGGCCTAGACGACCCGCCCGGTCAGCGCGGACCCGGGCGGGCCAGCTGGCGACCATCCGGGCGATCTCCGGATCGGGGACCCAGTCGATCAGCGCGCTCACCTCGGGCCCGGCGACCCGGGCCAGGGCGGCCGCCATGTCCGCGAGGCTGATGGTGAGCGCGGGCAGGTTGACCGCGCTGCGCCCGCCCCAGGCCTGGTCGCTGGCGGTGGCCGCGCACAGCAGCCCGGCGATGGCCTTGGCCGGCGAGGCGAGCGCGACCTCGGTTTCCGGGGTCACCGGGCAGACCGCGCGCTGCCCGGCCAGCGGTTCCCTGATGACACCGGACATGAAGCCGGACGCCGCGGCGTTCGGCCGGCCCGGGCGCACGCTCACGCTGACCAGGCGCAGGGCGCGGCCGCGCAGGAATCCCTTCCGGGTGTAGTCGGCCAGCAGCTGCTCGCCGATGTGCTTCTGCGCGCCGTAGCTGGTCTGCGGGTTAGGCCGGGTCCGGTCGTCGACGACGCCGGGGAGCGGCAGGTCCTCGGAGCCGCCGAAGACGGCCAGCGAGCTGGAGAACACCACGACCGGGCTGGTTCCCAGCGCGCGGCCGGACGCCAGCAGCGCCTCGGTGGCGCGCAGGTTCGCCCGGATGCCGAGGTCGAAGTCCGCCTCGCACTCGCCGCTGACCGCCGCGGCCAGGTGGAAGATGACGTCGGCGCCCGCGAGCGTGCCCGGTCCGGCACCGTCCGGATCGAGCAGCTCGCCGAGTTCGCCCTGGACCGCCGTGACCCGGTCGTCGGCCGCCAGGTCCGGCGGGACCGGCGCCTGGTCGATCAGCGTGAGCCGGGACAGCGGCCGGGCGCCGCCGCCCGCCAGGTCGAGCGAGCCCGCGGCCAGCAGTTCCCTGGCCAGCCGCGAGCCCAGGAACCCGGCTCCCCCGGTAATCACCACGTTCACCACGGCGCCTCCCGCCCATCCGATGTCAGCTTGGTCCCAGTTGATCACGGACGGGCGGGGCGGCCGCAGCCAGGTGGGCGCGGCTAGGTCGCCCGGGCGATGGTCTCCTCGATCGCGGCCTGGACCTCGGCCGGGCGTTCCATGTGCGGCATGTGCCCGGCGCCGTCGATCAGGCGGTGGTCCGCGCCGGTCACCGCCTCGGCCTGCGCGGCCGGGATGATCCGGTCCTCGCGGCCCCAGACCACCGTGACCGGCACAGCGCCGCCGGCCCCAGTACCGCCGGCCCCAGCGCCGCCGGCCGCCGCGAGCAGCGCGGCCGAGTTCACCCCCTGCGCGTCGCCGTCGAGGAGCACGCCGAGCAGGGTATGCAGCGCCTCGTCCACCCCGTCCAGCCGCTTGTAGGCGAGCAGGTCGTCGACGAGCTGGCGGGTCACCAGGTGTTCGTCGGCGAACAGCTGCGTCACCACCGGCTTGAGTTCGCGCCGCGACTGCGCGTCGGCGAAACCGCGCAGGTAGCCGACGTTGATCTCGGTACCGAAGCCAGCCGGGGCGATCAGCGTGAGCGACGCGATCCGGCCCGGGTCCCGGGCGGCGGCCGCCAGCACGGCGGCGCCGCCCAGCGAGTGCCCGACCAGGTGGGCGCGCCCGGCCCCGAGGGCGTCCAGCACGCCGGTCACCGCCCCGGCCAGCACGTCGAGCGTGCCCTCGCCGACGTCCTTGGCCGAGGCGCCGTGCCCGGGCAGGTCCAGCGCGTACGCCCGGTACCGGGCGGCCAGCGGTTCCTGCAGGAACAGCCAGGAGTTGCGGTCGCCGCCGTACCCGTGGACGAGCAGGATCACGTCACCGTCCTCCCCGGCGCCGGCGAAGCTGATTCTGCGCCCGCCGACGTCGGCCGTCTGGAGATCGGGGCCGCCCGCCGCGTCGTCGGGCACGCCCGCGTCGATCACCGCGCGGGCCTGCTGCACGGCCGCGTCGAGGTCGGCGTCGCTCACGTCAGCCGGGGCGAGCAGCGCGATCGTGCCGCTGACCGGCACGTCCTCGCCGGCCCGGGCGACGATGCGGCGCACCGTGCCCCCGTCGGCGGCCTCCAGGGTCCCGCTGATCTTCTCCGTCTCGATGTCCGCGAGGTCGTCGCCGGCCTTGACGTCGTCGCCTTCGGCGACGACCCAGCTGGTGATCTTGCCGAGCTGCATCGACAGGCCCCACTTCGGCATCGTCACCGGGACGATCCGGTCATCGCTCACCGGGACCATCCGGTCACCGTCTTGACGGCGTTCGCGATGCGCTGCGCGTCCGGGATGTACAGGTCCTCGAGCGCGGAGGAGAACGGCACCGGCGTGTGCGGCGCGTTCACCATCTCGATCGGGGCCCGCAGCGAGCCGAACGCCTTCCTGGCCACCAGCGCCGAGATGTCGGTGGCGATCGAGCAGCGGGGATGCGCCTCGTCGACCACGACGAGGCGGCCGGTCCCCTCGACGCTCTCCAGCACGGTGTCCTCGTCCAGCGGGCTGGTGGTCCGCAGGTCGACGACCTCGCATTCGATACCGGCGGCGGCCAGCTGCCCGGCCGCCTCGAGCGAGGTGTGCACCATCCGGCCCAGGGTCACGATCGTGACGTCGCCGCCCTCGCGGACCACGTTGGCCTCGCCGAACGGCAGGGCGTAGCTTTCCTCCGGCACCGGCCCGGAGATGTCGTAGAGCGCCTTGTGCTCGAAGAACATCACCGGGTCGTTGTCCCTGATGGCCGAGATCAGCAGGCCCTTGGCGTCGTACGGGGTGGCCGGGGTGACCACCTTGAGCCCCGGGATGTGGGTGAACAGCGGGTACAGGGACTGCGAGTGCTGGGCCGCGGCCCGCAGCCCGGCCCCGTACATGGTGCGGATCACGACGGGGGTGACCGCCTTGCCGCCGAACATGTACCGGAACTTCGCGGCCTGGTTGTAGATCTGGTCGAAGCACACGCCCATGAAGTCGACGAACATGAGCTCGGCCACCGGGCGCAGCCCGGCCGTGGCCGCGCCGATGGCGGCGCCGACGAACGCCGACTCCGAGATGGGGGTGTCCAGCACCCGGCCGGGGAACTGGTGGTAGAGCCCCTTGGTCACGCCGAGCACGCCGCCCCAGGCGTCGTCATCGCCGGGTGCCCCGGCGCCGCCGGCGTTGTCCTCGCCCATGACGATGACGGTCTCGTCGCGCTCCATCTCCTGGGCCAGTGCCTCGTGGATCGCCTCGCGGTACGTGATGTTCCTGGCCATAGCCAGCCTCCTCCGGGCTCAGTAGCGGACGTAGACGTCGGTGAGCAGGTCGGCCTCGGTGGGCAGCGGGGCGGCCTTGGCCGCCGCCACGTCCCCCTCGATCAGCGCGCTGATCTCGGCGTCGACCGCGTCGAGGTCGGCCTGGGCCAGTTCCCCGGTCTCGGTCACCCGGGCCGCGAACCGCTTCAGGCAGTCCAGGTCGGCCCGCGCGTGCTCCACCTCGTCCGCCCGGTAGGTCTGCTGGTCGCCCTCGAAGTGCCCGAAGTACCGGGTGAACTTCATCTCGAGCAGCGTCGGGCCGCCGCCGCCCCGGGCCCGCGCGATCGCCTCGCTGGCCGCCTCGTGCGCCGCGAAGAAGTCGAAGCCGTCCACGATGACGCCGGGCATGCCGAACCCGGCCGCCCGGTCGGCGATGTTGTCGCTGGCCACCGACCAGGTACTGGCAGTCGACTCGGCGTACCCGTTGTTCTCGGCCACGAAGATGGCC
>JAICWX010000375.1 GCA_025934635.1 Streptosporangiaceae bacterium | reverse complement strand
TTGTCTCCGGCGGCGAGAACGTGTACCTCAGGGTGGTCGAGGATGTGCTCCTCGCGCATCCGGCGATTGCCGACGCCGCGGTCATCGGAGTGCCCGATGGGCGGTGGGGCGAGGCGGTCAAGGCGGTGGTGGTGCTGCGCTCCGAGATGACCTGCACCGAGGAAGAGATTCTCGCCTTCTGCCGACCGCGCTTGGGTGGCTTCGAGCGGCCGCGCTCGGTCGACTTCCTCGACGAGTTGCCCCGAACCGCCACCGGGAAGGTGCTCCGGCGGGTGCTGCGCGAGCCGTACTGGGCGGGGCAGGACCGGCGCGTGGGAGGGGTGTAGCGTGCACGCTAGTCGTCACAAACCTCGCAACCAGGTGCTGATAGGAATGATGGTCGAGGCGCGAATCTCCAAGTCCGAGTACCGCCACGTCATCGCATCGATAAAGCTGCTGACGGCTGCGGCACCGCTCGGCTTCGCGTACGTGGCCGCCCTCGGGATCGCCGCATGAGTAGCCCTGTGTCAAGCCGTCGCCGTTTTTGGCTCGGCGAGGATGCGCTGGAGGGCTTTGTGGCGGGCTGGGTCGTAGGCGGTGCCGTCTTGCCGGCAGTGCCAGATGACGTAGAGCCAGGCGCGGGCGAGGATGCGGACGGCGTGGGGGTGGTCTTTGCCGCGGGCGGTGGCGTCGTCGTAGAGCCGGGCGGCCCAGGGGCTGGCGCGGCGGGAGTCGCCGGCGAAGCCGGTGACGGCGTCGCGGAGCTGCTTGTCGCAGGACCAGCGGAATCCGGCGGCGCGGATCTTGCCGGACTGGCGGGTGGACGGGGCGGCGCCGGCCAGGCAGGCGAGCGATTCGGGGGTGGGGAAGCGGGCGCGGCAGTCGCCGGTCTCGGCGAGGAGCCGGGCGGCGCGGACGCGGCCGGAGCGGGGCAGGCTGGTGAAGATGTGCTGGCCGGCGTGCAGGGCGAGCTGCTCGCTGATCTGGGCGGTCAGGGCCCTGATCTGCTCGGTGAGGGTGACCAGGACGGCCAGCAGGGCGCGGGTGACGTGTGCTTCGGCGGCGGCGTGCTCGCCGGTGGCGCCGGGCGGGGCCGCTGTGAGCCGGGCGTGCAGGACGGCGGGATCGACCCGGCCGCAGTAGCCGGTGCTGGCCAGCCAGGCGGCCATCCGCCTGGGCGTGAGCCAGCTGGCGCGGTCCTGGCAGTCGAAGCGGGCCAGGAAGGCCAGGCTGACCGGGGAGCCGAGGTCGGCGAACAGGCCGACGGCGCCGGGGAAGACCCGCTTGAGGTGCTCGCGGAGCTGGTTGGCCATGCCGATCCGGTGGCCGATGAGGTCCTTGCGGGCCCGGCAGGCGCGGCGCAGGGCGAGGGTCGCGGGCTGGTCCGGGACCAGGGGCCGCAGCCGGGCCCGGTCGGTGCGCAGGGTGCCGGCCAGGACGGACGCGTCGAACCGGTCGTCTTTGTTCCCGGCCGAGCCGTAGCGGCCGCGCAGGTTCTTGACCTGGTTCGGGCTGATCACCACCACGGTGATCCCGGCCTGCAGCAGCGCGTCGACGACCGGGCCGTCCGGCCGCTCGATCGCGACCTCGCTGACGCCGCGCTCGCGCAGCACGCCCAGCAAGGCACGCAGGCCCGCGGCGCTGTGCTCGATCACGCACCGGTGGACCTGCCGGCCGCGGGCATCGACGACCGCGACCGCGTGATCATCGCGTGCCCAGTCGATGCCGCACGCCAGCCCGTTCGGTGCATCATCTGGCAAGACGGACGGGGCAGACTTCATGACAGCCTCCTCGCTGCTGATCCCAGTGGGGAGGCACCCTTGTTCTGGTGCCGGGACGTGACTGCCGCATCGCTCACTGATCGGCGCTCGGCGGCGCACAGCCCTGTCGACGGCCGGCACGCCCCGGGAACCACCAGGCCCCGCATAACTCATGCCGGACGTCAGCAGCGTCACGCGAGCAGGGCGGTGGCCTGGCGGCACCTCGGGTGCATCAGTGGCCCATCTAGAACCACTGACCTAAGGATGGTGCACCAGTGAGCGGGCCGGCCGACGCCCGTGAGGTGCCGGCGGCCGATCGCAGCGTGATCCTGCGCCGGCACGAGGATGTCGCCGAGGTCGTGCTGCACCGTCCGCACAAGCTCAACGCCATGAACATGACCTGGATCAACGACCTGCTCGAGATCGTGAGCGCAATCGCGCGGGACAAGCCCGGGCTGGTCGTGATCCGCGGCGAAGGACGAGCGTTCTGCGCCGGCCTGGACCTGGACATGTTCGCCGCTGACGGCATGCCGCCCGCGTTCTACGAGCGGCAGGAGCAGGCGTTCGCCGCACTGGAGCGCCTGGACCGGTTGGTCATCGCGCAGATCCACGGCTATTGCCTCGGGGGCGGCCTCCAGCTTGCGCTGGCGTGCGACATCCGCGTAGTGAGCGACGACGCGCTGCTCGGCCTACCCGCCTCGGCAGAGGGCGTACCGCCCGGCATGGCGCCGTGGCGGCTGCCCCGCTACATCGGGCTGGGCCGCACGCTGCGGCTGGCCATCCTCGGCGAACAGATCGACGCCACCGAAGCGCTGCGGATCGGCCTGGCCGACCACGTCGTGCCCGCCGACCGATTCGCTGAGCACGCCGCCGCCCTGGTGGAGCGCTACAAGCGCGTCCCCCAGGCCGCTGGCCGGGCCACCAAGGAGCTGGCCCGATCGTCCTTTGACACCGACTTCGCCACCGCGTACGGCCGCTCCCGCGAACTGCTCCAGCAGTGCCTGGACACCGCCGACGTCGCCGACGCCCGGGCCGCCTGGCTGCGACGCCACGGGTAACGGCCCCTCCCAGGTGGTGATCTCCGACCGTAGCTGGTACAACCGGGCCGGGGACGAGCCGGTGATGCGTTCGCGAGGCTGGCCTCCGGGTAAGACCTAGGCGGGAGCACGCGCTGGCCGCGATCGCCGGGCTGGCTCGCCGTGCTATGGACGCCGGCCGCCTGCGTCCTTGATGACACCTGATCCTCGTGCTCATGGCCAGCGGCGGCATCCGGGGCGCCCGGACGCCAAGGCACGCACCGACGCGGGCCGTAGCACGCTGACCCGTTCGGGATCATGCTCGTCCCTGGCACCGAACGGGTGGCTTTTCCCGCCCCTCAGCCCGCGACGAGCGGCAGGTCTGGATGGGCGCTCCACTCGGTGAGCGAGCCGTCGTACAGCCGGGCGTTGTCCCGGCCGGTCAGCGCGAGCGCGAACAGGTCGACCGTCGCGGAGATGCCGCCGCCGCAGTAGGCGACGACCGGCTGGTCCGCGCGGACACCGCCGTCGGCCAGGGCGGCGGCGAGCTCGGCGGGCGGCCGGAAGCGGTTAGTGGCCGGGTCGACCAGGCCGTGCCAGGGCACGCTGATGCTGCCCGGGATGCGGCCCGGGCGGCTGTAGGCGCCGGGGCCCTCGCCGCGGAACGCGGCCGGGGACAGGGCGTTGACCAGGCAGGCGGCCCCGTTCTGGGTGATCTCGCGGACGTCGGCCAGGGTGGCGAGGAGTTCCGGCCGGGGGCGGGCGGTGAACAACGCGGCCGGGTAGGTGCTCTCGCCCGCCTCGGCCGGGCCGCCCGCTGCGGTCCAGGCGGGCAGGCCGCCGTCGAGGACGCTGGTGTCCTCGTGGCCGAAGTAGCGCAGCAGCCACCACAGCCGCGTCGCCCACATCGGCGTGTCCTGCGCGTAGGCGACGACGTGGCTGCCGATGCCGATGCCGAGGCGGCCGGCCGCGGCGGCGAAGTGATCGGCCGGGGGCAGGGTGAACGGGTACGGTGCCGCCGGGTCGGATAGCGCGCCGGGGATGTCGGCGAACGCGGCCCCGGGGAGATGGGCGCGCGTGTAGCTCTTGTGCCCGCTTTCCACGGTGTAAGGACCGCCGTCCGCAGCGCGGCGGAGGAAGACGGTGGCGTCGAACACGCGCACGCGCTCGTCGCCGAGCGCGTCGCGGAGTTCCTCGGGGCTGACCAGCCGGGGCAGCAGGGGCATGGCGGGAACCTCCTCCGGCCTCACCTTCCGCTGTCCGGGCCGGGAAATCAACCTCCGGTACTCAATCGGGCAAGCTGGCGCCGGCGGTAGCCGAGGCCATCCGCTCGTTCGCGCCGCGGGCCCGGCTTGTGGTGGGCACCGGCCTGGGCGGGCTCACCGCCATCGCCCTGCACCGGCGCAATCCGCGGCCCGCTGGCGGCCGCCGATCTCGCCGCGCCGCGCCAGCGAGTCCCGCGGGCGCGGGCGATCACCATCCCCGGGACCGGCGTACTCGCTGTTATAGCCAGCACTCGCCGTTTGCTAGGTCCGCATCGCCGGGATATTCAGCTAGCTTGGCTTCGAGGGCGGCGATGATCCGTCCGGTGTCTTCCTTGGTGCGCCGGCAGGTGCCTGGCATGAAGATCATGCCGAGGTGCCCCGGGCCACCTGGGGTGATCGCGTCGGCGTGGAGCGGCCGGTAGTCGCGCAGGTTGTTGGTGACTACGGCGCGGCGCTCGGTCCGCGCTAGGTTCATCACCTCGGTATCGGAGAGTGCGACCCAGCCGGGATGGTCTGCTATGGCCAGCACGTCGTGTCCCCGTCCGCGGAGCTCGCGTTCGATGGCGGGAGACAGCATCTCATCCAGCAGCAGCCTCACGGCCTGATGGCATCCTGCCCGGCGGACCAGGCGGCGTGGGCCTCGGCCGCCTGCTGCTCGTTAGCCTCGATCCACTGGTCGATTTCGTCCCGGTAGGCGCCGTAGTAGCTGATGGCGGCCTGGACCAGGCCGAGGGGGATCTCGAGGTAGCGCGCTGTCTCGGCGGCGTCGCCATTGTTGTCGCGTACGACCGTGATGATTTCCCAGACGTCCTTGCCTGTTCCTACGAGCCTGGCGCGCTCGACTGCGCGGAGGATCATCGGCGTGGCGCGCTGGATTGACCGGCTCACCAGGTGCCCTGGACCGTAGCGGTCACGTATCTCGGCGAGCCGCCTCTCGGCTGGCACGGTCTCGCCGTCGGGGCTGGTAGTCATGTCGCGGTAGCTCAGCGCTGGCAAGCGCGTCCGGCGCGGGCTCGAACTCGAGGGCCTCCCACGGCACCCCGGCGTTCGATCCTGGCGGTGATATCGACGGCGTGGCCAGGCTGGCGCAGCGGGTTCCTGCTGCAGCCCTTGATGCGGGCGGTGCTCGTTATAGTGCCGCGCGTACCCGGCCAGCACCTCCCGCAGGTGCCGGTCGCCGAGGGTCAGCAGTGATCCAGGCACTCGCGGCGAAGAGTTCCCGCGAACCGCTCCGCGAACGCGTTCGCCCGCGGCGACCGGACCGGCGTCTTGATCACCCAGGCTCCAGTCGGATGAGCGGTGACGCCCAGGACGTGTACGGCACGGGTCTCGATCTCCATTACGAACAGGACATAAAGGCGCCGGAGCAGCACGGTGTCCGCGTGCATGAAGTCGCATGCCAGGATCCGGCGGATCGCCCTTCCCCCACCCGGTGTCCCGGGCCAAGCAACTCGCCCTGGATGCGCCGGTAACCCCACCGGAGGTTCTGCCGTGCCAGTTGCTCCACCAGGACGCGCACCTCATCCGGGACCGGCGGCCGTCCCGGCGTGTTGACGGCATCACTCCGCGCCAGAAGTACCAGCCAGCCGAACACCCGGACCATGAGCAGGTAGACAAGACGGGTAGCACGAGCGCTGAGCGTAAAGTAGCAGGTCAGGCCATGAGCGGGATTTCGGCACAGCACACGTGTCCATCTCGGGCACGACCAAGCAGCCGGTGATCCTCCGGGCTCAGGACCGGCAGGAACCAGTCCGGGACGACGAGTTCCCACCCGTTCGGCACTTCATCGACGATTTTCCGAGCGGGTTCGTCCGGGCGGACCCTGGCCGTCGTCGACCCGAGCTCCGGGCACCCGGTCGTGAGCGAGACAAGAGGCCATACCCGGGCCGGTCAGCCTCGTTTCGGGTATCCGTTGCGCTGCGAAATCTCCGCGGCGGCGATGAGCACGTGCTCGGCCACCTCTGCGATGGTGTCCTCGTTGAGCCGGAAGATGGGGCCGGAGACGGCCACGGCGGCAACGACCTCGCCGTCCATGGAGCGGATGGGGGCGGCCACGGCAGCCAGCCCGATCTCGTGCTCCTCTATGCTGCGGGCGTAGCCGAGGTCCCGGACGAGCGCGAGTTGCTGTTTAAGGGCGGCCGGGTCGGTGACGGTGTGAGGCGTGTAGCTCTCCAGCCCCTCCGCGAGGATCGCGTCGATTTGCTCCGGGAGCATGTTCGCCAGGAAGACCTTGCCGGCGGAGGTGGCGTGCATCGGGGTGCGCTGCCCGACCCAGTTGACGGTGGTGACCATGGGCGAGCCGATCACCTGGTCGATGCTGATCACCGTGCGCCCGTCATGGATCGCCACGTTCACCGTCTCGCCCACCTTCTCGGCGAGCTCATCGCACACCGGCCGGCTGAGCAGCGACAGATCGTGCTTCTTGGTCGCGCCCGCCGCGAGCTGCACGACGCCGTAGCCGAGCCGGTAATGGCCCCGCGCGCTGTTGTGCTCCACCAGTCCACGTGCCTCCAGGGTCGCCAGCAGGCGGAACACCGTGGACTTGTGCACACCGAGCTCGGCGGCGATCTGCGTCACCTGGGACGACCCGTGGCGCGCCAGGACCTGGAGAATAGAGACGGCCCGGTTCACGGACTGCACGGAAGTGCCCCGCTCGACGCGATCGTTGGGCATAGCGCAACAATACTGCCGCCAATATCCGCCGTCGCTCCCACATTGCGGGCCGAGACTTCCGCCCCGGAGAAAATCCTCCGCTCAGGGTTGACAGCCGGCAACAGCCCGCGCATGGTGTCTCGTATAGCAGTACTTTCCCGTGATACGGAATACCAGGAGTGGCCATGACCACCCCCTGCAGACACCGTTTTCCGCACGCACGCACGCACACCCGCAGGCCGAGAGTCCATCGGCTCGAGCGCCTCGCCTCACCAAGGTGCACGGCCCAGCCCGGTCCGCGCCGTCCCCGTCCGTCACGGTACGCCGCTGGCACCGACGGGACAAGCTCGTGGCCGCCGTCGAAAAACACGCCCACGGGGCCGAGCGGCTCGATCGCGAACCGCCGGGAGATAGCCCTGCTCGAGATCCCTAGGCTCGATCTCCTGCTGAGAAGCCGGGCCGCCTGACGACGAACGGACAGGAGGGAGGGAGTACAGGGCCCGCCGTCTGTGCGCCCAGGCTCCCGAAGACCAATGAACGCCACCAACCTGGTCCCCCCGCCGGCTAGCCACCGGTGGTTCATCTCCCGCCTGACGCTCACCAGCCGCGCGGCGAAGAAGCACCCGGCGCGGCGGCCGCGGGCCGCCGTGCTGGTGCTGGCGGCTGTGGCGCTGCTGGCGGGGTGTGGCTCTACGAGCGGGAACTTCTCGGCTAAGAGCTTCGCGCCGAGTACCGCGGTGGTCAGCTTCCCGTCCGGCCAGCCCGGTGCGGGCAAGCCCGCGGTGACGCTGGGCTCGAAGAACTTCACCGAGGCGTTGATCCTGGGCCAGCTGTATGCCCAGGCGCTGCAGGCCAAGGGCTTCGCCGTGCGGCTGAAGGAGAACATCGGGCCCACCGAGGTGATCGACCCGGGGCTGCTGAACGGCTCGATTGACCTGTATCCGGAGTACACCGGCGAGATCATCACCACGCTGACCAACATCGCGATAGGGGCTCCGGGCGGGGCGGCGGCAGCCGCCGCCCCGGCGCCGCCGGACTCCTGGCAGCAGGCATATGAGCAGGCGGCCAGGTTCGAGGACCGCCGCGGCTTCACGCTGCTCCAGCCCACGCCGTTCCAGA
>JAICWX010000276.1 GCA_025934635.1 Streptosporangiaceae bacterium | reverse complement strand
CGGGTAACGGTCGCGGGGCGGGAGACGGTACGCTACGGGTGTCAGCTGCGATGTTCGGCGCCCGGCTGTTTCGGGTGGTTCGGTCGGCGGCGGCTGCGGGCGTAACTCAATGGTAGAGTTCCAGCCTTCCAAGCTGGCTATGCGGGTTCGATTCCCGTCGCCCGCTCCAGGAATCTACTAGCCGACCACGGCTGGGTGCGTCAGACGGCGCTTTCGCCCGGGGCAGCGAGCAGCCGGCGGCGTGAGCTGGCGATGATGCCGCTGGCGCCCGGCCCGACTGTGATCATCAGGTCATGCAGCGCCCGGGGAACGTTCCTGGCCAGCAGTGCCTGGGCGGTCGCGGAGGCCGGCGGCGGCGCTGGGCGCTGCTCGTGCGCGACGCGGACCTGGGTGACGCCGCGGACACCACGGGGTGACAGCGCGATCGAGGCGTGAACGCAGGCCCGTTCGGCCCCCGGGACAGGCATGAGCCCGAACGGGGCGGGGTGCTGCGGCCCCCGCCGGCGCGTGCCCCGCTGGTCCGGCCGTTCGCGCAGTTACCGGTCAGGCAAAGTGACGTGTGGTGGCCGGGTCGGCCGGGGCTGTGGGGGTGCCACAGCTAGAGGTCGATGACGACCTTGCCGTGGACGTGCCGGCCGGCTTGCAGCTCGACCGCAGCGCGGATCTGCCCGACCGGGAAGGTTGCCGCGATGGGCACACGGAGCTGGCCGGCCGCGACCAGGCGGGCGATCTCCTCGATGGCGCCGGGGGCGGCGTTGGCGCCGTTGGCCGGCGTGACGGGCGAACTCCGCGCCGACGTCACCGCCGAAGACATCGCCGCCAGCCTCATCGGCATCTTCACCGTGGCCCGCCCGCCCGGACACCACGCCAGGGCAAGCCGCCTGCTGAACATCCTGATGGACGGCCTCCGACCTGCACCCTGAACCAGCTTCTTCAGGTTCTGGCCGCACTGTTTGTCGTCGCAGGGGCCATGGCCACCTGGCAGCAGATCCGGATCGCCCGCGAGGGCCAGATCACCGACAGATTCACCCATTTCGGTTCCCTTACGTAGTCGCGCGTCATCTTCCGCTGCGGGCCCGGTGCCGGTCACAATCGGTGAGGCAAGGCCGGGGAACTCGTCCAGCGGAAGGTGACGCAGTGAGTTCTGCCCTGGCCAGCCTGAGTGGCGGCGATCCGCCGGACGCGCAGGAATGCACGATGTCCTGGTCCGCCTACGACCTCCAGGTCCGCGCGACCGCCCACGCCGCGTCCGGCGATCATCCCGGGTTCGTCCCCGACGACTACCTCGAGCACCTGAACGACCTGGGCCTCCAGGCCACGATCACCGCGGCTGAACTATGCGCCGCCGGCCGGTGGAAGCGCACCAGCCGCGGCTACCGCACCCTGAACCCCGAAGCCGCCGAGCCGCGCCCGGACCAGGGACGCCAGCACCCGCAGACCCTGGCCCCGGAACCAGAACACCCGGCCACGGACTGGGCCCGCATGGCCGAGCCGATCATGATCACCCCGCCGTGCGCGGCCTGCGGAACCCCCTCCGCCCGGATCGAGCTCGTCGCCCCCGGAGCGCTGCCCGCCCAGTGGGACCAGTGGCCCGGCACCGTACAGGCCAGCATCTCGCGGCAGCGCCAGCCCGGCCAGTGGCACCTCCTGGTCACCGGACCGGCCGACGGGAACGGCTACGGCGACCTCATCGACACCGCCCGGGCCGGGCAGATCGCCTCAGCATTCCGGTCTCCGCTGCGCTTCGCCCGGGTCCACCAGGCAGGGTTCTACGACGACGCCGGATTCTGCCCCGGCTGCGACGCCCCCTACTGCCACCAGCACTGGCACGTATCCCGGACCGGATACGGCTCCTGCCCCCACGGCCACGGCAAGAACCTGAACCCGCCCTCAGCACCGAACCAGGCCAGGCCCGAGTAACTGATCCCAGCCGTCACCGTCGCCGGATTGTCGCTGGTCCGCCGGAACGGATTTCACGCGACCAGTTCGAGGCCGGCTGGCTGGGCTCGCTGGCCAGCTAGAAGAGCCGGTGACGCGATCCCGCGTCACCGGCTCTTTCACGTACGGGGCATGCTCAATTACCTGAGCCAGCTCCGGCGCCGCCATGGCATCCGCAAATGCAACCGACGAGGAACATCTCTGCCTGGAATTCCTTAAGGTGGATTTCTGGTGTGGTCCACTCCATTATTTTCACCTCCTCTCGGTATCCGGGCGGGGGCTTTATAGCTCGCGGAGGCGGCGGGCTAGCACGCCGACGATCAGCGCCGCTAGGCCCACCGAGGCCACGGCGAGGCCCACCGCGAAGGGCCACATCGCGCGAAAGCCGAAGATCGCGCCTTCGCGCAGGCATTCGACTCCGTAGGTCACGGGATTGATGACGGAAAACAGTCGCAGCGCTGACGGCATGCGATCAACCGGATAAAACGACGGGCTGGAAAACAGCAGCATCGGCCCGATCACGTTGATGAGCACCATGAAACGCTGAAAGTCATGGACGAATGACGCCAGCATCAGGAAGAAGGCGTTGAACGTCAGGGAAGCGATCAGGGTCCCCACCCCGAGGGCCACCCAGTGGCTAGCCGGCCAGCCGACGTGGAAGATGAGGACCCCCAGCAGGAGCGCGGCCACGCTCTGCACCAGCACCAGAAGTGTCGTGGCGATGATCTTTCCCGAGATGTAGGCCGTCCGGCTCAGCGGGTAGGACCACAGTTCCACCGCCATGCCGCCGGTCTCCTCCTGGAACAAGGATGTCCCCGTCGTGGTGGACGCAGCGAGCATCGAAGACAGCATGATCGCCGGGATGGTGAACTCCGGGTAGCCCACCAGCGCCCCGTGATAGCGGATTTGTCCTACCAGCCCGTTCAGGGACGTGGAGAAGAGCAGGAGGTAAATCGTGGTGGGCAGGATCGCCAGCAGGAGATTGGTGCGGTTCCTGGTCAGGAGCAGGAACTCCCGGTAGATAATGGCGCGCATCGCGTTGTGCCGTGGCCGCCTGAGCTCGTCCAGGCCAGCGTCCGAGGTTGCCCGGGTCAGGATACTTGTCATCGGGCCGGCTCCTGCTGACGATCCACCAGTGCGATGTAGGCGTCCTCGAGCGACGGCACGCGGAACTCGATGGTCGCGCCGCGCCCGGCGGCGTCCCGGACCAGCTCGACCACGGCGGCGAAGTGCCGGTCGGCGTCCGGGCCTTCGATCTCTATCTCGTGTTCAGCCGAGGCGGTGACGCATTCCGCCGGGAGGAGCGCGAGCAACCGGGCACGGTCGGCCGCCTCAGGCAGGAGCACCCGGATCGATCGCTCCCCGAACTCGCGCACCAGCACGGCCGGTGGCTCGTCCCGGATCAGCGACCCGCCATCGACGATGAGGACCCGGGAGCAGTTGCGCTCAATCTCCTCGATGTAGTGGCTGGTCCAGATGATGGTGGTGCCATGTTCGGAGTTCAGCTTGCCGATCACGTCCCACATTTGCCGGCGCCCCTGGACATCCAGGCCCGCGGACGGCTCGTCCAGCATCAGCAGCCGGGGCACCACCAGGAGCGCGCGGATAAGCTGCAGGCGCCGACGCTGCCCGCCGGACAAGGTAAACGCCAGCTGGCCCATGGCATCCGTCAAGCCGAACTGAACGACCATCTCGTCAACCCGGGAGCGCACCTCCCGCCAGCGCAACCCGCGGAACGCGGCCGCGATCTTCACGTTGTCGACGGCCGGCAGCATGTTGTCGACCGGCATCAGCTGGTGCACCACCGCGACGCGCTGCTTGACCGCTGCCGCGTCGGCGACGGGATCGCCGCCGAGCACCCTGATCTCCCCGCTCGTGGGCATCGTTACCCCGCACAGCAGCTTGACCAGCGTGGTCTTGCCCGCGCCATTCGGGCCGAGCAGCCCGACCACCACGCCTTCATCGATGTCAAGGGTGACGGCGTCCACCGCCGGGTGGTCCATTCCCTTGTACCGCTTGGTCAGCGACCGCGCCGCGACGATCGCGGTCATGCGGCACCTTCCCCGGGTGCGACCAGGGCGGCCAGTTCGCGCAGGGCATCGGCGGCGCTGACCGGAACCCCGGGCGGCCCCAGCCGGACGAACACGTCGGCGATCTCGGTCGGCACCAGGTTGCCGGGCAGCGTTTGCGCCAGGGCTGGCTTCAGGCGGCCGAAGGAGCAGCCCACCAGCACCTGGGTCTGCGGGGGCAGGCCGCTGAGAACGTCGGAGGCCGCGTGCACGGCGTGTTCGGTCACGCCGACGCAGGGCCTTCCGGCGGCCGCGGCCTGAAGCTCCGCGAGTACCTCCGCCGAGACGCCGATGCCCTCGGCCTGCCGCCGGTGCAGCCGCCATCCCGCCGGCGCGGCGCCGCCCTCCTGGTTCCGGGGGCCGGCGGGGCCGCCAATCAGCCAGACATCGGCGGCGATCGGCCCCGGCTGGCGCGGCCATCGCCGCGGTGCCGCCCGCCCGGGGACGTCCCGGGCGACGCCGATCACCGCCGCCATCGGCACCGGCGGGGGATCGAAGAGACCGTAATTGTCGCCCGCGGTGATGACCCGGTCGGGGAACACCGCGTGCACCCGGTGCAGGCCGAGCTGGCCTGACGCGCGGAAGGCGATCACATCCTGCGGCCGGATGGCATCAGGCCGCGCGGGGTACAAGGTCACGCGCTCGCCCGATCGCAGCGTCGGCAGCATGCTCGTGCCGCTGACCGGGATCGTCACCCGCCCGCGAGCGGCCAGCCCGCTGACGACCAGCTCGATGAGACCGGCGGAGGAGTTCTCACTGAGGGAGCGCGGCACCGGACGGCTGCTCGACGATGAGTCCGACTTCGACGAGGCCGCGGATGAATCGCTCGGTGTCGTTGGCGATGAGGTGCCGCTGATTGTCATCTTGGGCTCCGAACTCCTCTGCAAGGGCGGCCACGATCGCGTCCTGGTCGCCGGTGTCCGCAATGCGCCGCCAGATCGCCGACCCGGTCGGGCTGAGGGTATGGAAGTCGCCGCTGGCCGTGTCGTACAACCGGATCTCCTCGCCGGACTCCGACCAGACGACACTGGGGTTGACCGCCCACCTCATCGCGCACCTGCCACGACGCTCAGCGGCAGCTGCCGCCGCCGGGCCGCACCAGCCGTCAGCCCGGCGGTGGCCTGCTCTGCCTTCCAGTCCTCATACACCGGGTGCTGCTCGCCGGTGGCCACCAGCAGCGGACGGAACGCTTCATCCTCGTTGTCCACGATGGTCTCCCGCCCCGAGCCCGCGCCCATCCACATCGAGGTGATCATCTGGTGGCGCAACATCCGGCACAGTGCGCGAGAGTTCCGCTTCAGGCTGCCCGACTCGGCCATGTGGTAGGCGCGGCAGCCGCCGGCGCAGGCCCCGCGGATGTAGCAGCGCCGGCAGTCGGTCAGGTTGTCGCCCGCGAACACCGCGTTGGACCGCAGGTCAGCCAGCACGGGAGAGGCGAAAAGCTCGCGCAGCGGGGTTTCCTTCACGGTGCCCGCCCGGTGCTCCCGCCCGGTAACGAGCTTGCACGGATAGACGTCGCCCAGCGAGTTGACGTAGATCTCGTTGCCGCCCAGTCCGCAGTTGACCCGGGTCTGGCACGACTTCTGGCCCAGCGGGCCATCGGGCAGGAGATTCGCCGCCCTCGGATCCGTCCACATGAATTCGTGCAGCCGCTTGTACTCGGCCCAGCCGAAGGAGTCACTGTCGGAGGCGCCACGGCCGAGATCGCTGTGGTACATGGTGCGCACCCGGGCGACGTCGATGCCGGCTGCCAACTCGGCCAGCTCGGAGACGAGGTCCACGTTCTCCTGGGTGATCACGTGGTTGATGATCGGCCGGACGCCTTCCGCGTTGAGCATGCGCAAGGCGGCGACGGACTTGGCGAAGGTTCCCTTTCCCCGGGTACGTTCGTGGATCTCGGCCGTTCCGCCGTCGATACTCACGGTGACCGTTGAGAAGGTACGGGCCACTTTTCGCGCCATCTCCGGCTTGCGGATGAGGGTGGCGTTGGTGATGATGTTCGCCCGCATCCCGCGTTCGGTGGCCCGGGCGGCGATATCGAAGAGGTCCCGGCGCTGCATCGGCTCGCCGCCGGTGAACACCATGACCTCGGCGCCCATGTCGGCGGCCTGATCCACAAGATCCAGGGACTGGGCGGTGGTCAGCTCGCCGGGAAGCGGCTTCTCCGAAGAGGCGTAGCAGTAGGGACAGCGGAGATTGCAGCCGTCGGTGATGGCGTAGTACACCATCTTCAGCGAGGAATCGACCTGACGCAGAACGGGCTGCTTTCCTGGCAAGTAGATGACCCAGCCGAGGACCAGCCGGGCAAGGGTGCGCTCGACCGGCTGCCGATCAGCGTCCGCGAGCGGCTCATCGTTCGCCACACTGCGGAGTGTGCCGAGCTCGGAATCGTCGAGCACCTCCCAGGCACCCAGTTCTGGATTGACGACGAGATTACGTGCGCCGTCCCTGAAGTAGACAAGGTCCTTCGGGACGCACGCTGACGAGAGAAGGTCAGTGAGCAAGATATTTCCCTTGGTGGAACTCGGATGGACGGGGCAAGGTGTCTCGCGGAAACCCGCCCGGGCAGGCCGACAGAAGCCAATGAACAGCCCGGACGGGTTTCCAGGCAGTTAATGCGCCGAACTCGGCTACGGTACGCCGGAACCCGCTCCGGCACCGCCTTGGCACTCGCAGGAGCACCCAGTAAGGAACATCATCGCCGAGAATTCGTCGCTCCGGATCTCGGGCGTGGTCCATGAACTCATGTATGTCACCTCCTTTTAATCCCGTACGAATCGAAAAATCGCCACGCGATACCGGGATGATTTCGCTAGATGCTGATACCGTGCTGATACCGTGCTGAAACGGGGATTGAAGCGCGGCTGAAATTACGGCAATTTCGGTGTACACGGAAGTGGCCAGCGTGATCTTCTGCTGCCGCGTAGCGCGCAGTTCTTGCCGGGCTGAGTGCGCCGCGAGATACGGGCACGGCCGCGCACGGGGATGATGTCAATCGTGTGGGTGTATATGGAGACCTGGATCGTCAAGGATGGCGCGGCCGAACTTGCCCGCGGCTCGCAGCTGCGCGGCGTGGGCCTGCGGGCCGACTGCCTCAGCGCTGGCCCGGCCCGGACGGTGCCGGACGGCATCGCGGAACTCGCAGACCCCCGCGGCAGCCAGGAGCCCGCCGGTCACCGCTATGAACTGACCGGAATGGCCGGGCCTGCCGCAGATGTGCACGCCGGCGATGGGCCCGGGCAGCGGCATATCGGCTCGGAGTTCGTGATCACTGCCGGCGATCAGGCGTTTGTCGCCCGTACGGCAGGACCTGCGTCCATGGTCGCTGCGGGTTCGCGTGTTACCGTGCAGTGCGCCCTCAGCGTGGTGGGCGACTACGAGTGGGATGCATTCGGCCTGCCCGATCTGCGCAGCGACTGGTACGTGCACCGGCTGAAGATCGAGCACCGGCAGATCAATTATGTTCCCGGCGGCCCGGGACGGGCTCGTGTGGGCGAGCCGGGCAAGGTGCTTCGCTCATTTGAGATCGAACGGATGAGCCGGTGGGACGATGACTGCGACCCGGCGATCATGGCGTGGTACTTGCTCGATCTGGCACCGCTCCGAGCGCCGTAGAACGTCGCTTCTGCCGCAGACCGGGCGTCGTACCATTTTCATGCGGCACCAGAGAGCAGGAGGCGGGTCGATTGTCGGAGGAGAACGGCCGGGCGGCAGGCGAGTCGCTGCTGGCGCTGCTGGCGGGTGGTGCGGCCGGGCATCCGGCGCTCATCGTGCCGGACAGCGGCGAGGTGCTCACCTACACGCAGGTCGCTGCGCGGGTCGAGACGCTGGCCCAGCGGCTCGCCGGGCTGGGCGTGCGCCGCGGAGACCGGGTTGCTCTCGCGCTGCCCAATGGCCCGGACGTTGTCTTGCTGCTGCTCGCCGTGACCGCTCTCGGTGCCGCGGCGGCTCCGCTGAACCCCGCCTACACCGCGGCCGAGTACCAGTTCTTCCTGACCGACATCGCTCCCCGGCTGATGCTGATACCGGCCAGCGGCGCGGCAGCCGCCACCACCGCGGCAGCCGCCACCGGGATAACCGTGCTCGGCGTCCGGCCGTCCGGGGAGACCTCCTCCGGCCTCCGGCCGTCGGGGGACGGGCCTCCGGAACTGCTGGCGGACGGCCAGGCGGCGACGCTTCAGCGCGCGTTCGAGCCGGGCAGCCCGGAGGATGTCGCGCTCATCTTGCATACGAGCGGAACCACGAGCCGGCCTAAGCAGGTCCCGCTGCGGCAGCGCAACCTCATGGCTTCGGCCCGCACGATCGCCGCGCATTACCGGCTGGGCCAGGCGGATGTGTCGTTCTGCGTGATGCCGCTGTTCCACATTCACGGCCTGGTGGCATCCACGTTCGCGGCGCTGGGCGCGGGCGGCGCCGTCATCGCTCCGCGCCGTTTCACGCCGCAGCGGTTCTGGCCTCAGGCCCGCGAGCACGGCGCCACCTGGCTGTCGGCGGGACCGACGCTGCATCAGATGATCCTGGACCGGGTGGGCGACGGCGGCCCGCCCGGCACGCTGCGGTTCGTCCGGTCGTGCAGTTCCGCGCTGGCGCCCGCGCTCCTGGAACGGGCGGAGCAGACCTACCAGGCGCCGATGCTCGAGGCCTACGGGATGACCGAGGCCAGCCATCAGATGACGTCCAACCCGCTGCCGCCGGCGGGCAGGATCCCGACCTCGGTCGGGGTGCCGACTGGCACCGAGGTTCGCATCGTCGACCAGGCGGGCACGCCGCTGCCGGCCGACCGCGCTGGCGAGGTCGTGATCCGCGGGCCCGGGGTGATGTCGGGATATGTGAGCAACCCGGCCGCCACCGACGAGGCGTTCTTCGGCGACTGGTTCCGCACCGGCGACCGCGGTGTGTTGCGTGACGGGTACCTCTACCTCGAAGGACGGATCAAGGAGATGATCATCCGCGGGGGCGAGAACATCGCCCCGGCGGAGATCGAGCAGGTGCTCGCCTCCCATCCGGCGGTGCGCGATGCCGTCTGCTTCGGCGTGCCGGACGCCAAGTACGGAGAGCTCGTCGGAGCGGCGGTGACGCTCGGCGCCGACGCCGAGCCCCGTGACCTGATCGAGCACTGCCGCGGGCAGCTCGCGGCCTTCAAGGTGCCGGCCCAGATCGACGTGCTCGAGGAGATCCCGCGCACGCCTACGGGCAAGGTTCAGCGGCGCCGGGTCGGGGAGTTCGTCGCGCAGCGCCGGGCCGGCGCATGAAGTTCGCGGTGCTCGGCGCCGGGGCGATCGGCGCGTATGTCGGTGCCGCCCTGGCCCGCGGCGGCGCTGACGTCACGCTGATCGCCCGGGGTGCCCACCGGCAGGCGATGGCCGAGCACGGCGTGCGGGTCCAGTCGCCGCGCGGTGACTTCTGCGCCCGCCCGGAGGTCACCGGCGACATTGACGCGGTCGCGGACGCCGACGTCGTCTTCGTCGCGCTGAAGGCCTACAGCCTGCCTGCGATCGCGCCGCAGCTCGGCCGCCTGCTGGCCCCCGGCGCCGCGGCTATCTGGGCCCAGAACGGCATTCCCTGGTGGTACTTCCAGTCCCTGCCGCCGCCCGCGGCCGCCGCCGGGCTGACCGGCCTGGAGAGTGTCGATCCGGGCGGAGTGATCGCGGCCTCGATCAGCCCCGGCCACAACATCGGCTGCGTCGTGTACTGCTCCACCGAGATCGTCGAGCCCGGCGTCATCAGGCACGTCGAGGGCACCCGGTTCACGATCGGCGAGCCGGACGGGTCGGACTCGCCGCGGGTCCGGGCGATCTCCCGGGCCTTCGCGGCCGGCGGCCTGCGCGCACCGGTCGACGCCAGGCTGCGCGATCAGATCTGGCTCAAGCTCGTGGGCAACGTCGCGTTCAACCCGATCACGGCGCTGACCGGGGCCACACTCGGCCAGCTCGGCACGCTCCCGGCCATGCACGATCTGCTGCGCGCCCTGTTCGCCGAGTCCGCCGCGGTGGCCGCTCGTCTCGGCGTCAGCTTCCCGGTGTCGCTAGACCGGCGCCTCGAGGCCGGGATCGCGGTCGGCGACCACAAGACGTCGATGCTGCAGGACCTGGAAGCCGGCAAGCGGCTCGAACTCGAGTGCATGACCGGCGCGATCGTGGAACTCGCCGCGCGCCTAGGCGTCGACGTCCCGCATACGAGCACCGTGCATGCCTGCGTCCAGCTGCTCGACCGGCTGCGAGCTGAGCGCGCAGACCACGGGTAACAGCGGACCATCCCGCACCGGGCCGCCAGGGTCGCCACCTCGATCTCCCGCACGTCCTTAGTGCCTGACCCGCGGGTCTACGATCGCGTACAGCACGTCGACCATCATGTTGGCGACCACGATGAAGAACGCGGCCAGCATGGTCACCCCGAGGATCTCGGGCAGGTCCTGGTCGATCAGCAGGAAGACGGTGCCGATCAGCCGCCGGATGATGAATATAACCACGGCGTGCGCCGGCGCCCGGCCGGGAATCGCCCCGGCCGGGCGCCGGCACTCTCACCCGCTTTCTCTGCTCGCTGCGGATCCGGTCTGGCCGGTCAGCCGGTCACGCCCATGACGGCGTAGTTGTCGGCCTGGTAGGCCTGGTTGAAGTAGACGTTGCTCAGCGTCGGCGGCCGGTAGATGAGCGCCTTGGCGTTCACGATCGGCACGATCACCGCGTCCTTCATGACCTGCTTGTCGATCTGGCCCCAGATCGCGTTCCGCTGGGTCGCGTCGGTGATGCCCGCGGCCTTGGTGAACAGGTTGTTCACCACCGGGTCGTTGAGCATCCCGATGTTGGTGTTACCCGAGGGGACGATGGTGTTCCCGGCGACCAGTTCGTCCAGGAAGCCGTACCCGTCCGGCCAGTCGGCACCCCAGCCGCCGAAGGCGATCCCGATGTTGTGCGCCTCCATGTACTTCGGCACGCCGGCGAAGGTGTTGAAGTAGGACGCCGTCGGGAACCCGTGCAAGGTGGTCTTGATGCCGACCGCCGACAGCGCCTGCTCGAGAGCCTGGGCGCCCTGGGTCTCGGTGGGCCGGTCGCTGCGGTAGGCCAGACCGGTGGAGAACCCGTTCGGCTTGCCGCAGGCCGACAGCATCTGCTTGGCCTTGGCCGGGTCGCCCTGGGTCTTGGTGGTCGCCTCGTACAGGTCGAACTTCTGGTAGCCGGCCACCGTCGGCGGCATGACCGTGCTGCCGATGTCACCGCCG
>JAICWX010000571.1 GCA_025934635.1 Streptosporangiaceae bacterium | reverse complement strand
CCAGGCCGTCCACGACGCCCGCGACCAGGAACTCACCTGGACCCAGATCGGCGAGCTGCTCGGCACCACCGCTGCCACCGCCGCACGCCGCCACCGCGGAAAGCCATGAACCACTTGACAACGATCACAGGCATAATGCCGCGGACAGGGTCATCGGGCTGGTCAACAAACTTTTGGCCACCACGTCCATGACGTCTCCGCGGAAACGTCTTGTGCGGAATTTCACAAGCCGTCTCCGCGGAAACGTCCTGTCATGCCGCGCAGCGGGTGTTTCCTGAGGATCAGGTGCCGTCTTGGTGGAGGGGCAGGATGAGGGCTTCAATGCCGCGCACGGGGGTGAAGCCGCTGGTGCGGTAGAGGTGGAGCGCGGCGGTGTTGGCGGGTTCGGTCTGAACGGACAGGCGGGTGACCCCGGCGGCAGTGGCGGCCTGGCGGACGGTATCCAGCAGTGCGCGGCCGGCTCCGCAGCGCCGGGCGCTGGGGGTAACGTACAGGTCGCGCAGCTGCCAGAAGCAGCCTAGCTGCAAGGATGCCGGCATGGTGACGGTCGTGGCCAGGCCTACCAGGTCCGGGCCGCGGTGCGCGGTGAAGATGGTCAGCTGCCGGGAGCGGGTGTGGCGGGTCAGCCAGGCCAGGGTCTGCGCGGGGGCGGCCAGCTCGCAGTAGTGCTGCCGGTACTGGTCGAACAGCCCGGTCACGTCGGCCAGCTGGGTCATAGCCGAACCGGTCAGAGCCGCAACCCGGAGTTGATCCACACCCTCACGCTACCGGCGCATCCCCCGGCAAGGCCGTCATCCCGCCTCCCGGGCACAGCAGCTGCCGGCTGCGCCCGCTCGTCCGCACACGCCGCGGACCGGGCATCGGCCTGGTCGCCACGCTCTTGGCCAGCGCGTCCGTGACGTTTCCGCGGAAATGCGCTCTTCTGCCGTCGTGAGGCGCCGCCAGGGGAAGGTTCGGCCGGATCACGGCTGATCGCATCCTTACCCGGCTTCCAGCCTGGTTGCGAGCCACGGGCAGGCACCTGGGGCCACGGCCTGGCAGTCCTCCCAACTCGCCCACCCCAGTCGGCCGGCAGCTTCGGCCAGTTCGTGGCGGTCGCGGTGGGGTAGGTGCTGGCGGAGCAGTGAGCTGTCCGGGTCCCTGTAAGCCGGCATGAGCCAGCCGTAGAGCCTGCTCTTGCTGATCGCATCCCCGGTTCGCTCAATCTGCATGAGCGCGGGTGTCAGCAGCACCAGGAAAGTTCGCTCTGGTTTCCGGAGGCTCAGCGGCGAACGTAGCTTCGAGTTCGCTTCCAGCATGACGTCGATGGTCCGCGCGAGTTGATTACGAGCGACATCGAACGTGACGTGGGTCGAGATATCAGAGAGCACCTTCGCTTCGAAGATGACCGCGACCCCGGTGTCGCGAGCGAGCAGCATGGCGTCGGCCTTCGTCGGTCCTTCTAGCCGCGAACCCGGTGCTGCCGCCTTTTCCCTGAGGTAAGGGATTGGAGTCCGCTCATCTAGGTGATCGCGAAGCCAGTCGCGGTAGCGGCGAGGCGATGGGAGACTGACTTCGAAGAACAGTTCCAGCGGGCCTGCCAGAGCATCCTCCCAGTGCGGGAAGCAAGATCGAGGGTGCAGTCCGGCTCGCTCGAGCAGGCGGGCGAACGCCTCTACCCGGGCGGAGCCGCCATCCGCGTGATACAGGTTCATCAGGGCTGCTGCCAGCCAGAATCTTTCGTCTTTCTCCATCTGCCGGCCCAGCCGGGTCTCTGCTGGCGTTGGATTCTTTCCGCTGCGGATCAACTCGGCGTACTTCCTCGCCTGGTCCACGCTGGCCCGGTAGTACGTCAGGTGCCGGTCCTTCTCGCCGGCGCCAGCAACCGGCGCGAAGTGTTCTCGCAACTGATCAGCCGTGAATGGCAAGTACTCGGGATGAAGCAGATCTGTCATAAGGCCACCGTAGGCGCGCAAGTCGCCACGACGCATTCCCATGCCGCGTTGCGCCGGCAGCCCGGCACTGATACGGCAGTTGTAGATCGTGACTTTGGCTTCATAGCTGCTGGTCAAGAGGACCTTGCAGGCGGAGGGTCACGTCGGCCCAACACGCTGGTAACAGGTGGCCGAAGGCGCAGGAAAGCAGGCGCGGCTGCCGTGATCATGCCAGTTTGCGGAAAAGACAAATCCGGCAGCCGCTGACGCCAGCGTAGGCCATGACGATCACCAGGACCTGCTCGATGACCTGATGGCGCAGGTCGCGTCGTGTTTCGCCCGACGGGAGACCCGTCTTACCTGCAAGGACATGGTGCACGGGCTACTGTCCGAGCTCGAGGACCGCAACTGCTGGACCCTTGCCGAGGCGGCCGGGCACGCCTGCCCGTACCGGATGCAGCACCTGCTGTCCCGCGCCCGCTGCGACGAGCAGCGGATGCTGGACACCGCCGCAGGCTGGGCCGTCGGCCGTCTTTCCGCAGGCCAGGACGGAGCGGACGCGGTACTGATCGTGGACGAGACCGCCGACGAGAAGTCCTCGGACAGCTGCGCCGGGGCATCGCACCAGTACAGCGGCACCGTCGGCGGAACCGCGATGTGCCAGGTCGCGGTCACCCTCACCTGGGCGGCCCCAGCCGGGCACGCCCTGATCGGCCGGGCCCTGTACCTGCCTGAAGGCTGGGCCGCCGACGAGGAGCGCCGCGAACTGGCCGGAGTTCCCGACGAGATCACGTTCGAGACGAAACCGCAGCTCGCGGGCGACCTGCTGCAGCACGCGCACGACCAGGGAATCCGCGCCGGGTTCGTCGCCGGCGACGAAGTCTACGGCGGCCGTGACCTGCGAAAGAGCATCCGCGCACGCGGCACCGGCTACGTCCTGGCGATCCGGTCCAACTACGCGGTGACCCTGCCCTCCGGCCGCCGCCTGTCCGTGAAAACCGCCTCTAACCTGGTGAAACCTGCCATGTGGCAGCGGATGCGCACCGGCTCGGCCACCAAAGGCGCCAAAGACTACGACCGGGCCATGACCGAGATCCTGCCCGACGACACCCCCGACGGCCAGCAGGACAACGGGCACGCGTTCCTGCTGCTCAGGCGGCACCGCTACACCGGCACCGTCAGCTATTACCTGTGCTGGAGCCCCGGCCCGGTCCCGCTGGCGAAACTGATAGCCGTCGCGGTCGCCAGATGGAAAATAGAGGAAGACCACCAGCAGTCCAAGCAGGTCAGCGGGCTGGACAGCGGCCAGGTCACCACCTGGACCTCCTGGCACCGCTGGACCGCGATCTGCCTGCTCGCCTATATCTTCCTCGCTGTGGCCGCCGCCTTCCAGCGGACCCGCGACGAAGACGCCGGCATCCTCGGGCTGATCCCCGTCACCATCCCTGAGCTGCTGCGACAGCTCCGCGGCACCGTCATACCCGAACCCCGCCGCGACCGGGCCCACCGCGACGGCTGGTCGCTATGGCGCCGCCGCCACCAGTACCGCGCCCGGCAAGCTCACCAGCGCTGGCAGGCCTACGCCGATGCGCTACCCGAATAACGATCTACAACTGCCGTAACT
>JAICWX010000504.1 GCA_025934635.1 Streptosporangiaceae bacterium | reverse complement strand
GCCAGACCGCCCGCTGACGGTGTACCGGGGACGGGTCCGCACGGTGGCGGAGTCGGCGGACCGGGTGGCGCGGCTGGCCGGCGCGTTGCGTTCGGCGGGGGTCGGCCCCGGCGACCGGGTGGGCATGCTGTCGCTGAACTCCGACCGCTACCACGAGTTCTTGCTGGGGGTGCCGTGGGCCGGGGCGGTGGTCAACCCGGTTAACACCCGGTGGAGCCCGGCCGAGGTCGCCTATTCGCTGGTGGACTGCGATACCCGCGTGCTGCTGGTCGACGACACGTTCGCGCCGCTGATCCCGGTGCTGCGCGAGCAAGCGCCGTGCCTGCAGACGGTGATCTTCTGCGGTGACGGGTCCCAGCCCGGCGGCGCGCTGCACTATGAGCAGCTGCTGGCCGAGAATCCGCCGGCCCAGGACGCGCGCCGCCGCGGCGGCGACCTGTATGGCGTGTTCTACACCGGCGGCACCACCGGCAATCCCAAGGGGGTGATGCTCAGCCACGACAACCTGCTGGCGTCGGCCACGGGCACCATGGCCACCGCCCACCTCCAGCGCCGCGGCGGGTCGCTGCTGCATGCGGCGCCGATGTTCCACCTGGCCGACGTCGCGATGTGGATCACCGGCCTGCTGGCCGGCTGCACCCACGTGATCGTCCCGATGTTCGCCCCGGCCGCCGTCGCTGCGGCGATCGGCGAGCACAACGTCACCGACCTCCTGCTCGTGCCGACGATGATCCAGATGCTCGTCGACGCGCCGGAGACCGCGGACGCGGACCTGACCAGCGTCCAGCGCATCATCTACGGCGCCTCGCCGATCTCGGCGGCCTTGCTCGACCGGGCCCGCAAGCGGCTGGAATCGGCCGCGTTCACCCAGGCGTACGGGATGACCGAACTCGCCCCGGTCGCCACGTTGCTCAGTCCCGCCGACCACCAGGATCGCCGGCTGGCGCGGGCCGCGGGCCGCGCGGCCGTGCACGCCGAGGTCCGTGTCGTCGGTCCCGATGACGAGGAACTGCCCCGCGGAGAGGTAGGCGAGATCGTCGTCCGCGGCGATAACGTCATGCTGGGGTACTGGAACATGCCCGAGGAGACGGCGGCCGCGCTGCGCGGCGGCTGGATGCACACCGGCGACGCCGGCTACCTCGACGACCGCGGCTACCTGTTCATCGTCGACCGGCTTAAGGACATGATCATCACCGGCGGGGAGAACGTGTACTCCGCTGAAGTCGAGAATGCCCTGGCCAAGCACCCGGCCGTGGCCGCCTGCGCTGTCATCGGCATCCCTGACGCCCGCTGGGGCGAACAGGTGCACGCCGTCGTCGTCCGGCAACCCGGCCAGCACGCAACCGGCCAGGAACTGCAGGAGTTCTGCCGCGGGCACCTCGCCGGCTACAAGCTGCCTCGCAGCGTCGCCTTCGCTGACGCGCTGCCCATGTCCGGCGCCGGCAAGGTCCTCAAGCGAGAACTGCGCAGCAAGTACTGGGACGCCACCGACCGAAACGTCAGCTGAGCAGACCGGCCTTACCCCCCGGGAACTACGGCCACGAAAGATCCGCGTCGGGTTGCTCCAGGCGGCAGACGCGTCATCGGTCGAACTCAACCTCATCCGTTACTTCCAGCACACCCATTTGGCCATCGTCACCCAGCCATCACCCCAGCGCAACGCCCCGCTCCCCGTCCCGCCGCCAGGCGACGTGACTTACGACATCGATGGAACATCAATGTCGTCCCAGCGGCATCGATGTTCCATCGATGCCGTTGCTGGGAGCCGGGGAGCCTGGTGAAGGCCAGGGTGGGTGACAGGAGGGGCCAGCGATGCGAATGCGGGTACCGAGGCCAGAACCCCGGGCCGCACACCGACCGGCGGCCCCCGAAAGAGCCGGATCCCGGGGCGAAATCACGCCCGGGGGCGGGGGAGAGGCGGGATGGTCACGGCGATCTCGCCGCCGAGCCGGAACCCGGCCGCCAGGCCGAGGCTGTCCCCGCTCCAGAAACTCCCCGGGTCGTACCATCCCGGCCGCCGCCCGTCCGGCAGCAGCCCCATGGCCTGGTACGTCGCCGCCAGCACCTGCGCACAGTACGCCGTCTCCGGATCGGCCCCGGGAGCCTGCGGGCGGCCTGACGCAGGCCGGAACGCAGGCCGGAACGCAGGCACCCGGCCCCCCAGCCAGCGCGAGGCGAGCTGGGCGGTAGAAGGGAACGGGGTGCCGTCCAGCCGCGCGATCGTGCGCAGCACGGCCTCCTCCATCTCACCCGTCACCGGCGGGTCCAGCTGGCGCAGCCAGGCCCGCTGGCCGTACCGGCCGGCCCACACCAGAACCGCCTCGCGCAGGTCATGCAGCTGGACGCCGCGGTGGCGGGCCCCGGTCCACACGTCCGGCAGGGAACGGCCGAGCTCGGCGTGCCACATCAGCGGCGGCAGGTCCTCGATGGCCACCGCCATGCCCACGTGGTTCACCGGGCTGTTGGTCGCCACCTGGATCGCGCGGTCTGCCACGGTATGCCCGCGGAACAGCCAAACGTCCCCGGTGCGGGCCAGGTCCACGGCCTCGTCCAGGGTGATACTCGCCGTCGCCACGGTCTAACCTAAGCAGATGCGCTGGCAGAAAGTGCTGGGTGTGGCGGCCTTCGCGGGCGTGGCCGCCACCGGGGCCGTGATCATCCGCGACCAGCGGCGCCGCCGCGCCTACACCCCCGAGCAGGTAAAGGACCGGCTGCACGCCCGGCTCGCCCAGTCGGCCGAGGCGACCGGAAAGCCGTCCGCGCCCGGCCGGTGCCCCGCACCGCGCGAATCCCGGGAATAAGACCGCGCGTTAGCCTGGGTAGCTGTGAACAAGGCGCACCTGGAATTCTGCTCGAGCCCGGAATGGGCCCGCCTGGTCGAGGACGAGCTGCTGCCCTGGGTCCTGGACGGCTGCGAGCTCGGCGACGACCTGCTCGAAGTCGGCCCCGGCCCCGGGCTGACCACCGACGTGCTGCGGCGCTACGCCGCCCGCGTCACCGCCGTCGAGCTGGACCCGGCCCTGGCCGCCCAGCTGGCCGCGCGGCTGGTGGGCAGCAACGTCACCGTCGTCGAGGGGGACGTGACCCGGCTGCCGTTCCCGGACGGCCGGTTCTCGGCCGCGGCCTGCCTGACCATGCTCCATCACATCCCGTCCCCGGCCCAGCAGGACGCCGCCCTGGCCGAGCTCGCCCGCGTCCTGCGCCCCGGCGGCGTGCTGGCCGGCTCGGACGGGCTCGATACCCCGGCCCGGCGCGAGCTGCACCACGACGACGTGTTCGTCCCCGTCGACCCCGGCCCGCTGCCGGCCCGGCTGGAAGCTGCCGGGTTCGGCCGCGCCCGCATCGACGTGGCGGGCGACCGCGTCCGCTTCACCGCCGTCCGCCCCTAATTCCGACCGAACGGGTCCCGTCCCCGCCTAGTCCGTGCCGGCTTCCATCGCGGCCTGGTCGAGGAGCTCGCCCTCGGGGATCTCGCCCCGGGAGGCGATAGCCTCCGCGCCGCCCTCGGCCATCGCGCCGATCAGCCCGGTCGGGGCCGTGGGCGCGATCGCGGTCAGCGCCGGGTGCGCGCTGCCGATCATGCCCAGGCCCGCGTAGTGCTCCAGCTTGGCGCGGGAGTCGGCGATGTCGAGGTTCCGCATGGTCAGCTGGCCGATCCGGTCGGTCGGCCCGAAGGCGGAGTCCTCGATCCGCTCCATCGAGAGCTTGTCCGGGTGGTAGCTGAAGGCCGGCCCGGAGGAGTCCAGGATGGAGTAGTCCTCGCCGCGGCGCAGCCGCAGGCTGACCTCGCCGGTGACCGCGGTCCCCACCCAGCGCTGCAGCGACTCGCGCAGCATGAGCGCCTGCGGGTCGAGCCAGCGGCCCTCGTACAGGAGCCGGCCGAGCCGGCGGCCCTCGATCTGGTAGCTGGCCAGGGTGTCCTCGTTGTGGATCGCGTTGACCAGCCGCTCGTAGGCCGCGTGCAGCAGCGCCATGCCCGGCGCCTCGTAGATGCCCCGGCTCTTGGCCTCGATGACCCGGTTCTCGATCTGGTCGGACATGCCCAGGCCGTGCCGCCCGCCGATGACGTTGGCCTCGAGCACCAGGTCGACGGCGGAGGCGAACTCCTTGCCGTTGATCGTGACCGGCCGCCCCTGCTCGAAGCCGACCGTGACGTCCTCGGCGGCGATCTCGACCGCCGGGTCCCAGAACCGCACGCCCATGATCGGCTCGACGAGCTCGACGGAGCTGTCGAGGTGCTCGAGGCGCTTCGCCTCGTGCGTCGCACCCCAGATGTTCGCGTCGGTCGAGTACGCCTTCTCCGCCGACGCCCGGTACGGCAGATCCCGCTCGGTCAGCCACGCACTCATCTCGGCGCGGCCGCCGAGCTCCGAGACGAAGGCCTCGTCGAGCCACGGCTTGTAGACGCGCAGGCCGGGGTTCGCGAGCAGGCCGTAGCGGTAGAAGCGCTCGATGTCGTTGCCCTTGAAGGTGGAGCCGTCTCCCCAGATGTCGACGCCGTCCTCGTGCATCGCGCGCACCAGCAGCGTGCCGGTGACCGCACGACCGAGCGGTGTGGTGTTGAAGTAGGCGCGCCCACCGGAGCGGATGTGGAACGCGCCGCACGCGAGCGCCGCGAAGCCCTCCTCGACGAGCGCGCGGCGGCAGTCGACGACGCGGGCGATCTCGGCGCCGTAGCGCGTCGCCCGCTCGGGAACGCCCGCGAGATCCGGCTCGTCGGGCTGGCCGAGGTCGGCGGTGTAGGCGCACGGCAGCGCGCCGTGCTCGCGCATCCAGGCGACGGCGACGGACGTGTCGAGGCCGCCGGAGAAGGCGATCCCGACCCGCTGGCCGACGGGTATCGAGCTGAGGACCTTGCTCACAGAGCCATCTCTCCTGACGGTTGGGACAACACGAGCAGCGTCCGCGCGAGCTCGGCGCCGCCCGCCGGG
>JAICWX010000324.1 GCA_025934635.1 Streptosporangiaceae bacterium | reverse complement strand
TGGATCTTCCAGTGGGGGCACCTGTCCGGCCTGCTCCAGTTCACCCCGACCGGCTCCATCGACCCGACCATGCCGATCCTGATGCTGGCCATCATCTTCGGCCTGTCCATGGACTACGAGGTGTTCCTGCTGTCCCGGATCCGCGAGCGGTACGACCAGACCGGCGACAACGCCGCCTCGGTCGCGGCCGGCCTGCAGCGGACCGGCGGCGTGATCACCAGCCTGGCCCTGCTGCTGATCATCGTGGTCGGCGCGTTCTCCGCCTCCGGCATCACGTTCATCAAGCTGATGGGCGTGGGCATGATCGTGGCGCTGCTGGTGGACGCCACCATCATCCGGGTGCTGCTGGTGCCGGCCACCATGCGGCTGCTCGGCCAGGCCAACTGGTGGGCGCCGCGGCCGCTGCGCCGCCTCTACGCCCGGTACGGGATCAAGGAGGAGGCCGAAGCCACCGCACCCGCGCCCGCCGTGGCCGCCGCCGCGGAGGGCTGACCCGCCGCACCTTTTCTCACCAGCCGAACGAGTCAGCTTTCACCTCATCCTGTCCCCATCCTGCCCGGGCGGACGGTGGCCCTGGCCACGGCCCGCCCGGGCTGGTGACGGCGGGTACAGTAGCGTCGCGGCCGGCGACCGGCGGTCGCGAGGCGAGCCTGCTGGAGGAGACCGAGATGAATCAGCCCGTCGCCGTGCCTGAAGTGCTCTCGGCGGACCTGCCGGCCGGGGTGTTCCTGCTCGACGTGCGCGAAGACGACGAGTGGACGGCGGGGCACGCGCCCGAGGCGGTGCACATCCGGCTCGGTGACCTCGGTGCGCGGAGCGAGGAACTGCCCAGTGACCGCGAGGTGTACGTGATCTGCCGCAGCGGCACCCGCTCGGCGTACGCGTCGCAGGCGCTGACCGGGGCCGGCCTGCATGCCGTCAACGTCGCCGACGGCATGACCGGCTGGGCCGTCGCGGGCCGTCCCATGGTCAGCGAGGACGGCTCCGAGCCGCACGTCGCCTAGCCCGCGGTAACCGCCAGCACGAGGGGCAGGACCGCGGGGGCGCCCGCCCCGCGGAGCAGCCGGGCCGCCACCGTCATCGTCCAGCCGGTGTCGATGCGGTCGTCGACCACGAGCACCGGGCCGTCCAGGGCGCCGAGGCCGTCGCGGACGTCGTCCGGCAGTTCGAACGCCTGCCACAGCGAGCTGAGCCGCTGCGCGCTGTTGTGCCGGCGCGGGCCGGGGCCGTCGCCCGCGTACCCGACCGCGCCCAGGTACGGCAGCCGGCCCACCTCGGCCAGCCGCCGGCCGAGGCTGGTCACCAGCTGCGGCCGGGTACGGGACGGCAGGGTCAGTATCCCGGCCGGGCGCTGCGCCCAGTCCCAGGCGGCGAGCACCTTGATCGCGGCCGCCACCACCGGGTCGGTCACCGGCTGGTCCGGGGCGTTCTCGGCCAGCAGGGCGCGGAGCATGCCGCCCCAGCCGATGTCGGTGAGCCGGCCGAGCGCCCGGCCCGGCTCGGCGGTCAGCGTGGCCGGGATCTTCCCGCTCGCGCTGACCCCCAGGTCCTTCATCCCGGTCGGCCACATCCGCCGCGGGTCGACCGTCACGCCCGGGCGCAGCAGCCGCTCGCGGGCCGCCGCCGCGCTCGTCTCGGGCACGTCGGCCGTGACCCGCTGCCCGGTGCAGTTGTCGCAGCGCCCGCAGGACACGGCGGCCGGGTCGTCGAGCTCGCGGCGCAGGTACTCCATCCGGCACCCGTCGGTGGCCAGGTAGTCCAGCATGGCCTGCTGCTCGCGGGCACGCTCGCCGGCCACCCGCTGGTAACGCTCGGCATCGTAGTGCCAGGGCTCGCCGGTGGCCGTCCAGCCGCCGCTGACCCGGCGCACGGCGCCGTCCACGTCGAGCACCTTGAGCATGGACTCCAGCCGGCTCCGGGACAGGTCGACGCGGGTCTCCAGGGCGGCGGGTGACAGCGGCCGGCCCGCCTCCGCCAGGGCCGCCAGCGTGGCCCGGACCTGCCGTTCGGGCGGGAAGGCGAGCGAGGCGAAGTAGGCCCAGATGTCCCGGTCCTCGCGGCCCGGCAGCAGGATCACCTCGGCGCTCTCGCCCCGCTCGGCGATGAGCGCCCGCCCCGCCCGGCCGATCTGCTGGTAGTAGGCGACCGGCGACTGCGGCGCGCCCAGGTGCACGACGAAGCCGAGGTCCGGCTTGTCGAAGCCCATGCCGAGGGCGCTGGTGGCGACCAGCGCCTTGACCCGGTTGGCGAGCAGGTCGTCCTCGGCCCGGGCCCGGTCCTCCGGCTGGTCCCGGCCGGTGTAGGAGGCCACCGTCAGGCCCTGCTCGCGCAGGAAGGCCGCCGTCTCCTCGGCCGCCGCGACCGTCAGCGCGTAGACGATGCCGGACCCGGGCAGCTCGCCGAGCCGGGTCGCCAGCCAGCCCAGCCGCTGATGCGCGGTGGCCAGCGTCACCACCCCCAGCCGCAGCGAGTCCCGGTCCAGCGGCCCGCGCAGCACCAGCGTCTCGCCCCGGCCGCCGGTGCCGAGCTGCTCGGCCACGTCGCGGGTCACCCGCGCGTTGGCGGTCGCGGTGGTGGCCAGCACCGGGATGCCCGCGGGCAGTTCGCCCAGCAGCGTGCGGAGCCGCCGGTAGTCGGGCCGGAAGTCGTGTCCCCAGTCGGAGATGCAGTGCGCCTCGTCGATCACCACCAGGCCGGCCGACCGGCTGAGCTCGGGCAGCACCTGGTCGCGGAACGACGGGTTGTTCAGCCGCTCGGGGCTGACCAGCAGCACGTCCGCCTCGCCCGCGGCCACCTCGGCATACAGCGACTCCCACTCGGTGGTGTTGGCCGAGTTGATCGTGCGCGCCCGGATGCCGGCCCGCTGCGCCGCCTCGACCTGGTTGCGCATCAGCGCCAGCAGCGGGGACACGATCACGGTCGGCCCGGCGCCGCGGGCCCGCAGCAGCGCGGTGGCGATGAAGTAGACCGCGGACTTGCCCCAGCCGGTCCGCTGCACCACCAGCGCCCGGCGGCCGTCCGCGACCAGCGCGCTGATCGCCGCCCACTGGTCCTCGCGCAGCCGTGCCTGCTCACCCGCCAGCGCCCGCAGGCACGCCTCCGCCTCGTCCCGCAGCTTCGTCTCGTCACTGGCAGCCATGCCTTTATTGGTATCAGGCGCACCGTCAGCCTGACCGGACCGGCTTATGTCATACTCGGGGCAAACATCGGATCTCTCCGAGGCGGGCAGCGGCTTGGCGGTTACCGACGAGGCCATCGAGAAGATCAAGGCCATGATCACGTCCGGCGCGCTGCGGGCCGGCGACCGGCTGCCGCGCGAGGCGGACCTGGCCGCCGACCTGGGCCTGTCGCGCAGCTCGCTGCGCGAGGCGGTGCGCGCGCTGTCCCTGGTCAACATCCTGGACGTGCGCCGCGGCGACGGCACCTACGTGACCAGCCTGGAGCCGCGGCTGCTGCTCGAGGCGCTCAGCTTCATCGTCGACTTCCACCGCGACGACACGCTGCTGGAGTTCCTCCGCGTCCGGCGCATCCTCGAGCCGGCCGCCACCGCGATGGCGGCGGAGCGGATCACCGCCGAGGAAAGCGAGGGCCTGCGCACCCTCCTGGACAGCCTCGGCCCGGACCCGGCGGCCGAGGAACTGGTGGCCAACGACCTGGAGTTCCACCGCCGGATCGTGGCCTGCGCGGGCAACTCGGTGCTCTCCTCGCTGCTCGAGTCGATGTCCGGGCCGACCACCCGGGCCCGGGTCTGGCGCGGACTCACCCAGACCGGCGCGCTGGCCCGGACGCTGGCCGAGCACCGGGCCATCCTGGACGCGCTGGCCGCCCACGACGCCGAGGTGGCCCGGTCCTGGGCCACCGTGCACATCGCCGGCGTCGAGCAGTGGCTAGCCTCGGTCCCGTGACAGACAACGTATCGATCAGGGACCTCAGCGTCGCCGCCGTCATCGGCTGGCATCCCTGGGAACGCGAGATCGAGCAGACCCTGCTCTTCACCGTGGACTTGGCGGCCGACGTCGGCCGGGCCGCCGCCACCGACGACCTCGCGGACGCCCTGGACTACTCGGCCGTGGCCGCGGCCATCGCCACGGTCGTCCGCGACGGTAAGTTCCGCCTCATCGAAACCGCCGCCGAACGCGTCGCCGGGCACCTGCTGGCCGCTTTCCCGGTCACCCGCCTGCGGCTGGAACTCCGCAAGCCCATCGCCGACGGCGGCTACACCGCCGCCATCACCATCGAACGCACCCGCGACCGGTAACAGGGCCTCCAGCTCTGTCCACAGGACGTCGGGGATGGGGGTGGAGAGGTAGAAGACGTCTTCTGTTATCTCTTCGGCGCTGCGGGCGCCGACCACCGCGGCGGTGACCGCCGGATGGCGCCGGGGGAACTGGAGGGCGGCGGCGGGCAGCGGGACGCCGTGCCGGGCGCAGGCGTCGCGCATCCGGCGGGCGCGGGCCGCCACGGCGGCCGGGGCCGGGGCGTAGTCGTAGGTGCCGCCGTCGTCCGGGCCGGCCAGGATCCCGCTGTTGAACACGCCGGCCGCCAGCACGGCCACGCCGCGCCGCTGGCACACCGGGAACAGGTCCGTCGCGGCGGCCTGGTCGAGCAGCGTGTAGCGGCCCGCGACCAGCACGCAGTCCAGGTCGCAGCGCTCCGCCAGCCAGGCCAGCGCGGACGCGGAGTTCATGCCGGCCCCGACGGCCCGGACCACGCCCTGGTCGCGGAGCGACGCCAGCGCCGGGTAGGCCTCGTCCGCCGCCTGCTCCATGAAGTCGTCGGGGTCGTGGATGAGCACGATGTCCACCCGGTCGAGGCCGAGCCGTTCCAGGCTCTCCTCCAGGCTGCGCCGCACGCCGTCCCGGCTGTAGTCGCGGACCCGGGTCAGCGGCGGTATGCCGTAGAACCCCTCGTCCCCCTGGACCTCCCCGGCCGCGGGCACCAGCAGCCGGCCGACCTTGGTGCACACGGTGAACTCGGCCCGGGGCTGCCCGGCCAGGAACGACCCGAGCCGCCGCTCGGAGGTGCCGACGCCGTAATGCGGCGCGGTGTCGAAGGCCCGGATGCCCGCCGCCCAGGCCGCGGCCAGCGTCCCGGCCGCCGTCTGTTCGCTGACCGGGGTGAAGAGCCCGGCGATGGGCGCGGCGCCGAACACGAACGGGCCGGGGAAGAGGCCGGAGACCAGGGGAGGGACGCTCATGACCGCGGCCGCAGGCGCAGGCCCTCCATGCCGCCGTCCACGGCCAGCGCCATCCCGGTGGTGGCGCTGGCCAGCGGGCTGGCCAGGTAGGCGATGGCCCCGGCGACCTCGTCCGCGGTGACCAGCCGGCCCATCGGCTGCCGGGCGTTGAGCGCGGTCCGTTCGGCGGCCGGATCGGACGCGGCGTTCAGCAGCCGGCCGACCCAGGGGGTGTCCGCGGTGCCCGGGGTCACGCAGTTCACCCGGATCCCCTCGGTCACGTGGTCGGCCGCCATGGCCAGCGTGAGCGCGTAGACGGCGCCCTTGCTGGCGCTGTAGACCGCCCGCTGGGGCAGGCCCGCGATGGCCGCGACCGAGCAGGTGTTGACGATCGCGGCCTGGCCGCGGTCCTGGACCGCCTGGCGGAGCAGGGGCAGCGCGGCCCGGGTGGTGCGCACGATGCCGAGCACGTTCACGTCGAGCACCCGGTGCCATTCGGCGTCGTCGTTGTCCTCGACCGTCCCGGCCGCGCCGATGCCGGCGTTGTTCACCACGATGTCCAGCCGGCTGATGTTGAGCTGACCGAGTGCCCGCCCGGCCTCGGCCACGGCGGCGCGGACCGCGTCGTCGTCGGTCACGTCGGCGACGACGGGGTAAAGGTCGGTGCTTTCGCCGGAGGCCTTGAGGGCCTCGATCCCGTCGGCCCGGTCCAGCACGGCCACCCGGGCGCCGCGGGCGGCCAGCAGCCTCGCCGTGGCCAGCCCGATCCCGGAAGCACCGCCGGTGACCAGCGCCGCCCGCCCGTCGAATTCAGATGATTGATTGGTCATACGTCTGAGGTATCACACCGCCCGCGACGCGATGAAACCCGGGACCCGGCGCAGTCAGGCGCACTGGATCCCGGGTTTCAGTCCGGCTGGCTAGCCGAGGACCTTGCGGCGGTACTGGCGGACGGCCAGCGGCGCGAAGATCAGCAGCATGATCGCGGACCAGCCGATCACGGCCAGCTCCGGATGCTGCATCGGCCAGGCGTGCACGGCGGCCGCCGGGTTCGGGTTGCCGAACAGCTTGCGGGACGCGGCGGCCAGCGCCGACATCGGGTTCCAGTTCGCCACCGGCTGCAGCCAGCCGGGCATGCCCTGGGTGGGCACGAACGCGCTGGAGATGAAGGTCAGCGGCAGGAAGACGATGAACCCGGTCGCCTGCGCCGACTCCGGGCTGCGCAAGATCATGCCGAGGCAGACCCCGGCCCAGGTGAACGCGTAGCCGAACAGCAGCGACAGCGCGAGTGCCTCGATCACGTCCCCGGCGCCGGTGTGCACCCGCCAGCCGATGGCCAGCCCGACGCAGACCACCACGGCCGCGCCGATGAGCTGGGTGAGCAACTCGGCGACCGAACGGGCTACCAGCACCGCCCAGCGCGACATGGGCAGCGACCTGAACCGGTCCATCAGCCCGGTGGACATGTCCGTGACCAGCGCGACGGCCACGCCGGGGGCCGTCTGGGCCAGCCCCATCCCGAGCATCCCGCCGATCAGGTACTCGTGGTAGCTGCCGTGGCCCGGCAGCAGGATCGCGCCGCCGAACACGTAGGCGAACATCAAGATGAAGATGACCGGCATGATCGTCACGTCGGCCAGCGTCTCCGGCTCCCGCCGGATCCGCGCGATGCTGCGCTTGGTCAGCACCCACACGTCGGCGGCGAAGTGCGCGATCGCGCCGCGCCCGTAGGTGACATCGGTGCTCGACGGCGCCAGTTCCGCCGTGATCGTGGTCATGCCGCCTCACTCCCTTCACTGTCGTCGCTGGTCTTGTGGCCGGTCAGGGCCAGGAACACGTCATCGAGCGACGCGCGCTGCATGGTGACGTCGTTGACCGGGACCCCGGCCTGGTCGAGCGCCCGCACGACCTGCGTGGTCAGCCCTTCGGCGGCGGCGACCGGCACCGACAGGCGCCGTCCGTCCTCGTCCGGCTGGATGCCGCCGGCCGCGAACGGCTTGACCGCGATGACCGCCGCCTCGACATCGGCCCCCGCGGCCAGTGCGATGTCGAGGTGCTCACCGCCCAGGGATGACTTGAGCTGGTCCGGCGTGCCCTCGGCGATGACCGTGCCGCCGTCGATCACGGCGATCCGGCCGGCCAGCTGGTCCGCCTCGTCCAGGTACTGCGTGGTGAGCAGCAGCGTCGTCCCCGAGTCCGCCAGCTCCCGCACGATCTCCCAGGTCATGGCGCGGGCGTTCGGGTCCAGGCCGGTAGTCGGCTCGTCCAGGAACAGCACCGCCGGGTAGCCGATCAAGCTGGCGGCCAGGTCAAGCCGCCGCCGCATGCCGCCCGAGTAGGTCTTGACCGCGCGCCCCGCCGCCTCGGTCAGGCTGAACCGCTCGAGCATCTCGTCGGCCCGGCGCCGGGCCGCGGCCGCGGTGAGCCGGCTGAGCTGGCCGATCATGATCAGGTTGGCGCGGCCGGTGAGGTACTCGTCCAGCGCCGCGTACTGCCCGGTCAGCCCGATCTGCCGCCGCACCACGTCCGCCTCGGCGGCCACATCGTGGCCCAGCACCCGCGCCCGGCCCCCGTCCGGGCGCAGGAGCGTGGCGAACACCCGTACCGCGGTGGTCTTGCCCGCCCCGTTCGGCCCGAGCAGGCCGTAGACCGTGCCGGCCGGCACCGCGAGATCGAACCCGGCGAGCGCTTTCGTCTTCCCGTAGTTCTTGATGAGACCTTCCGCCTCGATGGCGGGAGTTTGACCCATTGCCACTCCCCGTTACTCGTACACCGTACGTCCTAGTACGATGTACCATAGCAGTACGGTGTACGAGGGACAACCCGTTAACGGGCGGTCCGGCTGGGCGGCGACGGCCCGGCTGGTTTACGGGGCCGGCCCGTGTCGGGCATGCTGGGCGGCGGAGGGAGCAGGCAGTGAGCGAGGTTGGCGAGGATCGCGCCGCGGCCGTAGCGGCCGGCGCGGATGAGGCGAACGAGACACGCGAGGGCGACGACGAGCAGTGGCCGTTCTTCCCGTACTCGCGCCAGTACCCGCGGCCCGGCCGGATGTCGCGGGAAGAGGCCCGCGAGCAGCGGATCGCCGGGCACGTCCAGCGGCACCGGCAGCGCGGCGCGCAGCCGCCGCGCCGTGACCGCGGGCTGTCCCAGGCCGAGATCGTCGCCGCCGCCATCGCCGTGGCCGACGCCGAGGGGCCGGAGGCGATCAGCATGCGGCGGGTCGCGCGCGAGGTCGGCGCGGGCGCGATGTCGCTCTACTGGTACGTCTCCTCGAAGGAAGAACTGCTCGACCTGATGCTGGACGCGATCGACGCCGAGATCGAGGTGCCGGAACCGACCGGTGACTGGCGGGCCGACCTCGGCGCCTTCGCCCACCGGACCCGGGACGCGCTGCGCCGGCACGGGTGGGCGGTGGGCTACATCGGCACCCGCCCCCCCTCCGGGCCGAACGACGTACGCAACCTCGAGCGGCTGCTCAGCCTGCTCGACGGGCTCGGCGTGGAGGACGTCCGGCTGATCATGGGCATCTTCATGACCGTCGCCACCTTCGTGATCGGCGCGGTCGTCCGGGAGGCCCAGGAGGTGCGCTTCCAGCACGAGCAGGAGCGCGCCGAGGCCGCCCTGACCGCCGAGGAGATCCAGGCCGAGCACGAGCGCTACCGCGCCTGGTTCGAGGCCTCGGGCGACTTCCCGCACATCGCCCGGCTGATGAAGTCCGACGTCGACCCGGACGACCCGGCCACCCGGGAGGAGCGTTTCCAGTTCAGCCTGGACTGCGTCCTGGACGGCATCGCCGCCCGGCTGGCCGCCGTCGGCGCCCGCCCGGTCCCGCCGGGCTGACTCCGATGACCGAATGCCTTACGGAAGACACCGCCGACGTCTGGTGGGCCCGCAGGCAGGACGCGGCGGCCGGGCACGTCGCGCTGCTCGACGAGGCCGAACGGCGACGCTGGACGGCGTACCGGCGCGACGCGGACCGCGAGCGCTTCCTGGCCGGCTGCGTGCTGGCCAAGGCGGCGCTGGCCCGGTACGCCGGCCTGCGCCCGGCCGACGTGCGCTTCGACCGGGCCTGCGGCCAGTGCGGCGAGCCGCACGGCAAGCCGTCCATGCGGGGCGGCACCCTGGAGCACTCGGTCGCGCACTCCGGTGACCTGGTCGCGGTGGCCGTGGCCCGGAACCCGGTCGGGGTGGATGTCGAGCAGCTCGACGAGCGCCCGCACCCGCTGGGCGGGGACGGCGACCCGGATGCCCTGGCCCGCCTCGTCATGTCCGGCACCGAGCAGTCCGCGCTCAGCGCCCTCCCCCCGCCCGATCGCCCCCGGGCCTTCCTGGTCGCCTGGACCAGGAAGGAAGCCGTGACCAAGGCGACCGGCGACGGCCTGCGGGCCGCCTTCAGCGAGGTCGTGGTGGCGGCGGACGCGGGGCCGCCCCGGCTGGTGTCCTGGCCCTACGAGCGCTCGCCGCGGGCGGTGACCCTGCTCGACCTGGACGCGGCGGCCGGGTACGTGGCGGCGCTCGCGGTCCTGGGTCCCTGCCCGGC
>JAICWX010000487.1 GCA_025934635.1 Streptosporangiaceae bacterium | reverse complement strand
CGAAGACCGTCTCGGTCGGCCCCTGCTCGACGACCCGGCCCAGGTACAGCACGGCGGTGCGCTGGCTGATCAGCCGGGCGATGTCCAGGTCGTGGGTGACGAACAGGTAGGTCAGGCCGCGCTCTTCCTGCAGCCGGATCATCAGGTTCAGTACCTGCGCCTGGATCGACACGTCCAGGGCGGACAGCGGCTCGTCGGCGATCACCACCTCGGGCTGCACCGCCAGCGCCCGGGCGATGCCGATCCGCTGCCGCTCGCCGCCGCTGAACGCGTACGGGCGCCGGTCCGCCTGGCTGGCTGACAGCCCGACCGTGGACAGCAGTTCGGTCACCCGTCCGGCTCGTTCCCGGCGGTCCACCACCCGGTGGACCTTGAGCACCTCGGCCAGCGACTGGCCGATGGTCATGGCCGGGTTGAGCGAGGAGTACGGATCCTGGAACACGCCCTGCACCTGGCGGCGCACGTCCCGCGCCGCCTGGCTCTTGCGGTCCAGGATGCTCGCCCCCCGGTAGCGGATGTCCCCGCTGGTCGGCCGGTACAGGCCGAGCAGCAGCCGGCCGAAGGTCGTCTTGCCCGAGCCGGTCTCGCCCACCAGGGCCAGCGTCTCACCGCGCCGGATGGCCAGGGACACGCCGTCGACCGCCTTGAGGGTCGGCTTGGGCCCCCGGACCTGCCCGGGCGCCTTGGCCCCGGCGCTGAAGTGCTTGGCGAGATCCACGGCTTCGATAAGAGGACGGCCGGCGTCGCCGGCCGCGTCGGCGGGCAGGGTCTCGTTAGCCGCGCTCATCGCCGTCTCCGTTCGTTCCAAAGGTTTTGAGCGCGAACCGGCCGGCGTTCGACCCGCCGTCGACCTCCAGCACGGCGCCGGTGATGTGGCCGGCCTCCCGGGAAACCAGGAACAGCACCGCGTTCGCGATGTCGGCCGGCTGGCCGGCCTGTCCCAGCGGGATCGACTGGACCAGGGTCGCGCGAAGCTCCTCGGGGGCGCGATCGGGGAACGCCTCGCTCCACTGCCGCACGTCGATGTAGCCGGGGGAGACGACATTGACCCGGATCCCGTGCGGCCCCAGTTCCATCGCGAAGACCTTGCTCATGGTCTCGACCGCGGCCTTGGAGGCGCTGTAGGCGGCACCGCCGGGCCGGGGGTTGCGGGCCGACCCGCTGGAGATGCTGACCACGGCGGCGTTCTCCGCCCGCCGGCTCACGCAGTGCCGCGCGAATGCCTGGGTCATCAGGAACGTCCCGGTCACGTTCACGCGGAAGACCCGGTCCCAGGCCTCGCCCGGCATCTCGAGCAGCGTCCCGTCCGGATACGAGGCCGCGTCGTTGACCAGGATGTCGACCCGGCCCCAGCGGCTGACCGCGGCCGCGATCACCGTGTCGGCGAGTCCCGCACTGCCGATGTCACCGGTGACCGTGGCCACCGCCGGATTCCGCGCGAAGTACCCCGAGTCCACCAGGTCGCAGATCATGACGCGGCCGCCCTCGGCGGCGAAGCCCTGCGCGATCGCGCGCCCGAGCCCGTTGGAACCGCCGGTCACCACCGCGACCATGCCGTCGAACCGGCCGTCCGGCCGCCGGCCGGGCCCGGCGTTCGCCGCCGTGCCCGCGTCGGTGTCCGAGCCTGCCTGCGGCACCAGGCCTCCCCGAATGCTAACCCACCACGGTCATATTGTCGATTGTCGACTAAATTACTATAGGACGGTCGGCGGCCGCCAGGCCAGGGCTCACGCCGCCTTGAGCCGTGCGCGTTCCGCGGCCACGATCGCGGTCCGCAGGTCGGCCTCGGAGCCGGTGCCTACCGCATCCGGCGTCGCGTTCGCCATGTCGCTGCGGCGCGCGTACTCGTCGAACGCCTCGCGCTTGGCGGCCAGCAGTTCGAGGACGCGCTGGTCCACGCTGTCCTCGCACAGGAGCCGGTGCACGTCCACGGGGCGGACCTGGCCCATCCGGTGGGCGCGGGCGATCGCCTGCTCCTCGATCGATGGCGTCAGTTGCGGCTCGGCGATGATGACCACGGACGCGGCCTGGATGTTCAGGCCCACCCCGCCCGCCTGGATCTGGGCGACCAGGACCGCCGGACCGCTGGCGCTGGTCAGCTCGTCCACCATCGCCTGGCGGTCAGCTGGCGAGATGTCTCCGGTCAGCGGTCCGATGACGGGCATGCCCGGGACGCCGTCCCGCCCGGCCAGCACCTCGGCCACCGTCTCCAGCACGTCGCGGAAGTACGAGAACACGATGACCTTGCGCCCGCCGTCGGCCGCCTCGCCGGCGATCTCCACCAGACGCCGGAGCTTCTGCGATCCCTTCACCGTTCCCGGGTCGAACGCGGCCCGGCGCATCGCCATGAAGTTCCCGTCGAGTACCGCCTTCCGGTACGTGCGCGTTGCCGCTCCCTCGAGCGCCACCCATTCCTGCGTCTCCAGCCGGTCCGGCAGCTCGCTGAGCACGTCTTCCTGGTTACGCCGCAGGTAGACCGGCGCTACCCGCTCCCGGAACCTGGTGCCGTCCAGCGCCTCGTCCGCGAGGTCCAGGGTTTCGGCGACATCCGGGCGCAGATGCCCGACCAGAATCCGGAACTCCGCCACCTTGTTCTCCATCGGCGTCCCGGTCAGGAACAGGACCCGCCGGCTCCGGCTCGCCCACTCGCTGACCGCCTGGGTGCGCAGCGCGTTCGGGTTCTTCGCGTAGTGCGCCTCGTCGACGACCATCATCGCTACCGGGACGTCCAGGTCTTCCGGCATGGCGCGCAGCGCCTCGAACGTCGTGATGGCGACGCCGCCGTGGGCGGCCCACTCCTGCTCGGCGGCCTGCCGCTTCGCGCCGGGCAAGTGGAGCCGGCGGGCCTCGAGCAGGGTGTGCCGCTCTACCTCGCGCGTCCAGTTGATGACCACGCTCGCCGGGCAGATGACCAGGAAGTGCGTCGCGCCCTTGGCGGCCAGATGGCACATCGCGGCGAGTGACTGCATCGTCTTGCCCAGGCCCATCTCGTCGCCGAGGATCACCCGCTCCTGGACCAGGGCGAACTTCGTGCCGAAGGCCTGGTAGCCGCGCAGCGACGTCTTGAGCAAAGACTGGTCAAGGGGCAGTACGCGGACTTGCTCGGCGATCTCGGCGGGCAGGAAACCCTGGCTGGCCTCCCGCTCCGGGTCGAGTTCCGCGACATCGATCAGCAGGCCGTTGTAGGTGACGGGCCGGGCGAGGTAGTCGTTCCACAGCCGGGTGACCCGCTGTTCTTTGCCGGCCTTCTCCAGCTCGGCCTCGGCCCGGGCCAGCCGCTTGCGGGCCGTGGCGACCGGCTTGGAGCCGAGGATGACGTCCAGTTCGGCGAGAGCATCCCGGGCTTGGAGCTTCTTTCGCCCGGAGAGCGTGAAGAGCATTCTCGGCCGGCTGGCGCCCCGCGCGGCCCGGTCCAGGCGGCTTTCGATCTCGCTGGCCAGCGGGCTCAGGTCCGGCCCCTTGAGCGCGGACCGGGAGCGCTCGTAACGGCGCAGCGCCGCGACGAGCGCGGTCTGCTCGGGGGACCGGGCGTCCGGGTCGATGCGAACGCGGGTGACGCCCCCGACGGACTCCCTGGCCTGCGTGGCGGCGGCCATGATCCGCTTGGCCGCCCGGCGGCGAACCCCCGGGATTCGCCTGAGCCCGTCCGCTCTGGTCGCGAGGACCGTGCCGACCGTCTCGACGCCCGCGTCAATCAGGGGGGCGAACGTGACCTTCTTCTGAGTGAGATCCCGGAGCCGGTCGACCGGCATGACGGCCAGCGCGTCGGCGATGAGCCGGTCGCGCACCGCCTCGTACGCCCGGCGCGCGACCTCGCGGGACTCTCCCGGCGCGGCCAGGACCGCCTCGATGGCAGCGTGGACCGCGTGACCGTCGGAGACGACGGCCCGGGCCGCCTTCCCTGGGCGCAGAGGCCCGGCTTCAAGGGGCTCGCCCTCAGCCGTCACCGGTTCGGAGGGCCTTGTCAGTTCTGCCTCGCGCGCCACCGTCGTACAGATCTCCGTATTCGAACTGGCGATCGGATGATTACCTCGATAGAGGATATCGCCAGCAGGCCGGGAATCTCGCCGGATTTCCCGCCAAAGCAGGCCGGGAATCTCGCCGGATTTCCCGCCAAAGCAGGCGGGCCGCGCAGGTAGCCCTGCCCGGCCCGCCCGGGATTTCCCGTTACTTCCCGAGGTCGCTCAGGAACCGGTTGCTGAACTCCAGTGGCGTCGTGCCGGAATCCGAGTTGCAGGTGGGGGACGCGTACGTCGTGGTGGTGGCGCAGGGGGTGTCCCGGTCCAGTGACCACAGATGCAGCCCGGCTATGCCGTTGCTGGCCGCGTAGGCCGTCAGCGTGTCCACGTCAGCGGGAGTGAAGGTCTCGCTGGCGTTGTCGTTCAGGCCGATCATCGGGGTGACGGCGATCTTGCCCGCCGGGATTCCGTAGGTGTGCTCGAGGTTCTTCACCGCCTGGATCGCCGACTGCCCCATCTCGCAGCTGCCGGAGACGACGACGCAGACACTGCTCGACGCGCTGCCGTAGTCCATGGTCATCAGGTTGATGACGTAGTTCTTCAGGCTGGACCCGAGCACCGCCTCGACGACCTCGTTGCCGAGCGGGTTCACTCCGCCGAAGCTGCCATCGGATGCGGCCAGCGTGGCGAGCGTGAACGAGAACTGCAGGTCCGGGTACTGCGCCTGTGCTCCGGCCGCCGCGTTGACCAGGTTCTGGATATCCGACGCGGACTGGCCGCCTTCGATGTCGAAGTCGATGCCGACCAGGTTGGGGCTGGCGTAGCGGGCGATGAACGCTTCCATGCCAGCCGCCGAGCCGCAGGTGAACGTCCCGGCCTGGCCACCAGTCGAGACAACGTAATCGAGGTTGGCGTTCTGGAGCTGCGGGATGTTCTCGGCCGCCCACTGGGCGCCCGCCGCGCCGCCCCAGGTCTCGCTGCCGCAGGCTCCGGTCGCGAAGGCGAGGGTGATCGCGGGCAGCTGCGGGATGTAGCTGGACACCAGGCTGCCGGCGCCTACCACCGGCAGGTCGGAGCCTTCCACGGCCGACTGCATCTGGTCGGTGTTCCAGTTCATGTTGATGGTGACGTCCTTGTACGGGCTGAAGAGCAGCCCGCTCGCCGAGCCCGTGCCGGACCCAGAGCTCGAGGTCGGGCTGGGACTCGGGCTCGGGCTTGACCCCGAGCCGCCGGCGCAGGCGCCGTTAGACGTCCACGGCTGTCCCGAGCCGGGTCCGCCGTTGCTGGTGGCCGGGTCGTTGCCCTG
>JAICWX010000098.1 GCA_025934635.1 Streptosporangiaceae bacterium | reverse complement strand
CGGACCCGGCGGGCTCCGGCCCCCGGCGCGGGTCGCGGCGGCCGCGGCGGCCGTCGCCGCCCCGGCGCTCCCCGCCCGCCGGGGGCGGGGGGCCCCGCGCCGGCCCCGCGTGGGGGCGGCCCCCACCACCGCCGGCCTGGGCGTGCCAGTGGTGGTCGGCGCCCGGTTCGCGCTCGAACCCGGCCGGGGCCGGGCCGCCGTGCCGGTCCGGCCGGCGCTGCTCGGAGCGGTGGCCGGCGTGCTGGGCGTGCTGGCCGCCTTCACCTTCGCGGCCGGGGTATCCGACGCCGCCGCCAACCCGGCCCGGTTCGGCCAGAACTTCCAGCTGGCGACCTTCATCGGCGAAAACGGCCAGGACTTCGGGCCGGGCCGCCAGGTCCTGCGGGCGGTGGCCGCCGATCCCGACGTCATCGGGGTGGACGACGCGCGGATCGGCGGCGCGCAGTCCGGGCAGGTCTCGGTCGAGAGCTATACCGACGACCCGGTGGGCGGCAAGCGGATCCCGGTGGTGCTCACCAGCGGGCGGATGCCGGCCGCGGCCGGCGAGATCGTACTCGCCCCCACCACCGCCGCTGAGCTGCACGCGGGCATCGGTTCGGCGGTCGCGCTCACCGGCAGCACGGTGCCGCGGGCCATGAAGGTGACCGGCATCGGCTTCGTGCCGGAAGGGCCGCACAACGAGTACGACCAGGGTGCCTGGCTCACCCCGGCCGGGTTCGGCCGGCTCTTCGCCGGCGCGCACTACGCCTTCAAGTTCCACCTCGGCACAGTGGCCCTGCGGCCGGGCGCGGACGTTGACGCGGTGGCGGCCCGGCTGACCGCGAAGGCAGCATCGATCAAGGGCGGCAAGCCGTTCAGCTTCCAGCCCGGCATCCCGCTGTCCATCGTCCAGGCGGTCAAGGACGTGGCCGCGCTGCCGCTGGCGCTGAGCGCCTTCCTGGCCGTGCTGGCGGTCGGGGCCGTCGGCCACGCGCTGTCCATCGCCGTCAGCCGCCGCCGCCACGAGCTGGCCGTGCTGCGCGCGCTGGGCCTGACCCGCTGGCAGTCCCGCCTGGTCGTCTGCACGCAGGCGACTCTCCTGGCCATCATCGGGCTGGCTTTCGGGATCCCGCTCGGCTTCGCCCTCGGCCGGGTCCTGTGGCACGCCGCCGCTAACATGACCCCGCTGGCCTACCAGCCGCCGCTGGCCGCGCTGGCGCTGCTGCTGATCGTGCCGCTGGCCCTGCTGGCCGCCAACCTGCTGGCCGCCTGGCCCGCCCGCCGCGCCGCCCGGCTGCAAGCCGGGCAGATCCTGCGCACCGAGTAAGAGCCCGAGGGGGCGAGTATGCGGATCACCTTGACCTGGCTGCGGCTCGACGCGCGGCGGCGCTGGCGGTCGCTGCTGGTGCTGGCCCTGCTGGTGGCGCTGGCCACGGCCACGGTTCTCGCGGCCACCGCGGGGGCCCGCCGCGGTCAGACCGCGGTCGGCCGGCTGTGGGCCAGCACGCTGCCCGCGACCGCGACCGTGCTAGCCAACCAGCCCGGGTTCGACTGGGCCAGGGTCCGGGCCCTGCCCGAGGTCGCCGCGGTCAGCGAGTTCCCGGTCACGTTCGGTTTCACGGCGGAGTGCTGCCCGGCTGCGAATTCCATTTTCCCGCCCATCGGCGACGCCCTGGGCCGGACCATGGAGCGGCCGGCCCTGCTGGCCGGACGGGTGCCCGACCCGGCTCGCGCCGACGAGATCATGGTCTCGCCGCAGTTCGCGGCCGTCTATCACAAGAATGCCGGCGACACCGTGATCTTGCGCCTGGCCAGCCGCCAGCAGGCCGACGCGCAGTACGACGGGACCACCGGACCGCCGCGCGGGCCCGAGGTCAGGGCCCGGATCGTCGGGATCGGCCGTGCTCCCTGGATGTCCGTGAACGCGGACGCCCCGGGCAAGGCGGGCAGCGTGCTGGCTTCGCCGGCCCTGTACGCCAGCCACCAGGCCAACATCCTCGGCGCGAGCGGCCAGGCCTACATCAACGCGCTGATCCGGCTGAAGGGCGGCGACGCGGCCATCCCGCGGTTCCGCGCCGACCTGACCCGGGTGACCGGCCGGTCGGACATCGACGTGTGGAACAACCGGGCGACGCTGAGCGGCGCCCTCGAGCGATTCACCCGGTACGAGGCCGCCTGCCTGCTCGCGTTCGCGCTGGCCGCCCTGGTGGCGGCGCTGTTCCTGGTCGGTCAGTCGGTGGCCAGGTATACCTCGGCGACCATGGCCGACCTGCAGGTCCTGCAGGCGGTGGGGATGACGCCGCGCCAGGCGGTCGCGTCGGCCACCGCGGGCCCGCTGCTGGCGGCCGCGGCCGGGTCCACGCTCGGCCTGGCGGCGGCCATCGTGGCCGCCCGGTGGATGCCGATCGGCCTGGCCTCCTATCTCGAGCCGCGTCCGGGCATCAGCGCCGACTGGCTGATCCTCGGCCCCGGCTGGGTGCTGGCGCCCACCCTGGTGACGGCCGGGTCGGCCGCGACCGCGGCACTGGCACTCAACGCCAGGCGGCGGCGGTCCGCGCCGCGCCGGTCCGCCGTCGCGGCCATCGCGGCGGTCGCCGGCCTGGGCGTGCCCGTCGTGGTGGGCGCCCGGTTCGCGCTCGAGACGGGGCGGGGGCGAGCCGCGGTGCCGGTGCGGCCGGCCCTGCTCGGCGCGGTGGCCGGCGTCCTGGGCGTGCTGGCCGCCTTTACCTTCACGGCCGGGGTGTCCGACGCGGCCGCCAACCCGGCCCGCTTCGGCCAGACCTGGCAGCTGCAGACCGCACTCGGTATCTCCGGCCAGGACCTCGGGCCCGCGCGACAGGTCTTGGCCGCCGTAGCCGCCGATCCGGATGTCACGGGGATCGACGACGCGCGGATCGGCGGGGCGCAGTCCGGCCAGGTCTCGGTGGAGAGCTTCACCTACGCCCCGGTGGCCGGCAAGCGGATGCCAGCCGTGCTCATCGCCGGGCGGATGCCGGTCGCGGCCGACGAGATCGTGCTCGCTCCTACTACTGCCGGCGAAATGCGCGCGAGCACCGGCTCGGTCGTCCGGCTCACTGGCAGCATGGTGCCGCGGACCATGACCGTGACTGGCATCGGCTTCGTGCCGCCCGGGCCGCACAACGAGTACGACCAGGGGGCGTGGCTTACCTCCGCCGGGTACGACCGGCTCTTCCGGGGTGCTCACTACGCCTTCAAGTTCCACGCCGCCACGGTCACGCTGCGCCCCGGCGCCGACGTCCAGGCGGTCGCCCAGCGGCTGACCGCCAAGGCGAAGGCCATCAAGGGCGGCCAGGTCTTCACCTTCGCGCCCCCGGACCCCCTGCAGCAGGTTCAGGCGGTCAAGGACGTGGCGCCCCTGCCGCTGGCGCTTAGCGCCTTCCTGGCCGTATTGGCTATCGGCGCCGTCGGCCATGCCCTGTCGATCGCCGTCAGCCGTCGCCGCCACGAGCTCGCCGTACTGCGTGCGCTGGGCCTGACCCGGCGCCAGTCCCGGCTGGTCATCGGCACCCAGGCCAGCCTGCTCGCGATCATCGGGCTAGTCTTCGGGATCCCGCTCGGCCTGCTGCTCGGCCGGGTCCTGTGGCACGCCGCCGCCACTATGACCCCGGTGGCCTACCAGCCGCCGCTGGCGGCGCTGGCGCTGCTGCTGATCGGGCCGGCCGCCCTGCTGGCCGCCAACCTGCTGGCCGCCTGGCCCGCCCGCCGCGCCGCCCGGCTGCACGCAGGCCAGATCCTGCGTACGGAATAAGTACCCGCCGCGCTACGATCAGGCGCCATGAGCACCATCCGGGTCGCGCTGGCCGAGGACAACGTCCTCCTGCGGGAGGGCGTCGCCCGGCTGGTCTCGGCCCAGCCGGACTTCGAGATCGTCGGCACCGCCTCCGATCTGCCGGAGCTGCTCGCCGTCATCGAGAGCAGCGAGCCGGATGTCGTGATCACCGACATCCGGATGCCGCCCACCGGCCGCGACGAGGGCATCCAGGCCGCCGCCTGGCTCCGTGAGCACCGCCCGCAGGTCGGCGTGGTCGTGCTGAGCCAGTACACCGCCCCGGCCTACGCCGTGGCCCTGCTCGAGCACGGCTCGTCCGGCCGCGCCTACCTGCTCAAGGAGCGGGTGGCCAGCGTGGACGACCTGGTCCGCGCCATCCGCGCCGTGGCCAGCGGCGGCTCGGTGATCGACCCGCTCGTGGTGGACGAGCTGGTGAAGTCGCGCTCCCACCCCAACGCGTCCAGCCTGGACACGCTGACCGCCCGCGAGACGCAGATCCTGGCCGAGATGGCCCAGGGCAAGAACAACGCCGCGATCGCCGCCGCGGTGATGGTGTCCGAGCGGGCGGTGGAGAAGCACACCAACTCGATCTTCGCCAAGCTCGGCCTGAGCGAGGAAAAGGACGTGAACCGCCGGGTCATGGCGGTGCTGCTGTTCCTGGGCCGCGGCCAGGGGAGCTGACCCCCCCGAGACGGGGATGCCAGCACACTCCCGGACGCCCCCAGGCCGTGCCAGGCTGGAAGGGTGACCAGTCCGCTGCCAGTACAAACCGTCCTCATCGTCGACGACCAGGCCCCGTTCCGCTTCGCGGTCAAGGCCGTGCTCCGCCGCCTGCCAAGCTTCCAGCTGGCCGGCGAGGCATCGAGCGGCCCCGAGGCCATCGATCTGGTGGACGAGGTGCATCCGGCGCTGGTGCTGATGGACATCAACATGCCCGAGATGAACGGCATCGAGGCCACCCGGCGGATCGTGGCGGCCCACCCGGACGTGGTGGTCTTCCTCTGCTCCACCCACGACGTGACCGACCTGCCCCCCGGCGCCCCCACCAGCGGTGCCCGCGCCTACATCAACAAGGAGCACTTCGGCGCCGACGCCCTCCGCCAGCTCTGGGACAACCGCACCACCACCCCCTTCGCCACCCTGTTACCCCGCCCACCTCGTCCCACCCCACTCCGCCCCGCCCCGGCCCAGCCGCCATTCCCCGGCCCAGCCGCCACCCCCGTCCCCGCAAGCCGCAACCGGCCCCGCAGGCTAGGCCCACACACTGGGCATCTACGCCTCATTAGCCACATTCGCCCCGCCGGAAGCAGCCTCGCATATTTATTCGGTTGGCCGAAAATTAACGCGGTGGATCCGGCTTACGCGGAGGATCGTGGCCCCTATGGGGTACCGGATCCACCGGATAACCCGGATCCACCGCGTTATTTCCGGCACGCCGCGATGGTCGGTGCGAGAGTGAACCAACGGGATAGTCGCGAGCTGCGCTCGATTGTGAGCGGTGTCTACGAGAGTTGCCGGGCAGGTCCGGGTGGATCTAGGCGACCAGGGGAACGGAGCCGCTGACCGAGGAGCCGTGGCCGGGGGTGGAATCCCAGCGGACGGTGCCGCCGATGGCGCCGAGCCGGTCGGCCATGTTGATGTAGCCGTGACCACGCCGGGCCACCGCGGCGTCGTAGCCGGGGCCGTCGTCGGCGACCGAGAACAGCAGGCCGCCCGACTCGGTCCACAGCCGCAGGTCCACGGAGGCGCCCGGGGCGTGCTTGGCCGCGTTCTGCAGGGCCTCCATGCAGGCGAAGTAGATCGCGGCTTCCATCTCGGCCGAGTACCGTCCGACCTCGTCCGCCACGGCCACGCGGACGGTGAGCGGGCTCCGGCTGGCGGCGGCGCGCAGCGCGTCGCCGAGGCCGTTGTCGGCCAGCAGCGGCGGGTAGATCCCGTGGGCGAGCTCGCGGAGTTCCTTGATCGTCGTCTGCACGTCCTCGGCCAGCTGGCCGAGCATCTCGCCCGCTCCCTCGGGGTCCTCGGCCACGATGTCGCGGGTCAGCCGGAGGTTGATGGCCAGCGCCACCAGGTGCTGCTGGGCCCCGTCGTGCAGGTTGCGTTCCACCCGGCGGCGCTCGGCGTCCCCGCTGGCCACGACGCGGGCCCGGGACTCGCGCAGCTCGTCCGCCTGCTTGCGCAGCGCGTCCAGCGTCGTCTGCAGCGCCGAGTCGAGCTGGGAGTTGTGGAAGGCCAGGCCGGCCTGGCGGGCCAGTTCGGTCAGCACCCGGTCGTCCTCCTCGGTGAAGGTGTCCGCCCGGGCCGGCCGTTCCACCACGATGAGGCCGAGCAGTTCGCCCGCGTGGCTGATCGGCGCCACCCGCAGCTGGGCCTGCTCGCGCCCGTCCAGCAGGGACGGCAGCCAGACCGAGGCCCACGCGCTGCCCGATACCCCGGCGCGGGCCACGACCGGGCGCTCGCGGTCGGTCAGCACGATCGACTTCGGATCCGCGTCGGGTACCGACACCGCGCGTTCCAGCACGTCGCCCAGGCCGGTGTAGATCTCGGCGCAGGTCAGCTGCATGGTCTTCCGCAGCGACTCGGCCAGCTGCAGGAGCAGCTCGTCCATGGCCACGGCGCGGGTCATCCGGCTGCCGAACGTGCGCAGCGACTCGCCGGGAGCCTCCCGGGTGCCGTACACGAACCGGGTGGCCGACGCCGCCAGGCGTCCCCGCGCGGGCAGGAAGCCGATCACCGCCACCGCGGCCGCGAGCATGGACATGCCCAGGATCCTGCGATCCTCCGGGCCGCCCGGCGCGTTCCCGAGGCCGAGCACGATCACCAGGTAGATAGCCGCGACGATGGCGCCCGAGCCCGCGACCGCCATGGCCTGCACGAGGACCTGGCCGCCGTGCCGTGCCAGCGGCGCGAACTCCGCTCCGATCACGGCCAGCGGAACAACCAGGGCCGCGCAGGCCGCCACCGCGTCCGCCGGGCCCGGCCAATCCACCAGCAGGTGCAGGACCGCACTGGTCAGGGCCACGCTGGCGGCGATCACCAGGCCGGCTCCCAGCCACTGCAGGCGCTCCTTGTCGCGGCCCGCCGCCTGCAGGTACCGCAGCCGGGTGGCCGGCAGGGCGCACGCCACCGCCAGCGGCCAGATCACCGCGCCCGCTGTCACCGTAAATGGCTGGCCGGCCACCGCCAGGCCGATCCCGGTGCCGGCCGCGCTGGCGTAGCCGAGGGCCGTCATGATCCGCCGTCCCGGGCGGCCCAGACGTCCGTCGGGCAGCGCGAGCAGGTAGTGGAAGCTGACCGCGATCACGCCGCACGCGGCCAGCGTGGCCAGTATCCGGGCCGGGCCCCGGGCGTCCCCCTCTGACGCCCCGATCCGGGCCGCGGTCAGCCCGACCGTGCCGGCCAGCGCACCCAGCCCGATCAGCGGGGCCGCGGTGCGGTCCGCGGAGCGGGCGGTGACCAGGCCGGCGATCGCCCAGGCGATGGCCGCGGCGAAGCCGAAGGCGTCGATCACGCCCAGGCCGGATACCCGCAGCCCGGCCGCTGCGATGATTACGGTGGCCACCGGCGTGAGCAGCCCGGGAACGACCTGGCGGGTCCAGCTGTGCCCCTGGCTCCCGGCGCGGGTCGGGACGGCGGGGTCCATGCTCACCGCGCCCCGATGACGGCGCTCTCACCGACCGCGGGCTCGGAATCCACGATCCGCCCGTCGCGCATCCGCACGACCCGCTCGGCCGCCGCGGCCACGTCCGCGTCGTGGGTGACCAAGATGATGGTCTGGCCGCCGCGGTGCAGCCGCCGCATCAGCTCGATCACCTCGTGCCCGCCCTCGGAGTCCAGCGCCCCGGTCGGCTCGTCGGCCAGCAGCAGGGTGGGCTCGTTGGCCAGGGCGCGGGCGATGGCGAGCCGCTGGCGCTGGCCGCCGGACAGCACGCCGGGGACGGCTGCGGCCTTGTCGCCGATGCCGAGCAGGTCGAGCAGGTCCCGGGCCCGGGTCTCCGCCATCTTCCGCTTGCGGCCCGCGATGACCGCGGGCAGCGCCACGTTCTCCAGCACGGTCATGCCCTCGAGCAGGTTGAAGAACTGGAAGACCAGGCCCACGTGGCGGCGGCGCATCCGGGCCAGCTCGTCCTCGGTCCGCCCGGTCACCGGCTCGCCGGCCACCGTGATCTCGCCCTCGTCGGGCACCTCGAGCCCGGCCACCAGGTTCAGCAAGGTGGACTTGCCGCAGCCCGAGGGGCCCATCAGGGCGGCGAACTCGCCCGCCCCGATCGTCAGGTTCACTCCGCGCAGCGCGCGGACCGGCGCGTTCTCGGCCTCGAAGGTCTTGCGCACGCCGCGCACGACCAGCGCGGGACGGGGCTCGCTCGCCATCGCCGGCCCGAGGTTCTCGCTCATCATTCCCCCACCTTGTTGATCTTGTAGGCGTAGACCGGAGTGTCGCGTCCCTTGACCCGCTGCGCATCGAGAGCATTGGCCTGCACGTGCGTGCGCAGCGCCTTGAACGTGGCTTCAGACAACACAGTCTCTCCGGGGTCGGCCAGTTGCTGCAAGCGCTGGGACAGGTTCACGGTGTCGCCCACCAGCGTGTATTCGAGCCGCTCGGCCGAGCCGAGCAGGGCCGCCGCCGCCGCGCCGGTGGACAGGCCGAGCCCGAGGCCGAAAGCCGGCAGGTCGGCGGCGCGCCAGCGGCTGTTGATCTCCGCCTGCAGGGCGTGCATGTCCAGCGCCGCGGCGACCGCGCGGTCCGCGTGGTCCGGCTGCGGGAACGGCGCGCCGAAGACCGCCATCACCGCGTCGCCGACGAACTGCATCACGGTGCCGGACTGGCCCAGGATGGCCTGGTTCATCGCGGCGCGATGGGTGTTGAGCTGCCCGGCCAGCTGGCTCGGGTCGGCGTGCTCGGCGATGGTCGAGTACGAGCGGATGTCGCTCATCAAGACGGTGACAACCACCCGTTCGGTCTCTCCGATGGCCCGCCGTTCCTGCCGGAGCTTCTCGGCCAGCCCGCTCGGCAGCAGCCGGGACAGCGACTCGCCCTGCTCCTCCCGGTCCACGATGGCCTGGTGCAGCTGGCGCAGCCGCTGCAGCGCGCTGCCGCTGCCCGATGACACGTCCTCGGCCAGCTTGACGAAGACCGCGTCGACCTCCTTGGCGACCGTCTCGGGCGGAACCCGGCGGGCGGCGGCGATCGCCTTGATCGTCTTGCCCGCCGCGACCATCCCGAGCAGTTCCTCCTCCGCGGGCGCCATGCCGCCGGCCGGGACCACCGGGGCCACCAGCGCCTCGACGATCGACGGGTCCAGGGCGGTGCCGCCGGTCGCGACCGTCCGGATCGCGTCGACCAGCTGGCTGCCCTCGGCCACCCGGTCCTTGAGCAGGTCGCCGTAGCCGGACGAGCCCTCGGCCAGCAGCGAGATCGCGTACTCCGGGTCCTCGTACTGCGAGAGCACCACGACCCCGGTCCCCGGATGGCGCTTGCGCACCTCCCGGGCGGCGTCGATGCCCTCGCGGGTGAAGGTCGGCGGCATCCGGATGTCGGTGACGAGCACCTGCGGGCGAGTCGCCTCGGCACCGCTCACCAGCTCGTCGTAGTCGGCGGCCACCCCGACCACGTTCAGGTCCTTGCGGGCGTTGATCAGCGCGCGGACCCCCTCGCGGACGATCAGGTTGTCGTCGGCCAGGAAAACGCTAATCGGGCCGTGCGGGCCCGGGCCATTCTTTTCCACCTGCTCAGTTTCCGCCGGTCAGCCGTTTTCCTACTAGTAGGCAGGCATGCGTTAAGCAGGTGGTGGTAGCACGCCACCGAACAAGCGGCCAGCACCCTGCCCCGCGGGCCCGCAGAGTATGAGCATCGGTGTCATGCGATACGAAAGCACTGTCACCTCACTGTCCTGGATCCCGTCCGAGGCGGTCACCGGCGTGAGCCGGGCCGCTTTCGACTCCGGCTTCACCCACTACGACGACCCGCCGCCCGGGGAAATCGCCGACCTGGAGGAACTTCGGGCGGCGGACCGGTTCCGGTTCGGGAACCTGCTGCGGGCCTGGATCGACGTCGACGACGCCGGCCGCATCACCGATGGCGGCTACAGCGGCGGGGGCCTGATGGGCGCCACCACCTTGAAGCTGGCGGGCCTGCGTCACACCTTCCAGGCCGTGTCACTGCCCGACCTCCAGCGTCCCCCGGAGCGGGGCGAAACCTGGATGCGCTTCGTCCAGACGACCGGTGGCCGGACCGCCATCCCCGCCCCGCGGCCGGTGCGGCGGCGGCCGTTCATCCAGTGGCAGGCACCGCTGGTGTGGACCACGCTGTCGCTCACCCTGCACGCCGACGGCCGGGCCGAGTACGAGGTCACCGGGGCCAGCCGCTTCCCCCGGCACTGGATCTATGACGCTGACGGCCGGCTGGGCCACAAGTCCGGCCTGACCGACTACGCCAACTGGGCCCGGGTGTCGTTCGGCCGCCATACCCCCTGGGGTGACGAGGATTCCCCGGCCCTGGTCACAGCGGTCGAGACCGCGTTCGAGCAGAGCCTGTCCGTACAGCTCATGCACGGCGCCGCCAAGCCGCGGATCAGCAATCTCGAGCCTGGCACCGAACTGGTCCGCCAGGGCGACTTCGGCCACGACGTCTTCCTGGTCCTCGACGGGGTCATCCGGGTCGACCACGACGGCGAACGGCTGGCCGAGTACGGACCCGGGGCGATGCTCGGCGAGCGGGCCGCGCTGGAGGGCGGCACCCGGACGTCCACCCTCGTGGCCGTGACCAAGTGCCGGGTGGCGGCCGTTCCCGCCGTGCAACTCGACCTGTCCGACCTCGCCGAGCTGGCCACCGGCCACCGGCGCGAAGAGGGCGTGCGAGGCTGAGCGTGCGCATCTACCTGTGCGGCGTACGTGGCTCGACCCCCGCTCCGGGCGCCGAGTTCGTACGCTACGGCGGCCACACCTCGTGCGTGGCCATCGCCCCGGACGACGCGGCGGCGCCGCGCCTCGTCCTGGACGCCGGCACCGGCCTGCGCCGGGTCACCGGGCTGCTGCGCGGCGAGCCGTTCGCCGGCACGATCATCCTCACGCACCTGCACTGGGACCACGTGCACGGGCTGCCGTTCTTCGCGGGCGCAGACCGCGAAGACGCCCGTGTCAGCCTGCTGCTGCCGGAACAGCCGCCGCAGCCAGGGTCTCAGCGAGAGGGGAGTGCAGGTGCGGAGGAGGTACTGGCGGAGGGAATGTCCCCGCCGCATTTCCCGATAACCCCGCGCGGCCTGCGCGGGGAGTGGACGTTCGGCGCGGTGGCCCCGGGCACCTTCAAAGCCGAGGGCTTCACCGTGGAGGCGCGCGAGGTCCCGCACAAGGGCGGCCGGACCTTCGGGTACCGGGTCAGCGACGGGCACTCGGCGGTGGCCTACATCCCCGATCACTGCCCGACGGCGCTGGGCCCGGGCCCGGAGGGCTGGGGTGAGTACCATCCCGACGCGCTGGCCCTGGCGGCCGGCGCGGACCTGCTGATCCACGACGCGTTCCTGCGCCCGGACGAGGTCGCGGCGCAGGCGTCGTTCGGCCATCCGGCGGCGGACTACGCGGTGAGCCTGGCCCGGCGGGCCGGCACCGGCCGGGTCCTGCTGGCCCACCACAAGCCGGACCGGACCGATGACGAGCTCGACCTGCTCGCGGCCCGCTTCGATGCCGATCCCGATGTCACCGTCGCCGCCGAAGGGCAGGTCATCGACCTCTGACTAGCGTCAACAGGACCCGGCGAACAGCGACAACGTGACGTGCCGTACCTGTCGCTGGTCGCCGGTTCTTACGTCGAGCGGCACGCAGCCCCGGGTCTGGCCGCCGCTGAAGGCGAAGTCCTGAGCGTAGAACCCAGCTACGTGCGCACAGGGCTGGTAGGTGACGGCCGCCACGCCTTGGGGCGCGTAGGGATTGGAGATCACCACGTGCCCGCGAGCCGGCGGGTCGATCGTGACCGTCACCGTCGCGCCCATGGGCACGACGAAGGCGATCTTGTAGCTGCCGTGTTCCCCGTATCCGGCCGGATCCGCCGTGGCCAGCCGCCGGCCGCCGGGGATGATCAGCGATCCGATGGCCAGGTCGCCGGCCTGGGGTCGCTGCGGCACGGTGTCCCCGCCACCGGGGAAGGACTCCTGGACGAAGGAGAACACCGCCGGATGACCCGCGCTCCCGGCCGGCCCAGCCGCTGAGGCCGCGGCCGGGATCTGGACGGCGCGCGGCGGCGCGCCGCCGGTACAGGCCGAAAGGATCAAGCAGGCCACCGCGGTTACCGCTGGCGCCAGGAACAACGATGAGCGGCGCATACCGCCCATTGTGCTCACCCGCCATAATCCGTCACCCCGTGCTTGGCTGCTCCGGAAAATGTCCTAGCCGGCCGCTAGAATCGAACTAGCTGTTGAGGGCAGTAGGAAGAAGACAGCGTCGAGCAGCCCGACGGGCATTCCGCGAGGAGGGGGCATATCACCATGCACACCGTGGCGTCACCGCGCAGTCCCGAGGAGGCGCTGGGGATGCTGAGGGCCGCGATGGGATACCTGGCCGCGGCGGACGCGACCGCGATGGCGGCTGAGACCCAGGCGCAGTGCCTGCGGGCGCTGGAGCAGCTGCACGCGATCGAGACCGCGGCCCGCGCGTCCGTCCTCGGCGCGCTCGCCTCCGGCCAGAGCCGCACGGCCGCCTCCGGCCAGAGCCGCACGGCCGCCTCCGGCCCGGCAGGCTCCAGCCCGCGGGCCTGGCTGATCCGCGAGACCGGCGTCACCACGGGCGCCGCCACCGGGCATGCGGCCTGGGTCCGCCGGGCCGCCGCGCACCCGCAGGTCACCCAGGCACTGGCCGAGGGGCACCTGCTGTCCGAGTCCGTGGCCCGGGCCATCTGCACCTGGACCGACAAGCTGCCCGGGGACTGCCGCCTGGCGGCCGACGCGATCCTGATCGTGGCCGCCAAGACCGGGGCGAACCTGGAGGACCTGGCCGAGGTGTTCGGCGGGATCTACACCCTGTCCCGGCCCCGGCCCCGGCTGGTCCCGGTGGCGGAGCCCGCGACCGTCAGCGCGATAGCGATCTGAGTCAGGCCACAAATCCGGCAATAAAAATTTGTGCTACCCGGCTATTAGCAGCTCGTTTTGGCGGCTTATCGCTAACCTGGGTTGTCGCTGCTCACAATAGGCATGCGGCAAAGCTTGTGGTGCCCGTCGTTGTTTTCGCGCCGGTCAGGACCGAGCATATACACCATGGGATGCGGTGCGATCCGCGCGAGCCGGATGGAATGCATTTGTAACCGGCGCGTAAATAGGTGCCGGACACGATTGGCGTTCATCCGGACGGCCCGTTGACCGCCCGGCGGCCCGTTCCCGCCGGGGCCGGGAGGTTGTGGCTGGCTGTTACGGGCGATACTGGCGGTATGGGCCCTAGCAGGAACCGTCAGCGGGTCGTGGGGGGCGCATGAGCGGCCTGAGTGACCGGCTGGCATCAGGCGCCTTCGCGGTCACCGCCGAGATCAGCCCGCCCCGCGGCGCGGGCACCGGCCCGGTAACCGAGATGGCCGGGCTGCTGCGGGACTGGGTGGACGCGGTCAACGTCACCGACAACCAGGGCGCGAACGTCCGGCTCGCCAGCTGGGCGGGCAGCCTGGCCACGCTCGCCGCCGGGCTCGAGCCGGTCATGCAGATGACCTGCCGGGACCGCAACCGCATCGCGCTCCAGTCCGACGCACTCGGGGCGTCCGCGCTCGGCGTCCGCAACATCTTGCTGATGACCGGGGACCACCCGAAGTCCGGCGACCACCCGGAGGCCAAGCCGGTCTTCGACCTGGACAGCGTCCAGCTTCTCTGGACGCTGCGGCACATGCGGGACCAGGGCGCCGTGCTGACCGGCCGCACGCTGGACCCGCCACCCGAATTTTTTCTCGGCGCGGTGGAGAACCCGTCGGCGCCGTCGGACGGGTCCGGGGCCGGGCGTCTCGCCCAGAAGGTCGACGCCGGGGCGCAGTTCGTGCAGACTCAGTTCGTCTTCGACATCGCCGCGTTCGGCCAGTGGATGGCACAGGTCCGCGACCTCGGCCTGCATGAGCGGTGCTCCATCCTGGTCGGCGTGGGCGCGGTCAGGTCCCGCGCGGGACTGGACTTCATCCGGGACAAGCTGACCGGCGTGATGGTGTCCGACGACGTGTACCGCAGGCTTCGCGCGGTCCCGTCCGACCAGACGGCCGCCGAGGGCGCGCGGCTCGCCGCCGAGACCATTCAGCAGCTGCGCGCGATCGAGGGCGTGGCCGGGGTGCACCTGTTCATGTCGGGCAACGAGCGGGCGGTACCCGGCATCCTCGCCGCATCCGGCCTCCGGACGGTGCCCGGTGGACGTTGACCTGCGGCCGGTCAGGAAGCTGCGGGAATCCGCCGCGGCCCGGGCCGCGGTCGGCCCGATCCTGGAGGCGGTCTGCGCCTCGCCTGCCGACCTGGCCAGCCTGCGCGTGGTCTGCGACTGGATCCAGTACAAGCAGAACTTCCGCGAGCCCGTGGCCGGCCGGCCGGTCGGGGATACCGACACCGAGATCGCCTTCGACCTGCGCCGCTGCGGTGATCTCGACCCCGGGCAGCTGGCCGCGCACGTCAAGCAGGCGCTCAGCGGGTCAGGGGATCAGCCCGGCGTGGCCCTGGAGCCGTGGGTCACCGGCCGGGACAGCTGCATCTGGCGGTTCAACCAGCTGTACTGGCAGGCGCTGTCGGGCTGGGAGCAGGCCACCGGCCGGGAGTACGAGCAGTCGCTGCCCGGCGGCGAGAGCGACGCGCGGAACACCGAGGCCGCCCGCGAGCTCATCCTGGAGCTCTTCCGGATCTGGGACGAGCTCGACGCGCGCCGCGCGCTGCCCGAGGAACTGTACATCCTGGAGCTCGGCGTCGGGAACGGCAGCCAGGCCCGCACCTGGCTGGACGAGTTCCTCCAGCTCGACCGCAGGCACGGGCGAGAGTACTACCACCGGCTCCGCTACCTGATGGGCGACTACTCCCCGCACGTGCTCGACCGGGCCCGGCAGGCTGTAGCCCACCACAGCGAACGGGTCAGCGCGCTGGTGGTGGAAGCTACCCGGCCGTCGGTCACCCTCGGCTTCCTGGCCGGCAAGGCCTTCCTGGTCTACATCTCCAACGTGTACGACAACCTGCCCACCGATGAGCTGGCCTGCATCCACGGGCGTACCTACCAGGTCGAGACGCAGGCATACCTCGCCGAAGACGATGCCGACCGGATCGCCGGCCAGCTCAGCTGCCGGCGCGACGAGCTCGTCCAGCTCATCGACCGGCTGCTGCGGATCGGACCCGAGCTGCTCAGCGAGTCCTCCCCGGGCAACTGCGCCGACACCGGCCAGGCGGTCGCGTTCTGGCAGGCCACCTGGGAGGCGCTGCGGCTGCGGGAACGCTACGTTCCGCTGGAGGGCCTGGACAGCTACCAGATCACGCCCGCGCTGACCGGCGAGATCCTGCGGCCGCTGATCGAGGGAGCCGGCGACGTCAGGATGCACGTCAGCAACGGCGCGCTCGGCAGCTTCACCGGGACGCTGCCCCTGCTCCACCCGTACGGCCGGGTGCAGTGCCACGACCTGTTCCTGACCAGCAGCCAGCAGTACCGGACCGGGTTCTACGGCCCGGGCAAATACGACGGGTCCGTCGTCAACTGGGTGAACGGCCCGCTGCTCCAACTGGTCGCGAGCCGCCGCGGGTTCGGGGTCGAGTACACGCCGTTCCGGCAGCGGCCGGGTTCCAACATCACCACGCTGACCGCGCAGGCGAGGGATTAAGGCCGATGGTGCTGCTGCCGACCACCGTAGTGGGCTCATACTCGGTGCCGGAATGGCTGGAGCGGCTCAAGACCGAGTTCTACCAGCGCCGGATCAGCGCGCAGCACCTTGCCGAGATCAACGAGGTGGCCATCAAGGCGGCGGTCAAGGACCAGGAGCTGGCCGGCATCGACATCGTGTCCGACGGCGAGCTGCGCCGGGACAATGACGTCGACTACTTCCTGGCCCGGATCCCCGGGGTGCACATTCCGCAACGCGCCAAGGCCGACTACTTCGACTACTACGACGCGGAGGTCACCCGGCCGCTGCCCGAGCTTGCCGGGGGCAAGGAAGGCGCGGACACCAGTACCAGCCTCGGCCTGGCGGCCGACTTCCGGTTCACCCGCCAGCTCACCGCCAAGCCGGTGAAGTTCTCCTTCACCGGCCCGTTCTCGCTGTCCCGGCGGATCCGCGACGAGGCCTACGCCGAGCCGGTCGAACTGGTCCGCGCACTGGCCCGCCGGCTCAATGCCGAGGCGCGGGAGCTGGCCGCGGCCGGCGCCGACCTGCTGCAGATCGACGAGCCGTTCCTGGCCGGGTACCCCGAGCAGGTCGAGCTCGCGGTCGAGGCGGTCAACATCGTGACCGAGGGCGTGCCGGTCAGCTGGGCGCTGCACGTGTGCTACGGCAACCGGTACGCGCGCCCGTCCTTTGAGGGCCACTACGACTTCCTGTTTCCCGCGGTGAAGGCCGCCCGGGTGGACCAGATCGTCCTGGAGTTCGCCCGCAAGGGCCTGGATGACCTGCGGCTGATCCAGCAGTACGACTGGGACCGGTGGCTCGGCCTGGGCGTGATCGACGTCAAGAACCCCGAGGTAGAGGCACCCGAACTGGTCGCCTCCCGGATCAGGCGGGCGCTGGAGTACGTGCCCGCCGACCGCCTGATGATCAATCCCGACTGCGGGCTGCGGCACCTCGCGCCCGAAGTGGCCAGACGCAAGCTCCGGGCCATGGTGGCCGGAGCCGCCCAGGTCAGAGCCGAACTAGGAGAAACGACGAGATGAGCGCCGAGAGCGGGTTCCTGTTTACCTCAGAATCCGTGACCGAAGGCCACCCGGACAAGGTGGCCGACCAGGTGTCCGACGCGATCGTGGACGCCGCCCTGGCCGTAGACCCGGCGTCCCGGGTCGCGGTCGAGACGCTGCTGACGACCGGCCTCGTGGTGCTGGCCGGCGAGATCACCACCAAGGCGGTGCTCGACTTCGCCGCCATCGCCCGCCAGGTGATCTGCGACATCGGCTACGACACCGGCGACTTCGGCTTCGACGGCAACGCGGTCGGCGTGATCACCGCGCTGGACCGGCAGTCACCCGACATCGCCCGCGGCGTCGATGAGTCCCACGACCGGCGCTCGGGCAGCACCGACCCGTTCGACCTGGCCGGCGCGGGGGACCAGGGCATGATGTTCGGCTACGCCAGCAATGAGACGCCCGAGCTCATGCCGATGCCGATCGTGCTCGCCCACAAGCTCGCCCGGCGGCTCGCCGAGGTACGGCGCAACGGACTGGTGCCCGGACTCCGGCCCGACGGGAAGACCCAGGTCACGGTGCGCTACGACGCCGCCGGCCAGCCGATCGGCGTGGAGAAGGTCCTCATCTCGACCCAGCATGAGGACGGGGTGGAAACCAAGCTGCCCGACGCGCTGTGGGAGCAGGTCGTGACCCAGGCGCTGCCGCCCGGCCTCTACGACCCGGCCGCCCTCCGTGAGGAGTTCTACGTCAACCCGACCGGCCGGTTCGTGATCGGCGGCCCGGTCGGCGACACCGGCCTGACCGGCCGCAAGATCATCGTGGACACCTACGGCGGGTTCGCCCGGCACGGCGGCGGCGCGTTCTCGGGTAAGGACCCGAGCAAGGTGGACCGTTCGGCTTCCTACGCGGCGCGGCACGTGGCCAAGAACATCGTGGCCGCCGGGCTGGCCGACCGGGCCGAGGTCCAGGTCGCCTACGCGATCGGGGTGGCCCGGCCGCTCTCCCTGCTGATCGAGACCTTCGGCACCGAGAAGATCGGCCGGCCCGCACTGTCCGCCCTGGTCCGCGACCACTTCGACCTGCGCCCCGCCGCCCTGGTCGAGGCGCTGAACCTGCGCCGCCCCGTCTACCGGCAGACCGCTGCCTACGGCCACTTCGGCCGCGACGAAGACGGCTTCACCTGGGAGAACACCGACAAGGCGGCTGCCCTGCGCACCGCCGCCGGCCTACCCTGACGTCTGCCGCCCGCCCCGCCCGACAGCCCCGCCCGCCTAACCTCACAGCCCCGCCCGCCTAGCCTCACGGCCCCGGCCGGCGCCTGATACGAGGCCGGTACCGGTCTCAGCCGCCGCATCCGCACCACGGACCCCGCTCGCCCCCCGCCCCGGCTCCCAGAAACGACATCGATGCTCCATCGATGTCGCCCCAGCAGCATTGATGCTCCATCGATGCCGCTAGCCGCGCCCCCGCCAGCCGCGCCCCCGCCAGCCGCGCCCCCGGGCCCGCAACCGAGAGACAGCAGAGAGCTTGTGGCCGGGACCAGGAATTCACCAATCGTTTTTGGGTGCCGTGTCATTGTCCGGCGGGATCGGCCGTGGGAATCTCCGCATTAACGCGGTAATTGCCAGTTTTCTCATCATTCACCCTGGTCAAGGGCACCCGCGGAAAGGGGCCGTATGTGCTGGCCGCGGTAACGAGAGCACCGGGCGAGCTGGTGGTCGAAGACATCGAAGGACCGGGCCGCGCCCGGGCCGGGCACGTCATCGTCCGGCCCGAAGCCGTCGGCATCTGCGGCTCCGACTTCCACCTGTTCTCCGGCGACGTGGCCGCCCTCTCCGGCACCAGCGACTTCTACCCCCGGGTCCAGGGCCACGAGGTCGCCGCCATCGTGGCCGACCCCGGCGACAGCGGCCACCAGGACGGCGACCGGGTCGCGATCTGGCCGCTGCTGCCCTGCGGGCGCTGCTACCCCTGCCGGGAGAACCGGCCGAACGTCTGCCCCGCCTTCCGCCTGGTCGGCGTGCACCTCGACGGCGGCCTGCAGGAGTGCCTGGAAGTAAAAGCGGAACAGGTCTTCGCGGTCGGCGACCTGGACCCGGACAGCGCCGCCTTCGTCGAGCCCGCCTCGGTAGCGGTGCATGCCCTGGCCCGCGGCCGCGTCCAGGCAGGCGAGCAGGTGGTGGTGCTCGGCGCCGGGCCGATCGGGCTGGCCGTGCTGGTCGCGGCCGTGCACGCGGGCGCGAAAGTCATGTCTGTCGACCCCGTGCAGACCCGCCGCGACCTGGCCAAGCACCTCGGTGCCGAGGTCGTGACCTGGGCACCGAACGAGGATCTGACCGCCGAGGCGCTCGACTGGACCGCCGGGGAAGGGCCGCCGCTGGTCGTGGAGACCAGCGGCGCGACCAGCGCGCTGAACCTGGCGACCGAGATCGTCGCGCCGGCCGGCCGGGTCGTGGTCGTCGGCATGTCCTCAGGAACGGCACCAGTCAGGCCCGGGATCTTCCCGGAAAAGGAAATAGACGTCCTCGGCTCGAGCACCGCGACAGCCGCGGATTTCCGCGCCGCGATAAGCCTCGTCACCGCCAGCCAAGAACACCTGATCCCGCTTTTCTCACACCATTTCCCGCTGGCTCGCGCGGCCGAGGCCTTCGAATTCGCGATGAGCAGGCCGCCGGACGCGGTCAAGATCGTGGTCACCGTGAACTGACGCACAACATCAACCTCCACCGCCCCGAGGGGGAGAGCATGGGAAGACGAAGAAAAACGAACGCCGCCCTTATCCTCACCGCCGCTTTCACCCTGGCCGGAGCCGTGGCCGGCTGCAGCAGCATCTCGAACAGCAACACGGGCGCCGGCTCGACCACGCCCGCCGGGTCCGCAACGAGCAGCAGCGCGGGCGGCAGCGCGAGCAGCGCCGCCGTGGATACCTCGCAGTGCGGCAGCAAGCCCGGCGTCAAGGCGACCGGCACCCCGATCGCGCTCGGCGCCATCGCTACGAACCAGCCGGGCACGAGCTTCACCGACATCCCGAACATGGCCCAGGCCTACTTCGACTGCGTGAACGCCAACGGCGGCATCAACGGCCACCCGATCAAGTACTACATCGAGACCGAGCAGACCAACCCGGCCCAGGTCGCGGCCGACGCCAAGCAGCTGGTGCAGTCCGACCACGTGGTCGGCGTCGTCGGCAACACCTCCATCATCGAGTGCTCGGTGAACAGCGGCTACTGGCAGAAGATGGGCTTCTACGTCATCGACTCCGGCATCGCGCCCGAGTGCTACTCCACCCCGAACAGCGCCGCCGTCAACATGGGCCCGCGCTACAGCTCGGACGGCGCCGTGCAGTACGCCCTTTCCCAGCACGTGAACAAGATCGTCTTCGACCAGTCCAACGTCCCCGGCACCGGCTACATCGCGGCCGGCCCGGCCGCGCTGGCGAAAGCAGCCAACACCCCCATCGTCCAGCTGACCGAGAACGTGCCGATCACCGACGCCAACTCGGTGGCCATCAAGGAGGTCAACGACGCGGGCCCGAACGGCGCCGTGATCCTCAACTTCACCCCGCCCGAGGCGCTGATCATCTTGCAGGCGGCGCAGAAGCTCGGCCTGGAGAACCGGGTCAAGCTGTGGGGCTGCTCCACGCCCTGCAATACCGACTTCCTGGCCACCTCGCTCGGCCCGAAGTGGAACGGCAAGCTATTCGTCAACGCCGAGCTGACCCCGCCCGACGGCACGAACACCACCGCCATGAACCTCTATAAGGCGATACTGAAGCAGTACGGGAAATCGGTCCAGGGCGGCATCGGCAGCTTCAGCCAGATGGGCTTCACCGAGGCCGAGATAGCAGTGCACGCATTGCAGTCAATAAACGGCGCTTACACGGTGCAGAGCGTCAACGCCGCGTTCAAGGCGGTCAAGGACTTCAGCACCGGCATGCTCTGCCAGGCGTGGACCTACGGCAGCTACCCCCTGCACATCCCGAACAACTCCGACTACACCGTCACGCCCAAGGACGGCCAGATGACCACGGCGCAGGGCTGCACCCCGATCTCGTCGGTCGACCCGCAGATCGCGCAGTACCGCGCCGCCGCCGGCACCGCGCCGAACGCCTCATGACCGGGCAGGAGGCCACAAGGTAATGCCGCCCTGGGCGGACTTCGAGCCGTTCATCGTGAGCGGCCTGGCCCTGGGCGGGGTGTACGCCCTGTCCGGGGTCGGGCTGGTCGTCCTGTACCGGGCCACCGGCGTGCTCTACCTGGCCTTCGGGGCGGCCGGCGCGCTGGGCGCGCTGACCGCCTGGTCGCTGGGCCAGCATGGCGCGCCGGGCTGGGCCGGCGACCTCGCCTGCGTCGCCGTCGCCGCCGCCGTGACCCTCGGCTACGGGACCCTGTTCGGTCCGGCCCTGGCCAAGCGGGATCCGCTGGTCAAGGCGGTGGCCACCATCGGGCTCACGCTCGTCCTCTACGGCCTGATGGACCTGCTCTGGACGACCAGCGGCGGCCAGGCCCGCTCGCTCACCCTGCCCACCGACAACAGCGGTTTCACCAGCGGGCAGATCACGGTCACCGACACCCAGGTGATCGGGCTCGTCGCCGGCATCACCCTCACCGCCGCCACGGCCGCGTTCCTGCGGTTCACCAAGCTCGGCACGGCCATGCGGGCGATGGCCAACGACCGCGAGATCACCGCGACCCTCGGCGTCCCGGTCAGGAGGGTGGAAGCCGCCGCCTGGCTCGGCTGCGGCATCCTGGCCGGGATCGCCGGGCTGCTGCTCGCCGACCTGGTCGCCCTGGACGCCACCACGCTGACCTTCCTGGTCATCTCCTCGCTGGCGGCGGTACTGATAGCAAGGCTGCGCTCGATCGCGCTCACCTTCGCCGCCGCGATCGTCGTCGGCCTGCTGCACGACCTGCTCACGCCGGTCGTCTCGCTGAGCAACTACCGCGACATGACCCCGTTCGTGATCGCCGCCATCGGCCTGCTGGTGCTGTCCCGGCACCGCGTCATGGTCCAGTCCCGCGAGGGAGCCTGATGAGGCGGCTCACCACCATGCGGCTCACAAACCTGACCCAGCCGAAAACCTCCATCACCGCGATCCTGCTGCTGTTCGTGCTGCTCGGCCTGCCCCAGCTGATGAGCCAGTACTACGTGGACACGATGACCCAGGTGGCCGTGTACTCGATGGTCGCGCTGGCCCTCGGGGTGCTGGTCGGCCGGGTCGGCCTGGTCTCGCTGGGCCAGGTCGCGGTGCTGGCCGTCGGTGCCTGGGTAGCGGCCCGCCTGCTGTTCGCCACCAGCCAGCCGTACCTGCTCATCCTGTTCGAGGCGGGCGTGATCACCATGATCGCCGGCACCGCGATCGGGCTGCCCGCACTGCGGCTGCGCGGCCTGTACCTGGCGCTGATCACGCTGATGCTGGCGGGCGGCATCACGGTCGTGCTGGCCACGGTGAACTTCCCCAACGGGGGCCACGGCTTCCTCGGCTACAACGGCAGCCTGGTGCACATCCCGCCGATCAGGAGACCCAGCTTCGCCGCCGGCGACCTGGCCTACTTCCGCTTCTCGGTGATCGTCGCGATCGCCATGTTCGCACTGGTCCTGGCGCACATCAAGACCAAGCCGGGCCGCGCCTGGGCGGCCATCAGGCAAAGCGAGCCCGCCGCGCTGGCGGCCGGCATCAACACCACCTTGTACAAGCTGTGGGCGTTCGCGCTGGCCTCGTTCATCACCGGAGTGGCCGGCGGCGTGCTGGCCGGCGCGATCCACTACCTGTACTCGATCGGCTTCCCCACCCAGGACTCGATCACCTTGCTAGCCGTGGTGCTGATGGGCGGCGCGTACAGCCTGTGGGGCGCGGTGGTGGCCGGCCTGCTCTACCAGTTCCTGCCGTCCCTGCTGAACAACTGGGGCGTCTCGGCCGACTGGCTGACCATCCTGTTCGGCCTCGGGGTGCTGCAGGTGCTGACCACGGCCCCGGCCGGCCTGGCCGATCAGGTCCCGCGGGACCTGGCCCGCCTCGCCCGCCGCCTCCGCGGTAGCCGGCCACCAGAAAGCAAGCGCGCCCCGGCACCAGGACAGACATCATGATCGAGGTCGACGGCCTGACCGTCCGCTACGGCGGGGTCACCTCGCTCGACGCCATGAGCCTGACGTTCACCGAAGGGACCTGCGGGCTCATCGGACCGAACGGGGCCGGCAAGACCACGTTCTTCAACGTGCTGAGCGGCTTCGTGCGGCCGGCCTCGGGGACGGTGCGCGCGTTCGGCACCGACCTGCTGTCGATGGCTCATTTCCGCCGCGCTCGCTGGGGCGTGCGCCGGACCTTCCAGACCGAGCAGGCCATCGAGGAGCTCTCCGTGTTCGACAACGTGGCCATGGTCCACGAGCACTCCCGGCTCGGCGGCGCCGCCCGCCGCCGGGACGTGCTCGACGCGATCGAGTTCGCCGGCCTCGACATCGATCCGGACACCAGGGTAAACACGCTCGGAGCGGGCCAGCGCCGCCTGGTGGAAGTCGCCCGCGCCGTCGTCGGAAACCCCCGTCTGGTCCTGCTCGACGAGCCCGCCGCCGGGCTGCCCGACGAGGAGACCGGCCACCTGGCCGCGGTGATCCGGCGCATCCCCGAGCACACCGGCGCGCTGGCCATCCTCGTCGACCACGACATGAGCCTGGTCTCGGCCTGCTGCGCCACCACCGCCGTGCTCGACTTCGGCAAGCTGATCGCGTCCGGCCCCACCGCCGCCGTGCTCCGCGACGACGCGGTGATCCGCGCCTACCTGGGGGTGGACCAGTGAGCCTGGTGCTGCGCGACCTCACCGTCGAGCGCGGTGGCCGCGCCGTGGTCAAGGACGTCTCCCTGGAGATCTCCGAAGGCCAGGTCACCGCCCTGCTCGGACCGAACGGGGCCGGCAAGTCCACCCTGGTCCTCGCCGTCGGCGGCGTCCTCAAGCCCCAAGCGGGCACCGTGCTCCTCGATGACCAGCCGCTGGCCGGCCGCCGCCCGGAACGGATCCGGCGCCACGGCGTCGCCATCGTCCCCGAGGGCCGCCGGCTGCTGCCCGACCTGACGGTCGAGGACAACCTGCGGGTGGCCAGCTACGCCCTCACCAAAGAGCAGGCCCAGTCCGGGCGCGGCCGCGTCCTGGAGCTGTTCCCTCAGCTCCGCCAGCGGCTCGCCGCCCCCGCCCGGACCCTGTCCGGCGGCGAGCAGCAGATGGTGGTGCTGGCCCAGGCGCTGATCGGATCACCCCGCTACCTGCTCGTCGACGAGCTGTCCCTGGGCCTGGCCCCGGTCGTGGTCAGCCGCCTGATCCCGGTGATCGCCGCGGTGGCCGAAGCCGGCGCGGGCGTGCTGCTCATCGAGCAGTTCGCCACCGTCGCGCTCGGCCTGGCCAACCGCGCCCACATCATGGAGGGCGGCCGGATCCGCTTCTCCGGCCAGGCCAGCGAACTGCGCGACAACCCCGCCCGGCTGAGGTCCGCTTACCTGCTGCGCGGCAGTTCACCATCGATACCGAACGAGGCAGGCATCCCGCCCCGGTCCAGTTCGTCATGATCCTTCCCGGACGGGGTAGTAAGCGCGCATGACAGATGGGGAGAGCTCTACCAGTCATGATGCGGGCCCGCAGCTCGTGCTCGGCCCGCTGCTGCGCTACGTCGCCGATACCGAGGCCACGATCTGGGTCGAGACCGACCGGGCCTGTCAGGTCGAGATCCTCGGCCGCCAGGCGCCGACCTTCGAGGTCGCCGGGCACCACTACGCGCTGGTGATGATCGGCGACCTGCTGCCGGGTGCCGAGTACCAGTACCAGGTCACCCTGGACGGCGCCGTCCGCTGGCCGGACGCCAACCCGGATTTCCCGGCCAGCGTGCTCCGGACCACGGACCCCGGGCGGCCGCTCCGGCTGACCTCCGGCTCCTGCCGGATCGCCGAGCTGCCCATGCCGCGGCACCGCTGGAGCTCGCGGCGGGCCCGCCGGCGCGCCGCGGAGGACGAGAAGCAGCACGGTCCCGACGCCCTGGTCGCCCTGGCCCTGGACCTGAAGGACACGCCGCACGACCAGTGGCCCGACCTGATGCTGCATATCGGCGATCAGGTCTACGCCGACAACCCGGGACCGGCCACCCGCGAGCTCATCGAGAAGCTCCGCGACCCGGAGGTCCCGCCCGGCTACGAGGTCGCGAACTTCGCCGAGTACTGCTTCCTGTACCGCGAGGCCTGGTCCGAGCCGTCGGTGCGGTGGCTGCTGTCCGTCATCCCCTCCGCGATGATCTTCGACGATCACGACGTGCACGACGACTGGAACACCTCGGCCGCCTGGCGCCGCGACTACCAGGCCAAGCCGTGGTGGCCGGAGCGGATCCGCAGCGCCTACATGACCTACTGGATCTACCAGCACATCGGCAACCTCTCGCCGGCCGAGCTGGCCAAGAGCGAGCTGTGGCAGCAAATGCAGGAGCCGGGCGACCACGCGGACGTGCTCGGCGATTTCGCCGTCCGGGCCGACCAGCCCGGCAACGGCATCCAGTGGAGCTACCGGCGCACCTTCGGCGGGGTGCGGGTCGTCGTGATCGACTCGCGGGCCGGCCGGATGGTCGAGGAAGGCCACCGGCGGTTGACGAGCGAGGCCGAGTGGCAGTGGGTCGTCGAGTCGGCGTCCGGCGACTGGGACCACGTGGTTTTCGCCAGCTCGCTGCCGATGCTGCTGCCCGCGGGCATCCACGAGATGGAGGCCTGGAACGAGGCCGTCTGCGGCGGCGCCTGGGGCCGCCGCCTGGCCCGGGCCGGCGAGTGGGTCCGCCAGGAGCTCGACCTCGAGCACTGGGCCGCCTTCAGCGCATCGTTCGCGCAGTTCGAGGACCTGCTGACCGAGCTGGCCACCGGCGCGCGCGGGGCTCCGCCCGCCTCAGTGACCGTGATCGGCGGCGACATCCACCACAGCTACCTGGCCGAGGTCGAGTTCCCCCCCGGCACCAACCCCCGCGCTCCCGTCTACCAGGCCGTCTGCTCGCCGGTCCACAACGTCCTGCCGGAGCACTACAAGCGCCTGCACCAGCTGACCACCTCCCGCCCCGGCGGCGTGCTCGGCACGACCCTGGCCCGGCTCGCCCGCGCCCCCCTGCCCCGGATCAAGTGGCGGATCACCCAGGGCTCCTGGTTCCACAACATCCTCTCCTCGCTCGAATACGACGGCCGCCGCGCCCGCATCCGCTTCACCCGCGCCGTCTGCGACGACGCCAACATCCCCCACCTCCAGTCCATCAACGAAACCGACCTCACCTAACCCCACCCGTCACCCCGCCAGCCGCCCCGACGCCAGCCCGCCAGCCTTTCCCGGTGTCAGCCCACCCGCCGCCCCGGGCCGGCGGCTCAGCTGCCACATCCGAACCGCAGTCCCCACCATCACCTGACCGTCTCCGCTCGTCGCCCATCTCCGTCCGCACTAGCGACATCGATGCTCCATCAATGTCGTCCCAGCAGCATCGATGCTCCATCGATGTCGTTAACGGAGCCGTGCGAGACAGGGCGGCAGTTAACAGGCGCACCACTGGTGCCTCTTGCCTCACGACCCGGCTGTCCGGGTCCTGTCCTGCGGCCGGATTTGACTTGCCAGCTGGGAAAGTCAAGAGTTAGTCTTTCCTACTAGGAAAGCCAAACGGGTACAACGAGGTAACACACGGGGTAAGGGGAATCGGCATGGACACCAGTGACGCGCGGGCAGGACTGGCGGGCATCGAGGCGGCGCAGGCGCAGGCGGTACGGGAGGCGGCCAGCTGGCGCTGGCCCTGGTGGTACGTG
>JAICWX010000562.1 GCA_025934635.1 Streptosporangiaceae bacterium | reverse complement strand
GCATGAGTGGGCGATGAAGCTATGTCCACGGTCTCCGCCGGCACCAGATCGACCAGATCTGCGCGCCTCGTCTGATGAGCGCGGCAAAGCCCGTAACTGTACAGATTAGGCGGTGTTGCGCGCGGACTAGGAGCAAGGAAGATTACACTAAGTGACATAGCACATGGGCACCCAGCGGCCGGATCTCCGGGTCAGAACAGCCCGGCGCGTAGTGCGGTGACGCGGTTGACCGAGGCGTTGAATGCGGTGGGGTCGAGCTGGCCGTTGCCGAGCGCGGTAGCCAGCGCGGAGGTGGCCGTCTCAGCCTGGGTGACGTCCTGGGCGGAGCACAAGATCAGGTCCATGCCCGCGCCGGCCGCGGTGACGGCTTTTTGGCCGGTGGAGCCGAACGCGCTGAGCGCGCCGGCTTCCAGCGCGTCGGTGATGGTCACGCCGGTGAAGTTGTTACGGCCGCGCAGTTCCTGCCCGATGATCGCAGGGGACAGGCCGGCGGGCAGCTTGGGGTCCAGCGCCGGGTAGATCGCCCAGGACGCCATGACGAGCTTGACGCCGGCGCTGACCGCGGCGGGGTAGGGCACCTCGTCGATGGTGTGCAGCTTTGTCACGGACACGGTCAAGGTGACCGGGCCGGCGTCGGTGTTCTGGGTCTTGGTAGCTGAGCCCAGGCCGGGGAAGTGCTTGGCGGTGGCGGCCACGCCGGTGGCCTGCTGGGCGGTGATGAACGCCTGCCCGCACTCGGAGACGACCGAGGGGCTGCTGCTGTAGGAGCGCTGGAACTGGTCGATGAAGTTGCCGGATTTGTAGTACACGTCGAGGACGGGGGCGAGGTTGACGTTCATGCCGACCCCGGCGAGGTTCTGGCCCGCGCCGGTGCCCGCGCTGGTGGCGGCGGCTACCGGGTTGCGGGAGGCACCGACCTGCTTCTCCGACAGGGCCGGGGCGCCGGGCAGCCGGCGGACCTCGCCGCCTTCCTGGTCGGTCATCAGCAGCAGCGGGACAGCGATGGGGCTTTGCGCCTGGGCCTGGCGCAGCTGGGTGATCACCCCGCTGATCTGGGCATCGCTGGAGATGTTCCCGCCGAAGAAGATCACCCCGGCGGTTTGCCCCGCGGTGATGTCGTTGAGCAGGCTCTGCGGCGGCGTCAGTCCCGAGTAGGACGAGATGACCCGCTGGCCGGCTAGTTGCAGGCTGCTCAACGCCGCCGCGGCCCGCGGCCGGGTTCGCCGGGCGGGCGTGCGGGTCAGGCCGACCAGGCCCAGCCCGGCCGCCGAGCCAAGCACCGCCCGCCGGCTCGGCTGCTGCCCCCGGTACCGGCCACCGGCCATCGGCTCGCTCATCAGGACTCCTTCACGCGATCGCGCGGCGTGCCAGCCCGCGCTGTGCCACCTGGGCTGCGACCGCGAAAGCCGCCTCCCTCAGGGTTAACGCGGATGCCCTCCGCAGGCAAGGGCCAACGGCCATATCATCGCCCGAACTGGAGAAAGCAGCCGCCCAGCACAGGACTCTGCACGACATGCCGGCCCTTGACAGCCAGCGAGCAACGGCTCGCCGACCGGGCCGATGATCCGGATCTGCATGCCTCATTAAATGAGTGTCGTAGACCTCCAGCCGACCATAGGCGAAGACTTTTGCGTCTCCCATCTCCCGGTCACACGTCGGGAAGCGTGACCCCGAACCCGGAGAAGGCCGAGAACATCCAGTCGTTAGCCGCGGCGGCTGACATGGCGGTGAAGTCCGGCATGCCGAACACGTATTTCCGCTCGATCAGCTCAGCCGTCGGCATCAGTTCACCAGCGACCTGGAGCTGAGCCTGACTCCACCGCTGCAGGGCATCATCAACGGCTGAAGCGCCGGCGAGAGCGTCCACCAGTGAAGTGGCATTGCCCACCGCCTTCAGGACGCCGCTCCCCGTGAACGGCGGGAAAACCGCACCGGCGTCGCCGGCCAGGCAGAGGCGGTCGCGAGCATAGCTGCGCGGCACAACGGAGTAGAGGGCATGGATCGAGGGGTTAGCGCACTGCTGTACCAGCTCGAAGAGCGGCGGGGGCAGCAGGTCCGCCAGACGAGCCTCGAAGGCTGCCCTGACCTGCGGATGCACCCTCCCGAACGGTACTGAGCTGGACTGCTGCCGCTCTTGATCATCGATCAGCACCGAGGACAGCGCGCCCGCCGGAACCGCGAGGTGGCAGCCCCACGCGAGAAGGCGGTAGCCGGGTAGGTGCTCTGCCCGGATCCGGGGACGTAGTACATCAGCCCGTGTCCCCCCGCGTACAGGGGCCGCACGCCATCGCAGCCGCCGAGGGGATCCACCCGCAGGTCGCTCTCGGGGATAAGCCCGCGCCACACCACGATCCCCCGGTAGCGCGGCGTGGCCCCGGGGTCGATGAGCATGCGTCCCGGCGAGCGGTACCCGTCTGCGCAGACCACGAGGTCGAAGCCCAGCGAGCCCCCCGCGCGAAGATGCAGCGTCGTGCCGTCCGGCCGTGCCTCGATCCGCTCGACGGCCGCTGCCCGGCGGTAGAACTCGTCCGGGACGGCCCGCCGGAGGCCCTGGTAGAGATGGGCTCAGTTGACCAGCGCGAGGCTCATCGTGACGTCGCCCAGCCATCGCTGCCCGCCGGTCCCCGATCCGCGGGTGACACAGCGGACGGACTCGGCCCGGCAGGCGGGGAGGGTCTCATCGATCAGGCCGTGCGCCATCATGTCCTGCCACACAGCCGTCGGCATGCCGATCCCGGCACCCCGGCTCACCAGGTCGGACCCGGACCGCTCGAAGACGGTGACGTCGTGGCCGGCCCGGTGCAGGAGCGCCGCGGCCGCGCATCCGGCGATCGATCCCCCGACAATGCCGACCCTCACCGAAACGCCGGGTCCGCCTGGCCGGGGAAAGCGCGGGCGACAGCAGCGGTGCGGTTAGTGACGTCGAGCCTGCGGTAGAGGTTCTCCAGGTGGGTACGCACGGTGCTCTCGCCGATACCCAGGCGGCGGGCGATCTGGGCGTTGGTGTGCCCGGCGGCGAGCAGGCGCAGCAGGTCCCAGTGCCGGGCGGTGAGCTGCGGGACGGGATGGCGGCGGCGTTCGGCGTCGAGATAAGCCTGGTACAGGTGCGGGCGCAGCAGCACCAGCAGCGCCCGGTCCGCTCGGAGAAATCCGGGCCGGGGCCGCGGAGGAAGTACAACCGCACGGTCCGTCCCGGCCCGGCGCCGGGGCCGCCGGAGGCGGGGAGGGTCAGCTGGAGCGAGTGCTCATCTCCGAGGGGCCGGTAGCAATCGCTGTACATGCCGGTGGAACGCCACTGCCGGGCGGAGTAGAAGTCCGCGATCGTCACGACGCTGCGCAGGTCGCCGGTGCGGTCGGGGTAGCTGCTCGGCTGGCAGGCCCAGTAGTGCTGCCAGTGCAGCCGGGCCCCCTCGTGCCATGCCTCGGAGCCGAGGAAGGGCGGGGCGGGAATGTCCTGCCGGAACCACTGCTTCTCCCGCGCGCTGTCGAATGCACTGAATGACACGGCATCGCAGCGGATCTGGTCCATCAGGTCGGCCAGCAGGGACGGCGGCAGCCCGTCATCGGAAGGCAGGTCGGCGCGGTCGTCGCCGACAATCCCGGCCAGGATGCGCAGATCCCGTTCGCTGACCGTCACTGGAGCCGTCATCAGGTCACCCCCATCCGACGGTACGCCGGTCATGACGGCCTGGGTATCCGCAGAACGTCGGATAGCGAGCCCCGCATCGGTTAGT
>JAICWX010000190.1 GCA_025934635.1 Streptosporangiaceae bacterium | reverse complement strand
TGGCTGCCTGCGCAGCGCCTGGAGGAAGCCATCCAGGTCAGCCGTCACCGAGACCGGCAGGACATCCGCCTCCCACTGGTCCTCTTCGCGGTAGACGATGACCGCGAAGTCAGTCTCACCCACGTCTGTCACCGTCATTTCACCAGCATGCTCTGCACGGAGGAATGCTGTCAGATGACCGCCCCTCTCGTCGGCAAAATCCCCGATCAGGGCCGTGCGCGCGGGACCCGGGGCACGATGCCGGCGCGGCGGCCATGTCCGGTCACGCACTGTTTTCACCGATGGGGCATACTGGAGACCGGCACGGGGCATACTCATGCCGGCGCGGCAACTTCACTCCGTTAGCATTGGCCGGGAAATCGGCTAGAGCTAGCATAGGTTCTCGGCAGGTACGACAAGTCTGGGCGCCCGTGGGAGGCGACGTGAACGCTAAGACCCTCATGGGGTGGGTCGCAATTGCCTTCGTCGTATGGTGGGTCATTGAGGAGCCTGCTAGTGCCGCTCATCTCGTACACAATATCGGGGCGTTCCTATCCACGGCGGCCCACGGTATCTCCAACTTCGTGGCGTCCGTCTAAGCAGGATAGGCGCTGGTAATGAGGCTGGCTCCGAGCACTGACACGGTTCCTGCCTCGGTAAACAGGTTCCTCCTGCCTCACGAGCGTCAGGTCATCACGGTCCACATGCACCCGGCCGTACTGATCAGACCTATTTTCGAAGTTCTTGTCGGACTGGCTATTGCCGGCTGGCTGACGGTCGCCGTCGCCAAGGATAACGGCCTGGCCGTGCTCATTATCTGGATCCTGTGGGGGCTCGTTTTCCTGCACTTGGTCATCAAGGTCCTCGAGTGGGTCGAAACTTATTTCGTAGTCACCTCTCAGCGGTTCTTGCTCGCGACCGGGCTGATTACCCGTCAGGTGAAAATGATGCCGCTGGCCAAGGTGACGGACATGACCTTCGAGCGGTCCGCGTGGGGCCGCATCCTCGGCTACGGAGAGTTCATCATAGAGTCCGCAGGGCAGAACCAGGCGCTCGAACGAGTCAAGCACCTGCCGTACCCGGAGCAGCTCTACCTCGAGGTGTGCGGCCTCCTGTTCAAGGACACCGGCGACGGCGGAGATTAAGTAGTAAGGAATACCACCCCGGCGGCGGCTAGGAGCAGGCCCGCGCGCTGGAGCCAGCGCATCCGCTCGCCGAGGACCCAGCGGGCCAGCAGGACGGTCATGCCCGGGTAGAGCGCCGTGATCACCACGGCCAGCCCGAACAGCCCGGCCCTGGTGGCCAGCACGTAGCAGACGTTGGCGGCCGCGTCGACCGCTCCCGAGGCCAGCGCGATGGCGCCTGCCCCATGACCCCGGAGCCCTGGCCGGGTCCGCCGCCACGGGCGGACCCCGGCGGCCAGCGCGATGGCCACGGCCACGACGGTGCCCGCGGCGCGCGAGACCGCCACCGGCCACAGCACGCCGGACTGCCCGGCGTTCTTCAGGCAGAGGAAGAACAGGCCGAACCCGGCTCCCGCGGTGGCGCCGTACGCCAGGCCGCGCAGGCGACTGGCGGGGCCACGTGAACCGGCCCCGTTCGTTCCGATCTTGTCTTGGAGGCCCGCCACCGGCTCGGCCGATGGCATGCTGACCAGGACGATGGCGGCCAGGCAGATCAGGCCACCGGCGGCCATCGGGGCGGTGAGGTGCTCCCCGCTGGCGACCGCGACACCGACCGGCAGCACCGCCGAGACGAGCGCGGCGACCGGGGCCACCGTGCTGATCGGCGCGGCCGCGAAGCCGGCGTAGAACGCGATCAGGCCGGCCGCGCCGCATACGCCGGACGCGGCCGCCCAGCCGAACGCGCCCCAGCCGCCGAACGCGGTGGGCGAACCCGGTCCCGCCCCGAACACGCCGTCGAGCCACGGCGCCTGGCCGAGCAGGGCCACCACGATCACGACCACCGCGCCCGCCGGGACGGTGGTCGCCAGCACGGCGAACACGCTCGCCCGCCGCGAGGCCACCCCGCCGAGAAAATCGGCGGTGCCGTAGAGCACGGCGGCGGCCAGGGCCAGGATGGTCACCACGGTCAGGATCCTCCGGAACGGACGGTACTGGTCGGAGTATTGCACTATACAGTTCATTATACCGACCGAACGGGTGGCCATCTCGTCTCGGTCAGGGAGGACCGACATGGCGGATGCGCCCGACGTGACGGCGGCGGTGGCACGGACCCTTCAGTCGCTGCGCGCGGACCGCGGCTGGTCGCTAGACCAGCTGGCCGCGCGCTCCGGCGTGAGCAAGGGCGTCCTGGTCGCGCTCGAGCAGGGCCGGTCCAACCCCAACCTGGGCACCCTGACCCGCATCGGCGACGCGTTCGGCGTCCCGGTGACGCTGCTGGTCGACGTGGGCGGGGAGCCCGCCATCCGGATCAGCAGCCCGGACGCCTCACGCGTGCTGTGGCGCGGCCCCTCCGGCGGCACCGGGACGATCATCGGCGCCACCGACCCGCCGTGGGCGACCGAGCTGTGGCGCTGGGAGGTGATGCCCGGCGAGGGGTTCGGCGGGGACGCGCACACGCCGGCCACCAGGGAGATGGTCTGGGTCGAGTCGGGCACGCTGACGCTGACCGTGGCGGGTGAGCGCCACACCGTGGGCGCGGGCCAGTGCGCCCGGTTCCCGGCCAGCCGCCCGCACCGATACGACAACGAGGGCGATCAGCCCGCCCGGCTGACCATGGTCGTGGTCATCCCGCCGGCTCAAGCTTAGTTACAAGACGGCTGGCCTGACCTGCTGTTGCTGGCTGACCAGCCAGTCCCGGGCGGCGTAGGCGGAGCCGCGGGCCCCGGCCATGTCCAGGTCGGGCACCAGGGAGATCTCCGCCGCCCGGGCCTGCTCCTCGCGCAGCACGGTGTGCGCGCGCACCTCGGCGAAGAACCAGTCGCGGAAGTGCGGCGCGGCCTCGACCACGCCGCCGCCGAGGAAGTACTCGTCGGGGTCGAGGAAGTTGGCCGCTATGGTGAACAGCCGGCCGATCGCCATCGCCTGCTGGCGAAAGATGGCCAGCGCCATTTCGTCGCCGTCCTCGGCGGCCTTGCGGACCTGCTTGGCCGCGGCGGCCAGCGGCAGGCCGGCCAGGGCGTGGCTGTCGTACTGACTGATCCAGTAGGGCAGCAGGTTGTTCTGGATGCCGGTGAGCGAGGCCACGCTCTCCGCGTCACCCGACAGGCCGCAGTTGCACGCGGGCATCGGCTGGCCGTCGGCGAGGAGGCCGTCGAGCGGGATCGGCACGTGCCCGAGTTCCCCGGCCATCCCGGCCGCGCCCTTGATGACCTGCCCGCGGTGGATGATCCCGCCGCCGAGGCCGGTGCCGACGATCGCGGCCACCGAACTCCGCTGCCCGGACTCCGCGCCGTACCGCACGTTGTGCGCGTACAGCGCGGCCGAGTTCCCGTCGTTGTTGTAGATCACCGGGAGCCCGATCCGTTCGGCCAGGGCACTCCTGATGTCGAAGCCGCGCCAGCCGGCGTGGCCGAAGTTCGTCGCGCCCTTGGACGAGATGACGCCTTCTCCGCTGGCCGGGCCAGGCGTATCCAGGCCGACGGCCCGCACCGCCGTGATCGGCACGCCGGCCAGATCCAGCACCCGCTCCACGGACGAAACCAGCGACCCGATCGCCATGTCCGGGCCCTCCCGGACGTTGCTGGGAACCTCGGCCATCTGGTCGAGGAGGAACCGGCCGCGGGAGTCGAGAATGGTCCCGTTGTTCGTGGTGCCACCGTTATCGAGGCCAACGACCACCCAGTCGACAGGCATGCATCCTCCTAGTCCGGCCGCTGAGGCACGCTCAGTCTAGGGAAATGCACTAGCAACGAGCAATATAGTCCCGGCCTCAATCGCGAGGCTGCTCGCGCCGCTGCCGTACCACCTCGAACAGGACGACACCGGTGGCCACGGCCAGGTTGAGGGACTCGGCGGTGCCGGTCATCGGGATGCTGACCTGGAGGCGGCCGCGCCGCAGGTCGGCGTCGGCCAGTCCCGGGCCTTCACCGCCCATCATCACCACCAGCGGGTCCGGGTACCGCGCCTCCCACACGCTCTGCTCGGCTCGCGCCGACGTGGTGACGACGGCCAGGTCGCGCTCGGCCGCCCAGGCGAAGAACTCGTCGCTGCCCGCCGCCCGGACCGCGGGCAAGGCGAAGATCGCCCCCATGCTCGCCTTGATCGCGGCCGGATCGTACGGGTCGGCCGTGGCGCCGACGAGGATGACCGCGCGGGCCCCGGCTGCGTCGGCCGTCCTGATGATGGTGCCGAGGTTCCCCGGGCTCGCGACCTCGTGCAGCGCGACGAACACCGACCCGGGCCCGGCGGCCAGGTCCTGGAGCGAGGTCAGCCGCTGGCCGACGATCGCGGCCAGCCCGGCCGCGCCGTCACGATCGGACAGGCGCTGGAACAGGTCACCGCTCAGCCGCACCACCCGGATCCCGCGGCGTTCGGCGTCCAGCACCATCTCGACCGCCGGCCGGTAGCGGAGCAGGTCGGGCGCGTAGATGAGCGTCTCGATGGGCGCGCCCGCCTCCACTGCCTGCCACACCGGCTGGATGCCCTCGGCCAGCGACAGGCCCTCGCGCTGGCGGAACTTGCGGTTGGCGAGCATCCGCATCCGCTTCACCACCGGATTCGCGGCGCTGGTCACCACCTCATCCATCCCGCCAGGCTATCGGCGCCCGCGAGCCAGCAGGCGGCGGATTAGGCGAGCAGGCGCTCGATGAGCAGGAGGGCGCCGATGGCGATCATCGCGGCTCCCGAGCACCGGGTCACGGCCGTGACGGCGGCAGGCCGCGTCCGCAGGACCCGCCGGGCGGTAGTGCCCACGCCGATGTAGACGACGGCGCAGTTAGCCGTGTGGACCAGGCCCAGGAGCGCGATCTGGGCGGCGAACGGCCACGCACCGCCGCGGGTGATGAACTGCGGCAGGAGAGCCAGGAACAGCAGCAGGGCCTTGGGGTTCAGGCCACTGACACCCGCTCCCTTGGCCATCCGGCGCGTCCAGGGCCGGCTGACGTGATCCGCTGCGGCGGCCAGTGCCGGCGGGCGGATCGCCGTGGTTATCCCGAGCCAGAGCAGGTACACCGCGCCGAGCGCGGTGAGCACGGTCAGCGCCAGGGGGGAGCGGGCCAGCACGGCGGCCGCTCCGGCGGCGACCACCGCTGTCAGGGCCGCATAGCCGGCCAGCAGGCCCGCCACGGCGGGCAGGACCGACTGGTCGCGCAGCCCGGCTGCGATCGCGTAGGCCCAGTCCGCTCCGGGGACCAGTACCAGCAGAAAGGACACCGCCCAGAACGCGGCGAGGGCGCCCGCCATGCCGTCTCCCTTCCTCAGCCCGGCCGGGCCTCGTACCCGGCCGCCGGAAGGGAAGCTTAGGTCGACTTGCCCGGAATGTGCTTCCATCTTTTCCCAGTCTCGGCCATTAGTGGAAAGATCTTCTCCATGGATGACGTGGACCGGAAGATACTTGCCGAGCTCCAGGGTGACGGCCGTCTGACCCTTACCGAACTGGCCGAGCGGGTCCGCCTCAGCGTCTCGCCCTGCCACCGCCGCCTGCGCGCCCTGGAACGCTCGGGAGCGATTGCCGGCTACCACGCCCAGCTCGACGCCAGCGTCCTCGGCCTGACCTTCGAGGCGCTGGTCTTCGTGACCATGCGCTACGGGGACCGCCAGACCGTCGCCGCCTTCGAGGAGCAGGTCGCCGGCATCCCGCACGTGCTCCAGGCGCAGCGCCTGTTCGGCGACCCGGACTACCTCCTGCGCGTCATCGCCCGCGACCTGCCTGCCTACCGGCAGCTGTACGACGAGCGGCTCGCGGCTCTCCCCGGCGTCCTGCGGGTGAGCTCCACCCTGGTCATGAAGAGCGTCGTCGAGGCCCGCCCCTTGCCGCTCTGAGTGCGGCGCTGTACGCGCTTACGGGAAACGCGGACCAGCCGGATATGCCAGGCTGGACTGCATGCCTGCCCCCCCGGAAAGCCGTGCCCGGCCGACGGATCCGCCGAGGGTCAACGACTATGACAGCTTCGCCGGGGCGTACACGGCCGAGAACGAGTCCAGCCTCTGGAACGCCTACTACGAGCGGCCCGCGATGCTGGCGCTCGCCGGGGACGTGGCCGGCCGGCGAATCCTCGACGCGGGCTGCGGCTCGGGCCCCCTGTTCGCGGCGCTGCGCGACCGGGGTGCCATCGTGACCGGCTTCGACAGCAGCACCGCGATGCTGGAACTGGCCCGACGGCGGCTCGGTGACGAGGCGGACCTGCAGGTAGCCGACCTGGGCCGCCCGCTGCCGTTCGACGCTGACGCGTTCGACGATGTCGTCGCGTCGCTGGTCCTGCATTACCTGGAGGACTGGGGACCGCCCCTAGTCGAGCTGCGGCGCGTGCTGAAGCCCGGAGGCCGGCTGATCCTGTCCGTGAACCATCCCTTTGACACCCACCACCCAGGCCTGGCCGGCCGCAAGACCGACTATTTCGCGACCTATAACTGGACCGAGGAATGGACCATGGGCGGCCAGAACGCCCTGATGAGCTTCTGGGAACGGCCGCTGCACGCGATGACCGACGCCTTCACCACGGCCGGCTTCCGGATCTGCGCCCTCAGCGAGCCGCCCCCCGTGCCGAAAGCCCGCGAGCTGTTCCCCGAGGAGTTCCGGATGATCACCACCAGCCCGGGCTTCCTGTTCTTCGTCCTGCACGCAGGCTAAACGGCCCAGGCAAGCAGGGCGGGTTTCGCGGCGACGGCGGACCGCCGCCGCGTCTTCCCTGAGTGAAGCGGAGGATCGGGGATTTGAACCCCGGATGGTCGCAGCACGCAGGGAGCTGATGCGGTCAGCTGCTCGTGCCCGCAGCACGGTGCTGCAGGCGCCGTTGCTGATGCTCGGCACGAGCGAGCGGGTGGGCTCCAACTGGCTCTCCGACACCCTGCGGCCGGTCATGGACCAGCACAACGAGCCGTTCCGCCAGCAGATCGCCGCCTGCCATCCCCTGTCCGCGCTGAATCCGCGGACGGTCCCTGTCGCGGAGGTCACCGACGCGGCGCTCGGGTTGTACGGCCGACACTGGCTGGTCACCTTCGCCGCCAGCAAATACGGCGTCGCCCGGCAGGGCCTGAAGGAAACCAGCCTGTTCTTCGCGCTGCCGTCGCTGCTCGCGCTGTTCCCCGACAGCCCGGTCGCGGTACTGTCCCGCAGCCCGCTCGGCGTCGCGTCCTCGTTCAAGCGCAGCGGCCTGTTCACCCGGTGGGGCTACCGCTCCCGCTACCAGCAGATGATCACCATGACCCGGACCGGGCCAGGACGCCGCTACGCGGCCCTGGTACCCGACGACGACCCGCCTGGCATCGTCGCCCTGACCCGGCTGCAGGTCCTCAACGCGGCGCTCCTGACCGTCGCCACGGAAAGCAGGGACACCGTCCACATTTCCTACGAAGGCGCGGTGCTCTCCCGTGAGATGGCCCTGGCGGAACTGGCATACGTGATACCCGAACTGGCAGGCCAGCTCAGAGACGCACGCGATCACGCGGCCGTATCCCCCGCCCGGCCGCGCCCCGCCGATCCTGGTGACGGCATCTACAGCACCGCCACCGCCAAGAATGAGCTCGTCGCGTGCGTGAGCCGGGCAGAAGCCAGCGCCGTGGCCGAGGCCACGGCTGCCGGGCTGGCCACAGCAGCCAGCGTGCTGCCCGCCGTCGTAGCCGGGCAGGCGGCGGCGTGGCTGGCCGGCAGTCAGCATTACCGGCTGGCACCCAGCGCCCGGCCAGGACCTCGCGGGCCGGCGCGGCCTCCGCGCCCGCGGACGAGCGTCAGCCCCCGGTACGTCCGGCGCAGCGAGTTGGGGTGGCGGAACCTCCTGGTCACCAACGCCGAGTTCGCCGCGATGCTCAGCAACCTCGCGCAGGCCGGGCTGGCCGGCTCGCACGCCGGTGCGCCCCTGCTGGCCTGCGAGATGCCGCATGAACGGGGAGGGCGGCTGCATCGCGATGACGGCAGCGGGCGGTGGCGGGTCAGCGAAGGCTACGAGATGCACCCCGTCTACTGGGTGACCTGGATCGGCGCCGCCGCCTTCGCCGCCTGGGAAGGGGCGCGGCTGCCCAGCCGCGCCGAGCTGGCCAAGCTGACGGGCCCAGCCGCGGGGCCGGTGCTGAACGCCGGGTACAGGTCCTCGGATGTGCTGCCTGCCGTCGAGCCGGGCCTGGGCGCTGACCAGATCCATCATCTGGTCGGCAACCTGCAAGTATGGTGCGGCGACGGGCCCGGTGACGATGACATGTGCTGCGGGCCGGCCGCCCGCTGGCTGCACGGCGCGGCGTGGAACACCCCGGGCACACCGCAGGAGATCCACCGGGCCCGCTGGCGTCACCTGGCAGGCAGCTCACGGGGCGTCGGCATCCGGCTGGTCCGCGACGGCACCCGCCAGCCGGTCAGCGCCGGCACGCTGGCGGAACGGCTGACGGCCTGGATCACCAGCCTGGCTGACCGGTCCCGCCCGCTGGCCGAGGCCGACCGGCGGCTGATCCAGGCGCTCAGCAGGTCACAAGCCGATGCTGGCCTTGGCGCCCATGTAGCTGCCCGCCCCGGGGAAACCCGCCATGGCTAGCTCGGCGAACCGCGCGCCGAACCCCAGCGAGGCCAGGCCGTCGAGCCTGACGAACTCCACCCCCCGGATCGGCCGCGTATCCAGCCCTGCCGCCACCTGCCCGGCGGTCCCGCCGACCCGGCGGGCCTCGAAAGTGAGGTGGACCACGTGAGTACCGTCACCGGGCAGGTGGTCGCACACGTACAGCAGCCGCCCCGGCTCGACCTCCAGGCCGGTCTCCTCCCGCATCTCCCGCACCAGGGCCCCGGCCAGGGTCTCGCCGTCCTCGACCTTGCCGCCGGGCAGGCTCCACGACCGCCCGGCCCCAGTGTCCTGGTTCAGCAGCAAGATGCGGCCGCCCTCGATGACGACGCCGGTCACGCGCACATGCACCCGGTTAACCTACCGTGCCGGCGGCTGCCATGACCCGGGACCGCGCCCTCCAGGTCGTAGTGTGCGCGGGCGGGCTGGGCACCAGGATCGCCGGTTGGGCACGCTACATTCCGAAAGAGTTCTACCCCGTCGGCGGGCGCCCCGCAATCGTGCACCTGCTGGAAGAAATCGCGCTGGCCGGCCCCGCCGAGGTCGTGGTCGTCTGCCACCCCTACTACCGCGCGTTCACCCTGTGGGCCAGCACTGCGCTCAGCCAGCCCGGCCATGACCGCTACACCCGCGCGGCCCGGCTCTCCCCGTCCTCCTCCGCGGTCGCGCAGCCGGCGGCCTTCATCACCCAGCGCGGGCCGTACGCGGACCTCACCTCGGTGCTGAACGGCGCCGACCACCTCGCCGCACGCGGCGACCTGTACGTCGCGTTCGCCGACAACCTCTACCCCGGCGGCAGCCCGCTGACCGCGCTGCGCGCCGCACCACCCGGCCAGCCTGCCGTACTCACCCGCCCCTACCAGCCAGAACTAGCCGCCACCCGGGGGGTTATCGTCACGCTCCAGCAAGACGGCCAGCTCCTCGTGCGCGACCTCACCGAGAAGCCCGCGGTGCCTGCGGCCCGGTCACTGGAACGACGGTATGGCGCCGGCAGCCTGCACCTGCTGGAAGGCCGGGCCCGCCTGACCCCCGGGTTCATCCGCTTCGCCCGCAGCTACCAGCCTCCGGCAGGCACCGAACCCAAGCTCACCCTGGCCATCGCCGCCTACGCCCGCACCCACCCCGTCACCGTGATCACGACTACCAGCCAGGTCATCGACCTCGGCGCTGCCGGCCAGCCCACGCAGGCAGCAAACAGCATCAGTCCCGATCAGGACACATCCCGGCTCCCCCCGTTCCTCAGTCCGCGTAAGCCGCAGGTGCGAACGCGTCAACCCGGAAAGCTCCGCAGCTGACCCGAAGGGGCCACCCAGGTTCCCGGCTAGCGGATGATCTCTCCTTCTCCGTCAAGCCTTCCTTGCTGCGCCGGGCTACGTATGCCGGGTGGCCGGGTGCGAGCTCATCCGGGTGATCACGATCCGCCGCAGGGTATGATCAGCCTCCCGGTTGCCGCGGCAGTTGAGCCGGTGCCGGCGGACCTTGCCCGAGGACGCCGGGATCGGCGCGACCCGTACAGGTGCGCCCAGGCGGCCTCGCTGCGCAGCCGCTGCGGATGATCCCCCGCGGCGGTCAGCAGCAGGCTGTGTCACCTACGCCGTGCAGGGCCAGCAGTCCCGGGGCGCGGGCAGTCACGAGCGGGACGATGAGCTCGTCCAGGTGCTCGATCTGGGTAGAGGAACCGGACTCGCCGGCCCAGCGCGAGCAGCGCGACGCGGTGGCGTAGCCGGCACGTCCCAGGTCGCGGCCGCAGGACGGTCCTCACCCACAGGCCAATCCAGCCGGAAGTGACCCTTCAAGATCTACGAGACGGGCCTTAGCCCGTGCCGATCACGCCGTACCTAGGCACCCGCGCTCTGCATCGCAGCCATGGCCGCCGCCAGAAGCCCTCACCGCCGCCACACGCCTGGAGCAGCCCGGCCCTGGCAGCCGACCTCACCTGGGTGACCAGCCCCGGGCTGCTCCGCCGGGCGGTGCGCGCCCGCCAGGGGAACAAGCCGGCCCAGTCGTGGATCCCCGGCCAGATCGTCCCGGCAGACCGCGCCGCGCTGCCGGTCACCATGCCCGGCGGCCACCCGCACACCCAACCGCATCCCCGGCCACCGCGCCGGGCCTGACCCGCTCCGGCCAGCCCGGCTCACCCGAGAATGCCTACCGCCACCACGGCCCCGGCGCCGGCAGCGTTCATCCGCGCCGCCCTCGACCTCGCCAGCTGAACCCGGTCCGCCCGGTGGCAGGCGAGCGGGCGCTCCCTCGCTGGTCATGGCTGCACGCCCCGGGCGAGTCGTCCCCGGGCGAGCCCCGGCACCCGCCAGCCAGATCCGGGATCGCAGGCCAGCCACCGGCGTTCTGGCACTGCGGCCGGCCATCGCTTGCGGTGGTATGGCAGGTTTCCGGCAAGGCTGAGGCCGGTACAGAGCAGGTCATGGCCGGGACAGAGAACGGCCCTGTGACCTTGATGGCCACGCACGGGCCACGCCAAAACCGGGGCAGCAGCCCGCCCGGACCGACATTTCCGGGCAAAACTGCTGGTCAGAGCGGAGGATCGGGGATTTGAACCCCGGAGGGTGTTGCCACCCAACCGCATTAGCAGTCCCACGCCTCACCTACCAGTCCGGTCCCGCCATGACCGCGATGACGCAAAACCGCAGGCCAGGCTGTCCGGAAAGGCTCGCATTACGCCGGTCTTGACCGGAAATGCCAGAAACGTTCTCCGCGTACGGACACGCAATGGCCACGCACGGACACGCAGTTTCCGCAACCCTGTTCGAGCTGGCCGGGCTCCATCTCCGTGCCGTCAGCCAGCTGCCGGCCAACCCGGTGAGAAACCCTCGCCGGGTACGCCCTGGGCCATGACCAAGGGGTCGTGGCGGCCACCAGGTTCGCGTGGTTCTTCACCGTGCCCTGCCTGTACTGCGAACGGCGCCTGGGCCGGCGCGACGTCCCTACGGCGCGCGGCATTTTGGTTCGGCTGCTCTGGAGTGCCTGCCACGAACCGCCGGTTGCCGGCCAGCAGCACCTCGAAGGCCTCCTCGGCAGTCATCCGGTCACCGGTCATGGCGGAAGACTACGCCGGGATGCCGGAAGATCGTACGGCGAGCTATCCTCGAAGGGTTTACCGTATTCGCCCAGGATGGAGCCCTTGTGGCCACCGTGTCCGGAGTTCCCGTTACCAGCCCGGGTGACCACGTCGCCCATTTCTACCACGACGACGGGGAGCTAGCCGGCCAGGCAGGCAGCTATCTGACGGAAGCCTTCCGGGACGACGGCGTGGCGATCGCCATCGCCACGCCAGAGCATCTGCGCGCCTTGGAGGCATGGCTGGCTGGCGTCGGCGTCGACGTGGCCGCCACCCGCGCCCGCGGCTCCTGGCTGGCCCTGGACGCCGCCGCTACGCTGCGCCGGTTCACCTCCGGCGGCAAGCCCGATGCGGCCGGCTTCGACCGTGAGGTCGGCGGCCTGATCCGGAAGGCAACCCGCGACGGCCGGGCCGTCCGCGCCTTCGGGGAGATGGTGGCGCTGCTGTGGGATGCCGGCCTGGTGGGCGCCGCCATCGAGCTGGAGGCGATGTGGAACGACCTGGGTCGCCGGCACTCCTTTGCCCTGTTCTGCGGCTACCGAGCGGCTTCGGTGACCGGGGAGGATGTCGCCGGGGCGCTCGCCGAAGTGTGCCGCCTGCACGCGGCGGTCATTACCGGCGGCCCGGGCGGGCCAGCCCGGCCCGGAGCGCCCGGCGGGCAGATCCGCGCGTTCACCGCATCGCTGAACGCGCCGCGGGCCGCCCGCCGTTTCGTGGTGGCCGCGCTGCAGGATTGCGGCGCCGGTCACCTTGCGGATGACGCGGCGATCGTGGTGGCCGAGTTCGCCGCCAACGCCGTGCTGCACGCCCGCTCCGGTTTCACCGTGACCCTGACCGTGCAGCCCGCGGTGGTCCGGATCAGCGTCCGCGATGACAGCCCGCTGGCTGCGGCCGGCGCCAGCGCGGCATTGCCGGTCGCGCCAACGCACGGGCTGGGAGCGGTGGCGGCACTGGCCGCCCGCTGGGGGGCTGACCCGGCGGGCGCGGGCAAAGAGCTCTGGGCGGAACTGCCCCGGTAGCCAGCCGCTGACCGCGCCGCCTGCGCACGCGGGCACCTGATCAGGCCGCCGCCGGAAATTGTCACGACCGGTGGACAAATTCACGTCGTGGCGCGGGATGGGCCAGCTGCATGCAGGTCATGGGCACGGGTGACCCAGCGGCGTAGGCCCGGCGTCGACTGGATGGGGCCAGGCTTCTCAACGGGAGAGGATGCTGCTGAACCCGCAGCCGGCGGTAGCCAGGATCCTGGACTTGCTGCGCGCTGGCGAGATGTTCTGCATCCGACGCCGGGCAGCGCGCGAGACCCAGCCGGACACCAGCGCGGACGGCAGGTTAAAGGGGGCGGGTACCCGGCCCGTTCGGGTCATCAAGGTCTATTGGCCCGAACGGGCCGGGATTTCGCACAACATCGCCTGCCTGCCACCCCGGGCGGAAGCGTCCGTGTCCTGCAGGGTATGGCGATGACTAGCCCGCGTCGGCTCGCGGGCCGGTCAGCGCGGCGGCGCATTCGAGCAGCAGGGCGTGCACGAAAGCCTGGGGCAGGTTGCCGCGGAGCTGGCGCTGGGTCACGTCGTATTCCTCGGCTAGCAGGCCGGGCGGGCCGCAGGCGGCCCGGTTGCGCTCGAAGTAGCGGATCGCGGCCAGCTCATGGCCCTGCTGGTACTCGGCCAGCGCCATGATGAACCCGCAGAGCAGGAACGCTCCCTCGGGGTCGCCGAGCGGGCGCTGGTCGTGCCGGAACCGAAAACGTACTCCTCGCGGACCAGTTGGTCGCGCACCACCGGCAGGGTGGCGACGGTTCTGGGGCCGTCGGCCGACACGGTACCGCGGCAGCAACAGGGCGGCGTCCGGCCGCTCGTCGTCCGGCGCGTGCAGCCAGGTGACCTCACCCCGCCCAGTGCGCTGATTCGGCGGGCGGCGGGGGGCGGAGCCAAGCCCGTTCGGGCCCATCGGAACACCGTGACCTCGGCGGCCCGGCATGACCCGGAGTCGTTACGGCGCGGGCCTGGCCGGCACGAACACCAGCGGGCCGGTCCCGCGCCGCAGGCAGTACCGGCCCGTCCGGCCAGGCGCCCGCGCCGCACCGGCCCCCGCAGCACCAAGGACTAGCAGGCCGGCATCGCTGACCTCGTCCAGGAGGACCTCTCCGGGGATGCCCATCGGGGTGACACAGGCTATCCGGCGCGGATAGTGCTGCTGGAGCAGAACCCGGGCCAGCGCCTTCTGCACTCGCGCGGCGGCGATCCGGGCCGGGTCGACCGAGTGCGCGGCACCAGGCTGACCGGGTTCTTCCCACGCCGACACGATGCGCAGCAGAACCTGGCGGCGGCACGCTTCGGCGACGGCCCAGCACAGCGCAGCCGCCGAGCCCGCCGAGCCGTTCACGCCGACGACGACCCGGGCTACCGGAGACACCGCGTGACGCATGACCATCGCGGGCAACTCGGGGGCAACCTGGCCAGGCGCGATATACATGCCGCTCCGTCTCATCTCAATGTTCTGGCCGGCTCAGCCGGGGCCCCTCGGGTCCCAGGATCCCGCCCCCCGCGGGCGCCGGGGGGCGTTCATGATGATTTTTATATCGTACCACGAAATATTTGAACGCTGCTTCGCAGGCCGCTGCGGGAAAGGGCTGACCGCGCCGGGTATAGGAGCGTGATCGCGGGGTAGCAGCGGCCCTAGGCCAGGCAGCTGGGACGCTAGGATGTCACTTGGGCATGCCGTTCTGAATTCACGCCGGTGGTGTAGGCAAATTCCGATAGCGTTCATCATGTATTCCTGTTGCCTATCTGGATCGCTCGAACTATTCGATCGGCGCTGTTCCATTCCCGCCATCGAGCGTGTGTTCATGATTCCACCTTCTCCTTTCTTTAGCTATATCGTTCTAAGATATAACTCTATCCCAGGCTTGACCGGTTATCCACATCCGGCCCCGGGAAATCTGCGTACCGGGGCATCCCGATGAGCCGGCGTGACCCGTGAGCGAATCTTGACCAGTGAGCTGTTCTGAATCACCAGCGTCACGTAATGCGTGCCGGACAGCCGGAGGTTAAAACTGGAGACAGTCAGCGAGGCAGGGCGATCCCCTGAGGGCCGGGAACCTGAAGCTAAGGGACCTGGCCCTCCGGCAATCAAGCCATATGGTCCCGAGCGTGGGATCACACGCTGGGTCGTGGCCGGAAAGCGAGGAATGCGATCATGAATCCGTGAGCCTCCGGGCTGCTGGCCCTCCTGATCATGATTCGCTGTTGTGCGGCGGTCTTCGGTTCCCGCTCACGCAGCACGCGTGCCATCAAGGTACTTGCGCTGCTGATCCGGCCGGGCGGAGCCCGAACCTCTCGAGGGAGATGAGGCCCAGCCCGGCGCGCCGGCGACATCATCACCATCCTCCGCGAGGCGCATGCGGCCGTGGCGGCAGCCCGCGCCCGCGGGGACACCGCCCTGGACCAGCAGGTACTCGATGACCCGCTGAAACGCTATGACTGTCGTGTGAGGGCCCACGACACTCTTGACATGTTGTAGTCGGGAGATGCTTTACAGTTACTGTCCGTGATCCCGAGGATCTACTGTTCATGGGGGACGAGCAGAAGCAGGGGGATGACCGGGACTGGCTGGTGGAGCAGCGGTACCAGGCGGTGCTCGAGGTGCTGGACGGGTCACCGGTCAGCGAGGTCGCGGTCCGGTACGAGGGCCGTGGTGGCGACGAGGGCTGCGGAGATCGAGGGCCTGCGGGCCGGGCTGGGGGCCAAGGCGAGGTGCGCTGCAGGCTGGAGCTGCGGCTCGCGGAACTTGAGCGGCGGCCGGGGATGGACAGCACCGATTCCGGGACGCCGAGCTCGAAGGAGCGGATCGGGGCGAAAGAGGGACGCAGGGCCAGGCAGCAGTCCCGAGCGGGAGCGCCGCAAGGACCGCAAGCGCGGCGGGCAGCCCGGTCACCAGGGAAAGGCCTGAAGCGCGACCCGGACCCGGACGGCACGCAGACCGCGGAGCCGCCGGCGGAACGCTCGGCGCGGCTGATTTGCATGCTGACCGGCGAGGACGTCTCGCCCGGCTGGATAGATAAGGCCGTCGCCCGGGTGAACGCGCGGCTGAAGACGGCAGGGTTCGACGACGCGATGACCGCGGCGCTGGCCGCCGGGGACGTGCCTGCCGCCGACGAGACCCCGATGAACGTGCTGGACAAGACCCCGTCCCCACCGCGACAGACGATGCGGGCGAGGCCGACCCGGAGGAAGAAGACGGGAAGAGTCCCGCCGGGGCACCGCACGTGCTGGTCGTCACGACCCCGGACGGGCGGCTGCGGCTCATGCGGGCCCTGGCTTCCCGCTACCTATTCGGGAAGCCTTGCGGCGCGGCCTCCGCCGACTTCAGCGCGGCGATGCTGCTGACGGCCATCACATCTTTCTTATCGCCAGGTACCGTCGCACGTCCGGCAGCGACCTGACCGCTAGCACCCCGAGCGCGGCTCCGGCAGCTGCCATGGTGACCGCCGCGACGTATCCGAGTGTCCGCATCATTTTTCCTGCTCTTCAGCGGATCCCGCGACGCGCGACATTGATGTCTTTATTCCGCAGCAGGCGGCGCGCCTGCGCTGATGGCCTCCCCAGGCTCACGACTCGCCTGTGGCAGGCCTCTTACCTGACTGCCGCTCTCGACGGCGGCGGCCGGTGAGGTTGCCAGCCTGAGCAGTGCCGTGCGCAAGAGGGCCGCCATGTCATGCGGGCAGATCCCCAGCACGCTGCTGGCCCGGACGTACCCGAGACCGCCGATTAGCACCAGTCCGAGCGCTCCGCGCTCCTTCTCGCTCAGGAGGCCGCCAGGATCTATGCACCCGGCAACGTCCCCGGGGGGGCCGCGCGGCGGGGCGGCAGTCGCACCGCGCCGGGTCGGCGGCCAGCTGCTGACAGTGCCGGAAGACCGACTCGGCCAGGCGGCAAGCTGTATCGCGTTCGCCGTATCCCGGCGCCGGAGCCAGCGCGCATTCATCGACGATGACGTCACAGACAACATGCTCGGCCAACGCCGAGTCACCGAGAGTCAGAAAACGCCTGCTGGTACAGTCCGGTGGCATAACGCTGGTAGATGTCCCTGTTGCGGACCGAACTGGCCGTGACGGGAGTGCGAACCGTACCGTTCTTACCGAATCCCCGCATGAAAGCACCGCGCATCTCGGCGGCGTTGCCGTCAGCAAGCGCCATCGGCCACCGAGGTCTGGAACGGTTACCTGACATTAGCACGGGCAAGATAAGTGGTCCGGAGGCAGGTCGCCAGCGCCTCGGGGTAGGCAGCAGCGATATGCGG
>JAICWX010000499.1 GCA_025934635.1 Streptosporangiaceae bacterium | reverse complement strand
TGTTCCCGCTCCTGCGCGCCGCTCAGCTCACCGGCCGCGAGCTGCTGACGGAGCTTGTGCTCGGTCGCGATCAGCTCGGTGATGTGAGCCATGATCTCCTTGTCCTCCATGCCCCTACCGTAAGTCCCTGACCGTCCTGCTGCGGCCATGGGTCTGTTAATTAGCCGAACGGGGCGCCGCTCACGCCCTACTCCAGCTATTCCCCATCCCGGGCGAAGCGCACATCCCGGGCGGTATCCGCGGGCCGGACGAATCCGAGCAGCCGCTGGCCCTCGGCCGCGACCGCGTCCCGGTCGGCCGCGCTCAGCGGAACGAACGGGTGGACCTCAAGGACGGCCCCCTCGTCGCGGACGCTGTCCTTGCGGATCCGCCAGTCGGCCTGCCAGCAGCCGTCGATGAGGAGCGTGCCGACGGACGCTCCGTTGCCCGGCGGCAGCGGGACGGGACGGGAGTGCGGGATGACCCGGGAACGTTCGGCGTAGGAGAGGAGCAGGTTGTCGTACTCGGGCAGGAACCGGGGCGGGGCCGGGGTGTCGGGATCCGGGTCGGCAGGGGCGTCGGCCAGGTCGAGCAGCGGGGCGCCGTCCGGTCCGGCCAGCGGGCGGAGTTTGCCGCCGAGGCGCTCGGTCACCTCGCGCAGCCGGGTCAGGCCGGACCAGGCCTGGATGTCGGCGACGGTGGCAGGCCCGTAGGCGGCCAGGTAGCGCAGCACGAGTTCCTCGACGGCACGGGAGGGATCCGGCGGGGCGACCGGGGCGCGGCCGTCGAGCCAGGCGGAAGCCAGGAAGAAGGCGGCCGGGCCTGACTGGGCCCACAGGCCGCGCGGGGGGACCTGGACCAGCGGGAGCAGGTGGCTGGCGGCGTGGGCCAGGGCGGCGGGATCGTGGCCGGGCCAGCGGGGTGCCAGCGACCGGGCCAGGGCCACGCGGGTCAGCGGGGTCTCGGCGAGCAGGACGGCCGCGACCTCGCGCAGCTCGGCCAGATCGACGCCCGCGAGGCGGCGGCCCCAGTTTCCGGCCAGGGCGCGGTCCATCGGGGGCTGGAACAGGGGGCGGAACCGGAGGTAGTCCGCGGTGTCCACCAAGTGGACCGTGTTCCGCATGAGGTGGGCGCGGAGGACACCCCGTTCGTTCAAATGGTTTTCCAGCGGCTGCGGACGGAAAGCGGCGAGCCTGGTCCAGAGCCCGACGTACGGAGCCAGCGGGGCCTGGGCTTGCAGGCCGGCCAGGTGCGTGATGGCCTGCGCGGGGGTCAGGGCGGAGCGGTCGAGGAGCAGCTGGCGGGCGAGGGTGGCGCGGTTCAGGGCGCGCAGGCTGAGTTGGCTTTTAGTCACGGGGCCGGTCAGGAGGCATGGGCGGCGAGGGCGGCGGCGGTGCGGTCGTCGGCCGGGTAGAACGACTCGATGGCCAGCTCCTCGACGGTGACGTCCATCGGGGTGCCGATCACGGCGGTGATGCTGAGGAAGCACAGCTCGGCGTGGTCGGCGCGGTAGCGCAGCGGGACCACCACGTCGGTCAGGTCGGGGCGGCCCTCCTCGCCGCCGGGGTAGCCGGTGAGCTCGTCGTGCAGCGCTTGCAGGCGTTCGTCGCCGGTGGCCTCGGCCTGACGGTGCAGCCGGGCCAGCAGGTGGGCGCGCCACTCGGGCAGGTTGGTGATCCGCGGCGCCATGCCGTCCGGGTGCAGGCTGAGCCTGAGCACGTTGACCGGCGGCTCGAGCAGCGCCGGGCTGACGTGCCGGGTGAACTGCGCGATGCCGCTGTTCGCGTCGACCAGCTCCCACCAGCGGTTCACCACCACCGCGGGGTAGGGCTCGTGGCTGACCAGGACGCGGCCGAGGGCCTGCTGGACCGCCTTGAGCTCGGGCTCGTCCAGGCCGTGCTCGGGGTAGGCGGGCGCGTAGCCGCCGGCCAGCAGCAGCGCGTTGCGGTCGCGCAGCGGCACGTCCAGGTGCTCGGCCAGGTGCAGGATCATCTCGCTGGTCGGCTTGGACCGGCCGGTCTCGACGAAGCTCAGGTGCCGGGACGAGACGTTGGCCGCGATGGCCAGGTCGAGCTGGCTGAGGCGGCGGCGCTGGCGCCACTCGCGGATCAGGTCGCCGGCGTGCATCTTCGCGATTTTAGCTGCTTGTACCGGTGTTTGCATTACCTCGGAGGTAATTGCTGCGCTTCCCTGCGGTGGGCAGGATCGGTGCTACCGACGGAGGGAGAAAACAATGCAGGAGATCGTCGAGCGGTACCTGGCCGCGTGGAACGAGAAGGACGGGGCCACGCGGCGCTCGCTGGTGGATGCGCTGTGGGCGGCGGACGGCAGTTACACCGACCCGCTGGCCGACGCGCACGGGCGGGCCGAGATCGACGGGCTGATCGGCGCGGTGCAGGCGCAGTTCCCGGACTTCGTGTTCACGCTGGGCGGGGCGGTGGACGCGCACCACGACCAGGCGCGGTTCAGCTGGCACCTGGGGCCCGCGGGGGCGCCGGAGCCGGTCGTGATCGGCTTCGACGTCGCGGTCCTGGACGGGGACGGCCAGATCCGCGGCGTCTACGGCTTCCTGGACAAGGTGCCGGGCTAGCTCGTGCACGGCGAGGCCCCGGGTTCGGCGGGAACCCGGGGCCTCACGTTGTGTTTTTGCGGCGCTAGCCCGGTTCGCGGCCGGCCCGGAGGAGGCCGTAGGTGACGGCTTCCTCCAGGGCGTGCCAGGAGGCGGCGATGATGTTCTCGTCCACGCCGACCGTGCTCCAGCTGTCGCCGCGGCCGTCGCCGGACTCGATCAGCACCCGGGTGACCGCGCCGGTGCCGTGCGTGCCGGCCAGGATGCGGACCTTGTAGTCGGTGAGCTCGAGGCTGGCCAGTTCGGGGTAGAGCTGCTCGAGCGCAGCCCGCAGCGCCTTGTCCAGCGCGTTCACCGGGCCGTTGCCCTCGCCCACCGCGACCTGCCGCTCGCCCTTGGCTTCCAGGCGCACCGTGGCCTCGCTGGTCATCCTCTGGTCAGGGTGGCGTTCGACGATGACGCGCCAGGACTCGACGGTGAAGTACTCGTGCTGCTGGCCGAGCTCGTCGCGCAGGAGGAGCTCGAAGCTGGCGTCGGCGGCCTCGAAGGTATAGCCCTTGGCCTCGAGGTCCTTGACCTTGTCGGTGACCTTGCCGATCACTTCCTTGTCGCCGGACAGGTCGTAGCCGAGCTCGCGGCCCTTGAGCTCGACACTCGCGCGCCCGGCCATGTCGGAGACCAGCATCCGCATGTCGTTGCCGACCAGGGCGGGGTCGATGTGCTGGTAGAGCATCGGGTCGACCTTGATCGCGCTCGCGTGCAGGCCGGCCTTGTGGGCGAAGGCGCTCAGCCCCACGTAGGGCTGGTGGGTGTCCGGGGCCACGTTGGTGACCTCGCTGATCTGGTGCGCGATCCGGGCCATCTCCTGGAGGCCTTGCTCGGGGACGACGTGCCTGCCCTTCTTGAGCTGCAGGCCGGCCACCACGCTGAACAGGTTGGCGTTGCCGGCCCGCTCGCCGTAGCCGTTGGCGGTGCCCTGGACGTGGGTCACGCCGGCGTCCACGGCGACCAGGGTGTTGGCGACGCCGCAGGCGGTGTCGTCGTGGCAGTGGATGCCGAGCCGGGCCCGGGTGGTGTCGGTGACGGCGGTTACGACGTCGCCGAGCTCGTTGGGCATCATGCCGCCGTTGGTGTCGCACAGGGCGACCAGGCCGGCCCCCGCTTGCATGGCGGTTTTCACGACCTCGAGGGCGTAGTCCGGGTTGGACTTGTAGCCGTCGAAGAAGTGCTCGGCGTCGAGGAAGACGCGCTGGCCGTTGCTTCTGAGGTGAGTGATGGTGTCCCTGATCATCTCGAGGTTCTCCTCGAGGGTGGTCCTGAGGGCAAGAAGGACGTGCCGGTCGTGACTCTTGGCGACAAGGGTCACGACCGGCGCGCCCGATTCGCGCAGGGCGGCGACCTGGGGGTCGTCGGCCGCCTTCACGCCGGGCCGGCGGGTCGCGCCGAACGCGGCAAGCTGCGCGTGCTTGAGGTCCAGTTCGGTGACGGCGCGGCGGAAGAACTCGGTGTCCTTCGGGATCGCCCCGGGCCAGCCGCCCTCGATGAATCCGACGCCGAGTTCGTCCAGCTGCCGCGCGATGACGAGCTTGTCGGCCACCGTGAGGTTGAGGCCTTCCTGCTGAGCTCCGTCCCGCAAGGTCGTGTCGTAGACGTGGAAACTGTCGTCGAGCATCGGATTCGTCTCCTGGGATGGTTTTTGTGTCCGGGGCTGTCGCCTATCGCGGCAAAACAAAAGACCCCTCGCGAATACGCGAGAGGTCTGCGCGACGGCGGGCCAGGTCTTGCTTGCCTGGCGCTAGGGCTGGTGCCCTAGGTGCCGACGCGCCAGCCGATAATAATGCGGCCGAACGTCACGCTGTCAGTCTGCCATAAGTGACAGTGCCCGCACGCCCGTTCGGCCCGTGGTCGTGGTTTTGTCTCATCATCCGAGACGGATTCGGTCCGGAAACCATGATCGCGGGCAGAAATGGCCGGGCAGGGGCCAAAACTGCCCGCGATCATGAAGGGGCTAGCAGACCTTGTGGATCCAGTTGAAGGGGTCGGGGCGCTGGCCGTACTGGATGGCGACGAGCTCCTCGCGCAGGCGCCTGGTCACCGGGCCGGGCTCGCCGTCGGCGACGCTCCAGTTCGCCGTTTCGCTCTTGACCTGGCCGACCGGGGTGATGACGGCCGCCGTGCCGCAGGCGAAGACCTCGGTGAGCTCGCCGGCCGCGCACTCCGCCTGCCACTGGTCGATGGTGATCGGCTCCTCGACCGCCTTGATGCCGAGCTGGGGAGCCAGCTTGAGCAGCGCGTCACGGGTGATGCCGGGGAGCAGCGTGCCGGTCAGCGGGGGGGTGGCGATCCAGGGTTCGGCGGTGTTGCCGCCGCGGACGAAGAACAGGTTCATCCCGCCCATTTCCTCGACCCAGCGGTGATCCGCCGCGTCCAGCCAGACCACCTGGTCACAGCCGCGGTCCACGGCCTGCTGCTGGGCCACGAACGCGGCCGCGTAGTTGCCGCCGGTCTTGACGCCGCCGGTGCCGCCCGGCGCGGCC
>JAICWX010000399.1 GCA_025934635.1 Streptosporangiaceae bacterium | reverse complement strand
GGGTCCAAGGTGCTGGTCACTCGGTCCGTTCGGCAGGGCAGCCGGTATACCACCAGCGTGGCCGAGTACTCTGCTCGCACCGGGCAGTTCCTGGCGAACGCGGCGCCCCCGGTCACCTCGGCCTTCCCTGGCATGGTGTGCGTCGCGCTGTGGAGCAGCCCGTCCGGCGGGCGGGTGGTCAGCTTCTGCGGGTCCTACGAGAGGTACGACCACGGCCGCGTCACCGCGATCACCCTGCATCCGCCCAGGTACGGGACGAACCTGCTCGCGTTCGCCTGGGTCGGGGCCCTGGCCGGCGACAACAGCTTCATTTAAACCGGCCCGCGGCACGGCCGACGGTTCACCATACAGGCTTTGTCAATATTGTCTATTGACAAAGTAGGTAACCGGCCTAGGGTAGTGCCATGGGTCATTCCGAGCCGCTCGTAGCGCGCCTTTACACGGATCACGGCCTGCAAGCCAGCGCCATCTGTCAACCCGCCCGCGCCGCCCAGCGCGCTGCCTAAGCGCTGGGCGCCTTCGCGCGAGCCGGGGGCCCGCAACGGCCCGCGGCGCGGCAGGCGCGGCAGGCCCGGCGGTTCGCCGGACGGGGCTGGTTCCGCGTCATCAGCCCGATCGCCGTGGTCGCCCTGTGGCAGCTGGCCAGCAGCACCGGCCTGCTCCCGGCCAGCAAGCTGGCCTCGCCCGCCATCATCGCCCACGAGGCGTACACGCTGGTCACCACCAGTTCGCCGACCTACGGGACACTGCAGGCCTCGCTGCTGGCTTCCGCCGAGCGCTGGGCTATCGGCTTCGCGCTCGGCGTCGCCATCGGGGTGCTGCTGGCGATCGTCAGCGGGCTCAGCCGGGTGGGAGAACTGGCCGCCGACCCGATCCTGCAGGCGCTGCGCAGCGTCCCGCTGCTCGGGCTGATCCCGCTGTTCATCGTCTGGTTCGGCATCGGGCAGCTGCCCAAGGTGCTGTTCGTCCTGCTGTCGGCGCTGTTCCCGATGTACCTCAACACTTTCGCCGGCATCCGCGGCGTGGACAGCAAGCTGGACGAACTCGGCAAGGTCCTCGGCCTGCGCAAGCGGGAGATAATCCGGCATATCGTCCTGCCGGGCGCGCTGCCCTCGGCCCTCACCGGGCTGCAGCTCAGCGTGGTCGCGTCCCTCCTGGCCCTGGTGGTGGGCGAGCAGATCAACGCGACCAGCGGCCTCGGTTTCATGATCACTCAGGCGCAGCAGTTCCTGAACAACAGCGTGATCATGGTGGCCCTTATCGTCTACGCCATTCTCGGCCTGCTGCTCGACGGCGCGGTGCGCCTGCTGCAAAGGAGGGCACTGGCATGGCGCCGCGAGTTCGGACAGTGAACGGTTCCGCTCCGGCCGCGGAAGGCACCAGGCGCAACGGGGCCGGCCCCGGCGGGATCGCGTCCGGCGACGTCAGCCCGGGCGCGGCGGCCTCGGTACGCGGGCTGACCCGCCGGTTCGGCGACCGCGCGGTGCTGGACGGGCTCGACCTGGACATCGCGCCCGGCGAGTTCATCGCGCTGATCGGGCGCAGCGGCTCGGGCAAGTCCACGCTGCTCCGCGCGCTGGCGGGGCTCGACCGCGAGGTGACCGGCGAGCTGTCGGCTGCCGGAAAGCGACCCGTCCGCCAGCCTGGACCTGTCGTACTGGACGAACCTGGCCCGGACCGCCGAACGCGGCACCTTCGACTCGATCTTCCTGGCCGACGGCCCGGCGCTGTGGGGTAACGCCAGGTCCCGTCCGGGCGGCGCGCTGGAGCCGACGGTCCTGCTCACCGCGCTGGCCGGGGCGACCAGCTACAACCACCCGTACAACCTGGCCCGCCGGTTCGCCTCGCTGGACCACATCAGCGGCGGGCGGGCCGGCTGGAACATCGTCACCACGGCCACCCAGGCGGCCGCGCAGAACTTCGGGCTCGACGACAACCGCTGCCAGGCTGGGTTCAGCGTAGGACGGGTGTGTCGATCCGGCTGTGGGACAGCTGGGAGGACGGCGCGGAGGTCGGCGACAAGGCGGCGGGCGTCTACCCAGGTCACCGCAGGGGCGCCCGCTGCTCGTCCAGGCGGGCTCATCCCCCGACGGCCGGGAGTTCGCGGCCCGGTACGCCGAGGCGGTGTTCACCGCCCAGCTGGCCAAGGTGCTCGAGCTGCCGGCCGAGCGGCTCGAGCTGGACCGCGGGCGGCCGGAGGAGGTGTTCACCCGGCCGCCGGTCGAGGGCGCGCAGAGCCGCTTCCAGCTGATCACCGAGCTGGCCCGGCGGGACGGCCGCACGGTGCGCCAGCTCATCGGGCGGCTCGGCGGCGGCCGCGGCCACCGCACCTTCGCCGGGACGCCCGAGCAGGTGGCGGACACCATCGTGGAGTGGGCCGAGGCGGGCGCGGCCGACGGGTTCAACGTGATGCCGCCGGTCCTGCCGTCCGGGCTCGAGGCCTTCACCGACCACGTGATCCCGCTCCTGCGGCGGCGCGGGGTGTTCCGCACCGAGTACACCGGGCGGACGCTGCGCGAGCACTACGGGATCCCGCGGCCGGAGAACGTGTTCGGGGAATCCCGGGCCCCCGTGGTTAGCATGGCTGGTAGCTAGGGGGGTCTCGACGAGGAGAGAGCCATGGGTGATTCCGCGGGCCACGACATCGACCCGACCTTCTACCGCAGCCCGGCCGCCGCGATCGGGGCGCCGCCCGAGCAGCTGGCCTACGTGGTCGCGTTCGACCGGGCCGGGCAGCGGCCGGACGCGCTGACCGTGCTCGACACCGACCCGGCCTCGCCCGGGTACGGCACCGTGGTCGGCTGGGCCGACCTGCCCACCCGCGGCGACGAGCTGCACCACTTCGGGTGGAACGCGTGCAGCAGCGCGTTCGCGCACGCCGGGCACGACACCGACGGCCTGCAGCGCCGCTACCTGCTGCTTCCCGGCCTGCGCTCGTCCAACATCCACGTCTACGACACTCACCCGGACCCGCGGCAGCCGGTGCTGGCCAAGACCATCACCGCGGCCGAGCTGGCGGCGAAGGCGGGCTACTCCCGCCCGCACACGCTGCACTGCGGCCCGGACGGCATCTTCCTGTCCTGCCTGGGCGGCGCGAACGGGGCCGAGGGCCCGGGCGGCATCGCCCTGCTCGACCACGACACCTTCGACGTGCTCCGCGCCTGGGAGACCGACCGCGGCGACCAGTACCTGGCCTACGACGCCTGGTGGCACCTGAACCAGAACACGCTGATCACCAGCGAGTGGGGTACCCCGTCGATGATCGAGGACGGGGTCAACCCCGAGCTGCTCCTCGGCCAGCAGTACGGGCACCGGCTGCACTTCTGGGACCTGGCCGCGGGCAAGCTGCAGCAGACGGTGGACCTGGGCGCGCAGCACCAGATGGCGCTGGAGCTGCGCCCGTCGCACGACCCCGAGGCGACCTGGGGATTCGTCGGCGTGGTGGTCAGCACCGAGGACCTGTCCGCGTCGGTGTGGCGGTGGAGCCGCCAGGACGGGAGCTGGCGCGCGGACAAGGTGATCACGATCCCGGCCGAGCCCGCGGACGCCGACGACCTGCCGCCCGCGCTCAAGCCGTTCGGCGCGGTGCCGCCGCTGGTCACCGACATCAACCTGTCCGTCGACGACCAGTTCCTGTATGTCTCCTGCTGGGGCACCGGCGAGCTCAAGCAGTTCGACGTGAGCGCCCCGGCGCACCCGCGCGAGGTGGGCTCGGCCCGGCTCGGCGGCATCACGGGCCGGGTGCCGCACCCCGCCTCGCCGTCCGAGCGGCTGGCGGGCGGCCCGCAGATGGTGGAGGTCAGCCGGGACGGCCGGCGGATCTACGTGACCAACTCGCTGTACGGGGCGTGGGACGACCAGTTCTACCCGGACGGCGTGGGCAGCTGGTTCGCCAAGATCGACACGGACCCGGCCGCGGGCGGCGGGCTGACGGTCGACGAGCGGTTCTTCCCGCGCGGCGACGACTTCCGCGGCCTGCGGGTGCACCAGGTCCGGCTGCAGGGCGGTGACGCATCCTCGGACTCCTACTGCTACCGGTCGTAGCCGGGCTGGCCGGGTAATTGGTTCGCCGGGGCGCTGGCGCCCCGGCTAGCCTGCACCCATGCCAGTCGACTTGACCAGGTTCACGGCCCTGCTCCGCGACCTGGGCGTACCGGGCCAGCCGCGCGAGCTGCCGGAGAGCGCGCCGACGGCCGCGGCCGCGGCCGCCCAGCTGGGCTGCGAGCTCGGCGCGATCGCGAACAGCCTCGTGTTCAGCGCGGACGGAGCGCCGCTGCTGGTCATGACCAGCGGCGCGCACCGCGTGGATACCGGCCGGGTCGCGAGGCTCATCGGCGTGGCGGCGGTGGGACGAGCTGACGCCCGTTCGGTCCGGGAATGGACGGGGCAGGCCATCGGCGGGGTCGCCCCGGTCGGCCACCCCAGCCCGATCAGGACCTTGGTCGATGTCTGGCTGGACAAGTACGACGAGGTCTGGGCGGCGGCCGGGCACCCGCACGCCGTGTTCCCCACCTCGTACGGCGAGCTCCTCCGCATCACCGGCGGCGCCCCCGCCGACGTCGGCGAGTAGCGGCGTCCGCGAGGGTCATTCCATGATCACGTGTTGTTAGGGGTCGCCGGCGACCTACAACAACACGTGATCATGGAAGCAACTGATGCGGCCCGGTTAGCGGCGCTGGCGGGCGGCTAGGTAGGCGGCTACGACGTCGCCGGGGGTGCGGGTGACCAGCTGGCGGGCGCGGTCGTAGCGGCGGGTGGTGCGCAGGTCGGCGTGGCCCATGACCTTCTGCAGGTCGCCGAGCGAGCCGCCGGCGTCGAGGTACAGGGTCGCGAACGAGTGGCGCATCGCCTCCGGGCCGAGGTGGCAGGCCAGTTCGGCCGGCAGGTCGGCGTGCGCGGCGAGGCGGCGCACGACCCGCCACACGTCGGCGGCGAACAGCCGGCGGCCGGACGCGGTGGCGAACAGGGCCCGCGATCCGGCCGGGACGTGACGCCGCCGCGTCGGGTCCCCGCTGGCGTGCGCGCCGTCCCGCTCGGCCAGGTAGGCGTCGATCCGGGCCGCGGCCGGGCCGGGCAGCGTCAGGCTGCGGCGCTGCCCGTCCCCGCGGGTGACCCGCAGGACCCGGCGCCCCTGCTCGGTCGCGAGGTCCGCGACGTCGGCCCCGAGGACCTCGGAGACCCGGGCCCCGGTGAACAGCAGCACCGCGACCAGCGCCGCGGTCCGAGCGCGCTGCGGGCCCGGCGCCGTGTCGGCCGCGTGAACGAGGCTTAAAGCCTGATCCGGGGTCAGGCCGGGGGTAGCGGGCCCGGCCAGGGGCCGGCGCGGCCGCGCGATGCCGGCGGCCGGGCTGGCCGGGATGTGCCCGCGCCGCTCCAGCCAGGCGTACCAGCCCGCGACGGCGGCGAGCTTGCGGGCGGCGCTGGACGGGGAGAGTTCGGCGGAGGATAGCTGCCGGGCGTACACGGCCACGTGCAGCCCGGTGACGCCGGTGACCGGATGCACTCCGGTGGTCCGGCACCAGGCCAGCCACGAGGGCGCCTGGCCGGCCCGGCGGCGCGGGATGATCCCGATGTCGCGGGCGTAAGCGGTACGGGTGTGCTCGGAACGCTTCCCGGCGAGCCAGCCGAGCACGAGCCGGGTGACCGGATCGGCTTCGGCCGCGTCCGCGACGAGCGCGGCGCCGGGGGCATCGTGGCTGCCCATGGCAACGACTCTGTCCCGGAGGGTCCTAGATAATCGCGGTTATCTCGGATTCGCAGCGATATATTATCGAGTCCGCCTGACCTCGGATTCTCCGGCGTCGCCGCAGGTCGAAGTGGCGGGCGAGATTAAGTTACCGGCGAGTCTCATATAGTGAGGATTATTGCCGGTTGCAGAGCGTCTGCCTAGGCTTGCGCGCTGTGGAGGGGAATGCTCCCGTCCGGCCTCGGACGGGACTGTCGAAGCTAGGGCCCTGGTCCCTGCGGGCTTGCGTTTACGCCTGCGGCGGCCTGGCTGCGACCTTCGTATTCGGCCTGATCCTCACCGTGATCTTCGCTCGCCCGGCGGCCGCCGCACAGCTCCCCCCGCTGCCCGGGGCACCACCCGGAACTGCTCAGGGGACACCTTCCGCGCCGGTCCGGGTCGCGCAGACAGCTGGCAGCGCGGTGTCCGAGGCGACATCCTCAGTCGTGTCCTCGGCTACCTCCGCCGTGCCTTCAGCGGGGCCGGCGGCCACGGCCGTCAGCACTCCGGCGCCTTCGGTCACCGCCACCGCGTCGGCGCCCCCTCAGCCGGCGCCCTCTCAGCCGGTGTCCTCTCAGCCGGCGGCTGCGGCCGACATCCCCGCGCCGAGCGCTCCCGCTCCCCTGGCTGGCGCTTCCGCGTCTCCGGCTCCGCCGGCTAGCGCTCCGGCGGCCAGTATTCCGGCCGTCAGCGCTCCGGCGGCCAGTACTCCGGCGGCCAGTGCTCCGTCCGCGAGCGCCCCGGCGGTTTCTGCGGCTAGCGGCGTGGTGCAGACCGCCACTCAGACCGTGCAGTCCGTGGCCGACGGAACTCAGCCGACGCCAGCCGCCCCGACCGCCCCCGCCAGCACCGGCAGTCCGGCTCAGGTCACTCCGGCGGTCAGCGGCGTCGTGCAGGCCGCGACCCAGGTGGCCGCTAGCCTGCCCGGCACCGTCAGCGCCGTTACGGCCAGCGCGATCCCGGGGGTCACCAGTCCCGTCACGGCCACGGCGCAGGCCGCGGTCAGCGCGATCGCTGGTCCCGTCGCCGGCGCGGCCGCTTCGGCCACCGGCAGCATCGCGGCAACCGCGGCGAGCACGCTCCCGGCCGTCACCGGCCTGACGGCGACCGCGCTCCCGGCCGTCACCGGGACCATCAGCGGCATGACGACGGGCTCATTGCCCGCGGTCGCCGGGGCCGTCACCGCGCTTAGCTCAAGCACCATCCCGGCGCTGACCGGGACGGTCACCGGTATCACGGCCG
>JAICWX010000442.1 GCA_025934635.1 Streptosporangiaceae bacterium | reverse complement strand
CTAACCCCGTGGGTCAAAGATCAGCTGGCCATGTTCCGGCAGAACTACCCAGACCGGGATTTCTGGTACGTCCCGCACTACGTCAAGCCTGACGCATGGTGCAGCAAGCTGAAGGAACACGCCACCTCGGATGTGGTCGCATACTCGCCAGAGCACTTGCTGGCAGAGGTCGCGAACTACGACAAGAACTTTGGCCGCGACACCTGAGACAGGCGAACGAAGGCAACAGCAGGACTCGGCAGCCTAGGCCGCAGGCACGCGGGCATCACTGTTCGGTCGGGGACGCCAAGCACCCGAAGTTCCGCGAGGTGCGCAGGCTGCTCAGGTGAGCGCTAGCGTGAGGCCATGCAGGCGCAAGGATCGGGGCAGGCACAGGGATCGGACCCCGGGCCGCTGGCCCTGGTGGGCAGCGGCGAGTACCTGGCGGTCATGGCCGGCGTGGAGAGCGCGCTGATCGAAGGCCGCCCGCCCCGCTACGTGCAGATCCCGACCGCGGCCGCGCCCGAGGGAGCGCAGCGCCTGCAGTACTGGATCGACCTGGGTGTGGCCCAGGCCGAGCGGCTCGGCGTGGAGCCGGTACCGGTGGTGGTCAGGGACCGCGACGAAGCCGGGTCCGAAGACCTGGCGGCCCGGATCGCCGGGGCCGGCCTGATCTACCTGTCCGGTGGCAGTCCGCTCTTCCTGGCCCGGACACTGCGCGGGACGCGGGTCTGGGCCGCCATCGAGGCCGCCTGGCGCGCCGGGGCGGCCCTGGCGGGGTGCTCGGCGGGAGCGATCGCGCTCACCGACTGGGTGCCCGCGGTCAGGTCCCCGGCCACCGAGCCGGAGCCAGGTCTCGGCGTGCTGCCGCACCTGCGCGTCCTGCCGCACTTCGACATGATGACGTCCTGGGCGCCGGATCTGGTCGTGCGGGCCGCGGCGGGCGCGCCGCCGGAGACGACGGTGCTCGGGATCGACGAGGAGACCGCGATCGTCGACCTGTCCGGCCGCGGCCGCCAGTGGCAGGTGCACGGCCGGCAGCAGGCCTGGGTCCTGGACGGCGATGGGTCACGCCGCCCGTTCCCGGCCGGAGCCACCGTCAAGACCTAGGATCCAGAGCTAGGCCGGCTGGCCGATGATCTCGTCGGCGACCCAGCGGGCGACGCCCTGGGGATACGGGGAAGGCAGCCCGAGCACGACGTGCCCGAAGCCGGCGCCGGTGGCCTCGGCGATCGCGTCCCGGGTGGTACCGGGGTGATCGTAGGAAACCGGCAGGTGGATGGACCGGGTGATCGAGGCGGGGTCGCGGCCGATCTCGGCGCACAGGCGGTCCAGCAGGGCGCTGCGGGCGGTGACGTCCTCGATGTCGCCGCCGGGGATGTTCCACCCGTCGGCGTGCTCCGCGACCACGCGCAGCGTCGCGGTGGCACGTCCGCCGATCACGATTGGCGGATGCGGGCGCTGGACGGGCTTGGGGTTGCCGAATGCTCCGGTGAGGTGGACAAAGCTGCCGTCGAAGTCGAACGGCTTCTCTTCGGTCCACAGCCGCCGGATGACCGTGCACGCTTCGGCCAGGCTCCCGACCGAGTGGGCGAAGTCGTCGTAGGGCAGGCCGTGGGCCTCGTACTCGCGCCGGGCCAGCGGATGGCTGGGACGTGAGCCCGCGCCGATGCCGAAGTCGAGCCGTCCGCCGGAGACGATGTCGACGGTCGTGGCGATCTTGGCCAGCATGGCGGGCGGCCGGAAGCGGTTGCTGGTCACGAGCAGCCCGAGGCGCAGTCGCCCGGTCTGCGCGGCCAGGGCCGACAGCAGGGTCCAGCCTTCGAAGATCGGTCCGTCCGGGTCCCCGCCGATCGGCATGAGGTGATCGAACAGCCACGCGTGCTCGAGCTGCGGGATCGCGTCCGCCTCCCGCCAGACCCGCAGCACGTCGTCGTAGCTGACCTGCTGCGGGGCCGTCGCGATCCCGAAACTCGGCTCGCTGATCTGCCCGCCGGTGCGGCCCAAGGCGCGGTGCGGCATGATGCTTCCCCTATCATGACAACCGGAACGCTGCTCCACTCAACATACGGAGCACTGTTCCGGTTGTCAAACCTGAGCGAGGAGGGGAGCGATCCGGTGGCCGGTGCCGACGGGCAGGCAGGGCTGGCGTCGCCGCGGAAACGCGCCGACGCCCGGCGCAACGAGCAGATCCTGCTCGAGGCCGCCGCCGCCGTGTTCGTCGCGTCCGGCGTGGAAGCGCCGGTGCGCGACATCGCGGCCCGGGCCGGCGTCGGGATGGGCACGATCTACCGTCACTTCCCGACCCGGGCCGACCTGATCATCGCCGTCTACCGGCACCAGGTCGACGCCTGCGCCGAAGCCGGCCCGGCCCTGCTGGCCAGCAGCAGCACGCCGCACGCCGCGCTGACCCGGTGGATCGAGAAATTCGTTGACTTCCTGGTCACCAAGCACGGGCTGGCCGAGGCACTGCGGTCCGACCAGGCCGGCTTCAAGACGCTGCACGCCTACTTCCTGGACCGCCTGGTGCCGGTGTGCGCTCAGCTGCTCGACGCCGCGGTCACCGCGGGCGAGATCCGCCCGGACGTGGAGGCCTTCGGGCTCCTGTACGGCGTCGGCAACCTGTGCGCTGGCGTCAACGGCGACCCGCGCTACGACGCGCGCCGTATGGTCGCGCTGCTCATCGCCGGGCTACGTCAGGCCTGACCGTGGCCCGGCGCAGGCGCTTCCGGAGCAAGGGCTAGCCCGACGAGCTTGGCGAGGAATCGATCGGCTTGCTCGGGAAAGGGCGGCCAGGGCAGGTCAGGCTCATTGATCCGCAGCGACAGCATGCCGATGACGGCCGTCCGCAGATCGAGCGCGACGGTGGCGGCATCTCCGGGCGAGGCAATCCCAGCGTCCATGCAGCGCTGCACCGCAGCCGTCGTGCGCGTGAACGCGGCCTCCTTGAAGGGCATGCCGACCTTGCTCTCGTGCATCACCTTGTAGACGCCGGGATGCTCCTGCACCCAGGCCGCCTGCGCCAGGATCCGTGCGCGCAAGCCGAGAGCGGGGTCCTGATGGGCGGCCTCGGCCTCATCGGCAGCCTGGAGCATCTCCGCATGGCAGCGTTGCATGGCCGCCGCGACGAGCGCGTCACGATCTGGAAAGTACAGATAAACAGAGGTGGGGGATATCGACACCGCACGGGCCACCGCGCGCAGCGACAAGGCCTCGTCGTCGGCCAGATCGCCGAGCATCTGCACGGCGGCGGAAATGATCTCCTCCCGCAGTCGCTCTCCCTGCCCGCGCGCGTTGGGGCGGCGAGGGCCAGCAGAGAGGCCGGCCGAGGTGGTGTCGTCCATCGCCCGGTCATTCTAGCTTCGTGTACTTGCGCGGTGGCCGCCTCTGCCGATACGGTCGTTCATGCAAGGACAACTGTCCATATAACTCAGGGGATTACAATGCCGCTAACGCTGCACGAGGCTCAGACCGTCATCACCGGCGCCCACGAGCGCGCCGCCAAGCTAGCCGCACTGGTCACGGTCGCGGTCGTCGACGAAGGCGGACACCTGCAGGCCCTCGGCCGCATGAACGGCGCAGCGCCGCTCTCAGCCCGGATCGCCGAGACCAAGGCGGCCAGCGTCGCCCTCTTCCGCCGCGACGGCGCCGCCCTGCGCCAGCTGCAGGAGGCCAATCCCGGCTTCTTCGCCCAGCTGGACCGGGCCGTGCGGGTGCCCATCCTGGCGGGCGCCGGCGCGGCGCTCATCCTGCGGGGGGACACCGTCCTCGGTGCGGTGGCGGTAAGCGGCGGAATGATGCCCGGGCAAGACGACGAATGCGCAGAAGCCGCGCTTACTGCTCTCGCTCCCTAGTCCGGCCCCGGCATCACCGTTAGCTTCCGGCGATGACCGCCTTCAGCAGGCTGCGGGTCCTGTCCCGGTCCTCGGCACCACCGAACTCAGCCGCGATGAAGTCGGTCGCCCCGGCGTCCCCGAGCGCCAGGATCTGCGCCGCGACCGTGTCCTCGTCCCCGACGAGGGCCACGTCGCCGGGGCCCGCCGCGCCTTCCTTGTCCAGCATGGCGCGGTAGGACGGCAGCTGCCCGTAGATGGCGAGCTCGTCCGCCGCGCGCGCCCGGGCGGCGGCCGGGTCGCTGGTCACGCAGACCGGCAGGCCGCACACGACGCGCGGGCTGGGCCGGCCCGCGGCACTGGCCGCGGCCGCGATGGCCGGGACCACGTAGTCGCGGACCGTGCCAGGCCCGGTCATCCACAGCACCGTGCCGTCGGCCTGCTCGCCGGCCAGCTGCAGCATGCGCGGCGCCATCGCGGCCAGCAGCACCGGCACCCGGGACGCCGCCCGGGGCGTGGACAGGCCGATATGCGCCTTCAGCGTGCTGCCATCGACGCTGACCGCGGTCCCGTCCAGCAGCGGACGCAGGACCGACAGGTATTCGCGCATGTGCCGGGCGGGCTTGTCGAAGCTGTACCCGTACATGTCCTCGATAACGATCTTGTGCGACAGCCCGATGCCGAGTACCAGCCGGCCGGGACCGACCGCCAGCGCCGCGGTCAGCGCCTGCTGCGCCATCACGGCCGGATGCCGCGGGTAGGTGGGGACGACGGCCGTGCCGAGCTCGATGCCGGGCACCTGGCTGCCGGCGACCGCCAGCGAGGTCAGGGCCTCGAGCCCGAAAATGTTCGACAGCCAGACCGACGCCAGCCCGTCGTCGGCCGCCCGGCGGAGCTGATCAGCCAGTTTGACCAGTGCCTGGTCGCCGCCCGTCTCCGCGGCCATGATGCCGATCCGCATGCGCTGTCTCCGTCCGCTCGCCGTCCGCTCCGGTGCCGACGGCCCGAGACCTGATCCTGGCGGTCGCATACCGCACGGCGCAAGACCGTCAGGCCCGACGGCCTTCTGCACCCATTCCGGGACCCCCTACTGGCCGTCGCCGGCCGCGAACCGGCGCAGGACCGGAGCCAGCACGTCGGCGGGCACGCTGTGCTGCTCGCCGTCCACCGCCGCCAGCGTCGCGGTGGGCAGCAGGTCCGCGAGCGCGCGGACGCCCGAGATCAGCCAGGGCGCGGTGCCGCGCCCGTACAGCGCGAGGACCGGCACGCCGATGGCGGCCCACCGGTCCGCGGGCAGCGGGGCGCCGGACATCGTGGTCCCGACGATCCGGCCGTCGTAGGCGATGGTGGGGGCGACCGCCTCGAGGCCCGGCCAGAACGGGGTCTCCCGCATCCCGGCCACGGCCTCGGCCGGCATCCCGACCGCCGCGGTCATGAACAGCTTGACCGCGTCGCCGGGCCGCCCGTCGGCCGTGTACGCGTCGAGCCGCGCGACGTAGTCGGCCGGCAGCGGCGGATGGCCGTCGTCCACGATGAAGGGCGGCTCGAAGACCGCCAGCCTGCTAACTGGCAGCCCGGCCGCGGTGGCGTCCAGGGCCAGGATGGCGCCCGACGAGAAGCCGCAGACGAGCGCGGGGGCCCCGGCGTCCTCGATCAGGGCGGCCAGGTCCTCGATTTCCCGCTGCACCGCGTACGGGGCGGTGTCGCCGCTCTCGCCGCGGCCCCGACGGTCGTAGGCGTAGACCCGGAACTGATCGCTCAGCAGCTTCCCGACCTCGGCGTTCAGCGGGTTGACGGTCCGGTGGCTCGTCGCGCCGTCGACCAGGATCAGCGGCTGGCCCTCGCCCTGCACGTCGAACGCGATGGCGGTGCCGTCCGCGGAGTGAACCGTGCTCATGTCATTCCTCCCGTTGTTCCCGCCCGGGTCCCTTCCGGCCGGTACATCCCTATTGGGTACTGAACGGTACCGTACTAAATAGAGTACGGTACCGTCTAGTACTATTTGGGGGAACCGGCGCTGTGGCCGGGGAACGGAGCATTGCGGCCGAGGGGACCGGCATCGTGGCCGCGGAACGGGCGTCGTGGCGGGAACGTCAGGAAGGGAGCCGTCGTGGAGCTTCAGCTGGATACCGGCGATCAGACCGGCGCCGCGACCGGCCCAGCGGCAGGCGCGGAAACCGGACGGTCCGCCCGCCGGCGTCAGG
>JAICWX010000397.1 GCA_025934635.1 Streptosporangiaceae bacterium | reverse complement strand
GTGGTGAAGCCGGGGGTGCCGCGCGGGACCAGGAACCCGCGGATGCCCTCTTCGGTCCGCGCCCAGACCACGGCGATGTCGGCGATGCTGCCGTTGGTGATCCACATCTTGGTGCCGGAGAGCACCCAGTCGGAGCCGTCCTTCCGGCCGAACGTCCGCATGCTGCCGGGGTCGGAACCGTGATCGGGCTCGGTGAGGCCGAAGCAGCCGACCGCCTCCCCGGCCGCCATCTTGGGCAGCCACTCGGCTTTCTGCTCCTCCGAGCCGTAACGCCAGATCGGGAACATGGACAGCGAGCCCTGGACGGACGCCGCGCTGCGCAGGCCGGAGTCGCACGCCTCGAGCTCGCGGCACGCGACGCCGTAGGCGATCGCCCCGGCGCCGGCGCAGCCGTAGCCCGTCAGGTGCATGCCGAGCACCCCGAGCTTGCCGAGCTCCGGCATGATCTCGCGAGGCAGCGTGCCCTCCTCGAACCAGTCCGCGACGTGCGGCAGGGCCCGGTCGGCGACGAAGGCGCGGACTGTGTCCCTGAAGAGCCGCTCCTCGTCGCTCAGCTGGTCGTCGATCTGCAGCAGATCCGTGCCGGGCACGCCTGCGGACATGGCGGCTCCTTTCGTCGGGGCTCAGAATCAGGGTATTAACCGGGTTGATCCTGATGTCAGGCCGGGCCCATAGTGGGCATGATCTAGGCATGAACGAGCCAAACTTCAATGGAAACAAGCGCCTGTACCGGGTACGCGAGGGCAAGGTCGTCGCGGGAGTATGCGCGGGCCTGGGCGCCCACTTCGGCATCGACCCCACGCTGGTGCGCCTGGCGTTCGCCCTGTTCACCATCTTCGGCGGGGCCGGCGTCCTGCTCTACCTGATCGCCTGGATCATCATTCCGGAGGAGGGCGGCGACGGAAACTCCATCGCCGACTCCTTCGTCAGCAAACGGCGCTCGTAGTAGCAGGTCAGGTACCCGCCGTCTTCGTCTCGGCCTGCTGTGCCTGGATCAGCCGACCGCGCAGGTGCGTCCAGCTCATAGCGAGCATGGTGGCCGCGGTCAGGCCCACCAGGCCAGCCAGGCCGACGGCGAGCGGCGCCCCGGTCACCTGTGCCACCGCACCGCCGGCCACGATGCCGATCCCCTGGGCGGCATACAGGCCGGATTGGGCCACGCCGAACGCGCGGGCCCGGGTCTCGGGGCGCAGCGCCTGCACGAAGGCCGCCGCCGCGGCCAGCTGGTAGGCGCCGCCCGTTCCGGCCAGCGTCCACAGCACCAGCACGGCCCACAGCGGCGGGTTCCAGGCGCTGCCGATGAGCGGGGCGCAGGACAAGACGGCGAGCCAGCCCATCATCCGGATCCGCGTGGACGGGGCGGCGGCCCGGCTGAGCACGAAGGCGCCGATCACCGTGCCGAGCGGCACGGCCGCCATCAGCAGGCCCACGGTCAGCGCGCTGCCGTGCAGGGACCGGGCGTAGGGCGCGGCCAGGCCCTCGGGGACGATGTAGAAGCCGGCGAGCCAGCCGAAGAGCAGCAGGGCCAGCAGCAGGCGGCTGCCGAAGACGATCCGGATGCCGTCGGCCGAGGCGGACCACAGGGAGGACCGGATCGCACCTTCGCGGGCCGGCGCGGGGCGGGCCCGCACGCCGGCAGCGAGGATCAGGGCCGACAGGCCGAACGTGGCGGAGTCGATCGCCAGCGTCTTGTGCGGGTCGAGGATGGCGACGACGGCGGCGCCCGCCACGAAACCGAGGATCTGGCTGGCCTGGAAGGTGATGTTGCCGATGGCGGAGCCGACCACGAACTTCTCGCCGGGCAGCACGTCGGGAACGAGCGCGGCCCGGGCCGAGGAGAATGGCACGCCAGCCAGCACGGTGCAGAACAGCAGCATGCACAGCGCGGCGAACGGGATGCCGGGGATGGCCATCAGGCCCGCCGTGACGACCCGGAACAGATCGCAGATGACCATGACCCGGCGGCGCGGGAACAGGTCGGCCAGGCCGGACAGCAGCGGGCCGCCCGCGATCGGGGGCAGGTAGGTGAGCGCGTAGGCGAGGGCGGTGAGGAAGGCGGAGTGGGTTCGGCCGTAGACGAGAATGGCGATGGCTACCTGGGCGAACTGGTCGCCGGCGAACGAGAGCACCTGCGCGCTCCACAGCGCGCGGAACTCGCCGACGGCGAAGACCTCGCGGTAGGACGCCCGCGCCTCGGGCGCCCGCCGGTGGCGGCCCGGGTGGGCCGCCTCCTGGGGTGCCATAGTTCCCCGGGCTGCCGTGGCTTCCCGGGCTGCCGTGACTTCCCGGGCCGTCTGGGTTTCCCGGCTCGACCCGGCCTCCTGGCCCGGTGCTCCTCGTTGTTCCGGGAGCCAGGTCTGGCCGGGCTGGGCCCTGGCCTCAGGCGTCACGGCCCGGTTCACCTGCGGGGACGGCAGAAGGCCGGGTACCGCGCTTGCCTGGTTTCGTCGCTAAGCACACCAAATGCCCCCAGGTCGGCCAGTGATGCTGGCCGAGATCATCGGCCGTTTGTCATCACTGTGTGACTATGTTATCGCTTACCGTGTCTGATGTACCCGGTCTTGGCAAGAGGTACCGCCCCGATTCCGGGCCGACTTCCGGTCGCTTTGGCCGGGCGGCACTCCGTTTGCTGGTTCGGGCTGCGTCCCCTATGCTGGGGCAGTCCCCAACGGCGGGCTGGTACGGTTATGGCGGCCAAGGTCGTCGGAGCCCCCATCGTCTAGCGGCCTAGGACACCGCCCTTTCAAGGCGGCGGCACGGGTTCGAATCCCGTTGGGGGCACGCGTCGGATACGGTTATCAGTACGAGGTCCTGTAGAGCAGCTTGGAGTGCTCGCCACCCTGTCAAGGTGGAGGTCGCGGGTTCAAATCCCGTCAGGACCGCAGGGATCCCCGGTGAGGTTTCACTGGGGTCCCAGCCAGGTCAGGTAGCTCAGTTGGTACGAGCGTCCGCCTGAAAAGCGGAAGGTCGGCAGTTCGACCCTGCCCCTGACCACCATTACCAGCCTCGCTGGCGGCCTTCAACACCTACGTTTAGCCTGCTCAAGGGATGTTTTCATCTCTATTTTAACAGGAATGCCGGCCTGTGCATGGAGTGTCCGTGGGGAACTCGTGGGGGCCGGAAGGCCAGCCACGATGGGGTCACCCTCTCCGCTGCGGGCATCTCCTCGTCAGACACCAGCCTGGTGAAGGCACCCAGCAGCGTAGTCAGTTCGGGATCAGAGCCTGCGAGGCTGTTCTCGATCGAGTGAAGGTTCGCTGCTTGGCACTGGCGCTTTTCATGGCGAGCCCCTTCGCCCCTTCCAGGGGACCTCGCCCACGCTGAGCCGCTGGTTGCGAGTCCCGGTGCTCGTGGGAGACAATAACTGCTGGCGATGAGGCTCGCCATAACCGCGCGATGTCGCGCTGATGGCTTCTACCCCCCCTGATACAGGGCTCGAATGGGTAGGAGGCATCGGAGTGGACGAGGACCCCCGGGAACCGCCGGGCGAAGATCATGAGGCTGCGTGGTGAGCGCGGCCGTCCCCATCCCGGTCATCCAGGCACTGCAAGTCCTGACGATCGCTCTCGGCGCGCCCTGGGTAACAGGCGTGATCGCGCGCGTGGAGGCACGACTGCAGGGCCGGCGCGGGCCGCGGGCGCTGCAGCCTTACTACGACCTGGCCAAGCTCCTGCGCAAGGAGTCGCTCGCCCCGCAGGGTGCCAGCTGGTTCTTCCTGGCCGCCCCGGTGGTAGCCGTCGCGGCTTACCTGACCATCCCGCTGCTGATTCCGGTCCTGACGACCTACGGGCTGCCACTGGGGTACATGGGCGACATCCTTGGCGGCGGGTTCCTGCTCTCGCTGGCCAGCTTCGTCGTCGCGACCGCCGCGCTGGAAACCGGGAGTCCTTACGCTCAGCTGGGGTCAAGCCGCGCCAAGACGTTCTCGGCGATCACCGAGCCGGTCGTGTTGTTCGTGGTGTTCACGGTGGCGCTGCTGACCGGCACCGACCTGCCCTACGCCCTAGCCGCCACGGTCCGGTCGTCCGCCGGGCAGGTGATCCGCCCCGCCCACCTGCTGGCCAGCGCCGCCCTGTTCATGGTGATCCTGCATGAGACGGGCCGGATCCCGGTCGAGACCCACACGGGGACGAACGAATTCGGGATGATCGAAGAGGCCCGGTCCTTCGAGCATTCCGGACCGTACCTGGCGCTGCTGCGCTGGGGCAGCGAGCTCAAGCAGCTGATCCTGTTCACCCTCCTCGCGGACGTCTTCGTCGCGCCCTGGGGCCTGGCCTCGACACAGCGGCTCGGCGCCGTCCTGCTGGCGATCGCGGCGCTGCTGGCGAAGGCGGTAGCGGTCGGCTGCGTGGTCGCGGTGATCGACAACTCGTTCGCCAAGCTGCGCCTGTTCAAGATCACCGAATACGTGTCCGCCGCGTTCCTGCTCGCCGTTCTCGGCGTGTTCACTCTCTATCTCGGGGGCCGCTGATGAGCACGCCCGGCGTCTACGAAGGCGTGGCGAACGCCGTCGCGGCACTGATGCTGCTGCTGGAGTTCGGCATGCTCCGGCAGGCGATGGTCCGGGACCAGGTCCGGCTATACGCGGCGCAATCCGCGCTGATCTCGGTGCTGGCCGTGGTAATCGCCGCCGACCGGAACCTGCCCGACCTGTACGCGCTGGCCGCGCTGTCCGGCGCACTCAAGGTGATCGCGGTCCCGCTCGTGCTCCGCCGGCTGCTCGGCGCCCCGATCGGCGACGAGACGCCCGGTGTCGCGGGCAGTTACACGCTGGGTCCGGCCAGTGCGGTCCTGGCCAGCATCGGCCTGGCCGCGTTCGGGTTCTTCTGCTTCGGGTCACTGGGCATCCACAGTCCTGAGGCGCCCGCGACCGCGCTGGCTATCGGCGGGGCGATGGTGTTCGTCGCGTTCGGCCTGATGATCGTGCGCCGGGACGTCGCCTCGCAGGCCATCGGGTTCTTCTCGCTGGAGAACGCGATCTCGCTGGCGTCGCTGGTCGTAGCCGCCGGACTGCCGCTGTTGCTGGAGACCGCCTTCCTGTTCGACCTGCTGCTGGCGGTCGTGGTGTTCGGGATGCTCATCCGGGCGCACCATTCCCGCGCCGAATCGCTGTCCACCTCCGATCTCACCAAGCTGCGGGGATAAGCCGATGATCGGTGTCATCGTGGCGATCCTGGTCATCCCGCTGGCCGCTGGAATCGTGTGCTTCTGGGTCCCTGCCCGTATGGCGTCGGGTATCACCGTCGCGTCGGGGATCGCGAGCTTCGGGCTGGTGCTGGCGCTGATCCCGCAGGCCGCGCACGGAACGCTGAACTACCTGACGTACCTGCGGGTGGACGCGGTCAGCGGTGTTTTCCTGCTCGCCGTCGGCTTCCTCTACGCGGCAGTATCGGTTTACGCGGTCGGCTACCTCAAGGGCCGGGACGTCCGGTACACGCGCCGGTTCTGCCTGGGTTTCAACGTATTCGCCTGGGCGATGCTGGCCGCGCCCGTCATGGGCAGCCTGGCCCTGCTGTGGATCGCGGTCGAGGTTACGACGGTCGTCTCGGCGCTGCTCGTCGCCATCGAGGACACCGATGGCGCCGCCGAGGCATCGTGGAAGTACGTCCTGATCGCCTCCGCCGGGCTCGGCCTGGCCCTGCTGGCCACGATCTTCGTCTACTACGCGGGCGCGCAGGTCCTCGGCGTGCACTCGGACCTCGCGATACCGCCCCTGCTGCGTGCTGGCCCCCGGCTGCCCGCTACTCCGGTGCGGCTGGCATTCCTGCTGGCCCTGCTCGGCTACGGCACCAAGGTCGGCCTGGTCCCGGTGCATACCTGGCTGCCGGACGCGCACTCAGAGGCGCCTACCCCGGTCTCGGCGCTGCTGTCCGGAGCGCTGCTGGCCACCAGCTTCTACGCCATCCTGCGGTTCTATCAGATCGCGGCGGCCAGCCTGGGCAGCGGCTTCCCGCGTGATGCCCTGCTGGCATTCGGGGTGGCCTCGCTCTTGCTGGCGTCGTTGTACGTGTTCGGCCAGCGGGACGTGAAAAGGCTGCTGGCCTACTCCAGCGTGGAGCACATGGGCATCCTGGCGATCGGCGTGTCCTTCGGCGCTCCGATCGCGCTGGCCGGAGTGCTGCTGCACGTGACGGCGCACGCCGCTGCCAAGGGCAACGCGTTCATGGGCGCCGGGGTGTTCACCGTCAAGTACGGGACCAAACGGATCTCGGCATTGCGCGGCGGCCTGGATGCGCTGCCGTGGAGCGGGCCGCTGTTCCTGCTCGCCATCTTCGCGTTGTCCGCCATCCCGCCCTTCGGGATCTTCCGGAGCGAGTTCCAGATCGTCGCCGGCGGCCTCGGCAGCGGCAATTACACCGCCGCGGCGATCTTGGTGGTACTGGTCACAATCGCGTTCTTGGGGCTGGCCACCTCGGCGACCAGCATGTTGCTGACCCGGCCGCCGGATGCCACGGCAGCCGAAAGGCATCCAGGAGAGCATCCGGACGTAGTGAACACCGACGGATCACACGACGGCGCCGGCGCCGGCGCGGTGCGGACCCGCACGCGGGCAAACCGGGCGCTGACCCGCGGCGAGCCCAGCGCCTGGATGGTTATCCCGGTGCTGGCGGGCCTGGCGGTCCTGGTGCTGCTCGGAGTGCACCCCCCGGCTGAGCTCACCGAGCTGATCACTCGAGGTGCCGCTCAACTTCGGGGCACGCCATGACGATCACCAGTACCGAGCCGAGTGTCGGGGCCCTGTGGGACGCGCTGGAATCCCGGATCGCCCGCGGGGAAAGGTTCGCGGGCCTGTTCGCCGCCCGCCGCGACGGCGATATCACCCTGTCTGCCCAGGTAGCGGCGGCAGGCGGCATTGACACGATGGAGACAGCGCTGCCACCGGGCGTGCGCGGCTACCCGGCCCTCACTCCGAGGCTAGGCGCCGCGTTCTGGTACGAGCGCGTCATCGGAGACCAGACCGGACTCGTGCCCGAGGGACATCCCCGGCTAGCCCCGCTGATCCGGCCCGGTGGCCCCGGGGAATACGCGCTACCGCGGCATATCACCG
>JAICWX010000258.1 GCA_025934635.1 Streptosporangiaceae bacterium | reverse complement strand
CGGCCAGGTAGCCGGGCGCGGGCAGCGGGAAGCCGTAGGTGGCCGGGATCGTCTCCATGATCACGGCGGCCACGTCGCGGCCGCGCAGCGCGTCTTCCATCGCGGCCAGGTCGTTGAACGGAACGTGGGTGAACTCGTCCGGCCGGTCGGCCAGGAACAAGGTGGCGAACCGCTCGTCGCCGGTGGCCACGGCCAGCCCGGTGTGCCCGTGGTAGGCCTTGGCGATCGAGACGATCTTGCGCTTGCCGGTCGCGTGCCGGGCGCTCTTCAGCGCGATGTCGATGGCCTCGCCGCCGCCGCTGCCGTACATGACCTTGGCCAGGCTCGAGCCGGGCGGCGCGGTCTGCACCAGGGCCTCGGCCAGGGTGGTGCGGGCCAGCGACGGGAAGTGGTGGTTCCCGATGTCGAAGCGCTGCATGGCCGCCGTCACCGCCGCGACCACCTCGGGGTTGCGGTGGCCCAGGTTGTAGGTGCCGCCGTTGAGGTGCGTGTCGATCAGGCGCTTGCCGTCGACGTCATAGATGTAGTAGCCCTCGCGCCGGTCGATGACCAGCGGCACGCCGGCGTCCTGCCAGAACTGCGTCTTGTCCGGGTTCCAGAACTGCTTGGACTTCGCCAGCATGTCCTGCTTGGAGGCGAAGGAGATGAGTTCCTCGGTCACCGTGCCTCCGTCACCGTCGCAGGTGCCGCAAACCATTACGGCTCTTCGGCTCAACCAAAGAAGTATCTCTCTGACCGTTTCCTGTCAAGAGGTCAGGTTTCGCTCAGATTAACTGAACCAGAACTCTTGATCATGGTTCCCGCAGGCTGTTACGCTCCCCGCAAATGCGCCGGAGGTGTACCTATGGGTCATCCCCATGTCCCCGAAGTCCCCAGCGTCTCGGCGACGGCTGAACTCGCTGAGGACTATGACGTCTCAGAACGCCAGGATGTGGCCAAGCTCCGCAAGGGAGCGATCGGGCTTGGCGGCGTCCTGTTCCTGACCGTGACCGGGGCCGCCCCGATCTCGGCCATGCTGTTCAACACGCCCATCGTGGTGGGCTTCGGCCAGGGCGTCGGCGCCCCGGCCGCTTTCGGGTTCGCCACGATCGTGCTCGTGGTGTTCTCCGTCGGTTACGTCGCAATGGCCAGGAAAAAGACCACGGCAGGCGGCTTCTACTCCTACATCAGCCACGGGCTCGGCCGGGAGCTCGGCATCGGGACCGGCTACGCCTCGGTGGTCGCCTACTCGGTCTTCGAGGCCTCGCTGGCGGGCGGCTTCGCCTACTTCCTCAACCTGAAGCTGAACCAGTTCGGGGTGGACGTCGGCTGGCCCTGGCTCGCGCTGGGCATGGTGCTGCTCATCAGTGCCCTGACCTACTTCGACGTCCGGGTCTCCAGCATCGTGCTCGCGATCGGGCTGATCAGCGAAGTCGTCATCCTGATCATCTTCGACATCTTCCTGTTCGCCAAGGGCCATGTGACCGCCGCCCCGCTCAACCCGGTGAACGCGTTCAAGGGCTTCCCGGCCGAGGGGAAGCTGGCGGCGGGAGCGATCGGCATCGGCCTGTTCTTCGCCTTCTGGTCCTGGGTCGGCTTCGAGATGGCACCGAACTACGGCGAGGAATCCCGCGACCCCAAGCGGAACATCCCGCGCGCCATGTACATCTCGGTGATCGGGCTCGGCATCTTCTACACGATCACGTCCTGGGCCTCGCTGGCCGGGTACTCCAGCACCAACGCGGCGGTCGCCCAGTCGCAGAAGGACGCGGCCCATTTCTTCCTGATCCCGGCCGGCCAGTACGCCGGGCACTGGGTCGCCTCGGTGATGAGCTACCTGATCATCACCGGTTCCTTCGCCTGCGGCATGGCCTTCCACAACACCAGCGCGCGCTACCTGTACTCCGTCGGCCGCGAGGGCCTGGCTCCGCGGGCGCTCGGCCGGACCCACCCCAGGTGGAAGAGCCCGCACATCGCGTCGATCACCCAGACCGTCGTCGCCGCCATCATCATCGGCCTGTTCGCCATATTCACCGGCAGTAACGATCCCAACACCCAGGCCTACATCCAGCTCTACGGCCTGATGGCCGTCATGGGCGTGATCATCATCTTGTCGGTGCAGGCGGTGGTCTCACTCAGCGTGCTGGTCTACTTCGAGCGCTTCCACAAGGACGAGGTGCACTGGTGGCGGACCAGGCTGGCCCCGCTGCTGTCCTTCATCTCCCAGGCCTACGTGGTGTACCTGCTGTTCACGAACATCGACTTCCTGGGCGCCGGCAGTTACTCCTACGCGAACTGGCTCGGCCCGATCGACGGCGTGGTGGTACTGATCGGCGTCGGTACCGCCTTCTACTTCAAGAAGTACAAGCCCGCCAAGTACGAGCAGGCCGGCCGCCTGATCAACGAAGGCCTCTAGCACCACCGTCCAGCAGCACCCTCGAGGCGCGACCCGGTCCCCCGGGCCGCGCCTCGGCTTTGTTCCCGTGCTCGGCGGGTGATGCCCGCGGTGCGCCTGGCGCCGTGCCCGGGGTGCCGCGGCTGACGGCATGGAGGGAGCATCAATGCTGCTGCGACGACATCGATGGAGCATCAATGTCGCTGCGGGGAGCCGGGGCAGGCGACCGGGCGGCCCTGTGATGCGGATGTGGATGCTGAGGGCTGGAGGTCGGGAGTCCCCGGGCCGCTTGATGAAGATCGGGTGCGCACGATGAAGCCCCGGTCCAGCGGGCTGGAACCGGGGCTTCGTCATGCTAGTGCGGCTGCGGCGCCGCCAGGCTCGGGGCTAGGCTCCGCGCAGGCGGGCCAGGGCCTCGGCCAGGATGGCCTCGCCGTCGGAGTCGCTGCGACGCTCCTTCACGTAGGCGAGGTGCGTCTTATAAGGCTCGACGCGCGGCGGGTTCGGCGGGGCCTGCTCGTTCTGGCCCGCGGGGTTGCCGCAGCGGGGGCATTCCCAGGTGTCAGGGATCGCCGCGTCGGTCGCGAAACTCGGACGCGTCTCGTGCTTGTTCGCGCACCAGAAGGAAACCCAGACGCGAGGAGCGGCCTCGCCGCGCTCGGCCTCTCCCATCGGACCCGCGCCGACCCTGCTGCCGCGGATGGCGTTGCCACTACTCACAGATCACCCCTTGAAGGCCATGGAGCTATAAAGCCGGAACTTCGATGCGGGATAACTTCGATGCGGGACGTACCTACAGGTTAGTGATTAATCAGCCAGCCGAGGGCGATAATGCACACGAACCACAGGACACCGAAGAAAATCGTGATCCGGTCCAGGTTCCGCTCAACCACGGAGGACGAGCCGAGGGTGGAGCTGACGCCGCCACCGAACAGGTCGGACAGACCGCCGCCCTTGCCCTTGTGCAGCAGCACGAGCAAGATCATCACGCAGCTGGTGATGACCAGGATAACGGAGAGCCCCACGACCATAGCTGTTATCCATCTCCTGCTGATGAGAAGGTCCTGGCGACAGGAACCCTACCCGCGAGGGTACGGCCCGGCCAGGACGCCGCTAGTACAAGCCTACGCCGCCAGTTCACGATACCGGCAGATCTGAGCGAACTGTCCGGCGTCGAGGCTGGCTCCGCCGACGAGGACGCCGTCGACGTCCGGCTGCGCCATGATCGGCGCGACGTTGCCGGGCTTGACGGACCCGCCATACAGGATACGCACACTCGCGGCCGTTTCGGCGTCATGAAACGCCGAAATCCGCTCCCGGATCCCGGCGGCCGTCTCCTGCGCGTCGTCGGGGGTGGCCACCTCGCCGGTGCCGATGGCCCAGATCGGCTCGTACGCGATCACCAGGCCGGCCACCGCCTCGCCCGGGATCCCCTTGAGCGACTCGATGACCTGGCCCCCGCAGTGCTCGAGATGCTGCCGCGCCCGGCGCACCTCGAGCGACTCCCCCACGCACAGGATCGGCGTGATCCCGGCCCGCAGCGCGGCCTGCACCTTGGCGTTGACGACCTCGTCGCTCTCCGCGTGGTACTGCCGCCGCTCGGAATGCCCGGCCAGCACGTACTGGCAGCCCAGCTTGGCCAGCATCGGCCCGGAGATGTCGCCGGTGTAGGCGCCCGAGTCATGCGGCGACAGGTCCTGCGCGCCGTAGGTGATGCGCAGCTTGTCCCCGTCGGTCAGGGTCTGCACGCTGCGCAGCGCGGTGAACGGCGGCAGCACGGCCACCTCGACGGCCTCGAAGTCCTTCGCGGTCAGGGTGAACGCGAGCTTCTGGACCAGCGCGATGGCCTCGAGGTGGTTCTCGTGCATCTTCCAGTTCCCGGCCATCAGCGGCAGCCGGCCCCCGGAGCCTCCGGAACTGCGGGCACGCCCCATTACTCCGCCTCCAGCGCCGTCAGGCCGGGCAGCGTCTTGCCCTCGAGGTACTCGAGGCTGGCGCCGCCGCCGGTGGAGATGTGGCTGAAGGACTTTTCCGGGATGCCCAGCGCGCGGACGGCCGCGGCCGAGTCCCCGCCGCCGACCACGGTCAGCCCGTCGACCGCCGCGACCGCCTCGGCCAGCGCGCGGGTCCCGGCCGAGAACGCCGGGAACTCGAACACGCCCATCGGCCCGTTCCAGAACACCGTCCTGGCGTCGGCCAGCTTGGCCGCGAACAGCTGCCTGGTCTCCGGGCCCGCGTCCACGCCTTCCCGGTCAGCCGGCATCCCGGTGGCCGGGACCACGGAATGCTCCGCGTCCGGCGCGAATTCAGTGGCGACGACCAGGTCGACGGGCAGGACGAGTTCCACCCCGCGCCGCTCCGCCTCGGCCATCACGTCCCTGACCGCGGGAATCTGGTCGGCCTCGAGCACGGAGTGGCCGACCTCGTGCCCCTGGGCGGCCAGGAACGTGTAGGCCATGCCGCCGCCGATCAGGATCCGGTCCGCCAGGTTCAGCAGGTTGCCGATCACGGCGAGCTTGTCCGACGGCTTCTTGCCGCCGAGGACCACCACGAACGGCCGCCCCGGGTCGGTGGTGAGCTGCCGCAGCACCGCCACTTCCTCCCGGACCAGGTCGCCGGCGGCGTGCGGGAGCAGCAGCGGCAGGTCGTAGACCGAGGCGTGCTTACGGTGCACCGCGCCGAACCCGTCGCCCACGTAGGCCTCGCCGAAGCGGGCCAGGCGCTGGGCGAACGCGCCGCGCTCGGCATCGTCCTTGCTGGTCTCGGCGGGCTCGAAGCGCACGTTCTCCAGCACCGCGACGTCCTCGTCGCCGAGGCTGAACACGGCCTCCTCGGCCGCGGGCCCGGCCACGTCGGCCGCGAACGAGACGGGCCGGCCGAGCAGCTCGCCGAGCCGGGCCGCCACCGGCCGCAGTGACGGGCCGCCCGCCGCCCGCTCGTCGAACGTGGCGCCCTTGGGCCGGCCGAGGTGCGCGAGGACGATGACCCGCGCGCCCCGGTCGGACAGCTTGCTGATCACCGGCAGGCTGGCCCGGATCCGGCCGTCGTCGGTGATCTCCCCGGTCCCGGTCAGGTCGAGGGGGACGTTCAGGTCCGAGCGCAGCAGGACGCGGCGCCCGGCTACCTCCAGGTCATCGAGCGACTGCATTACCGCAGCCGGGAGGCCACGAGCACGGCCAGGTCGACGAGGCGGCTGGAGTATCCCCACTCGTTGTCGTACCAGCCGAGGACCTTGACCTGGTTGCCGGAGGCCATCGTGAGCGAGGAGTCGAAGGTGCAGGAGGCGGGCGAGCCCACGATGTCAGAGGACACGATCTGGTCCTCGGTGTAGTACAGGTAGCCCTTGAGCGGTCCCTCGGACGCGGCCTTGAACGCGGCGTTCACCTCGTCCTTGGTCACCTCGCGGCTCAGCTCGACCACCAGGTCGGTGACCGAGCCGTCCGGCACCGGCACCCGGATGGCCATCCCGTCCAGCTTGCCCTTCAGCTCGGGCAGCACCAGCGCGGTCGCCTTGGCCGCCCCGGTCGTGGTCGGGATGATGTTCTGCGCCGCGGCCCGGGCCCGGCGCAGGTCCTTGTGCGGGAAGTCCAGGATCACCTGGTCGTTGGTGTAGGCGTGGACCGTCGTCATCAGGCCCCGGACGATGCCGAAGCTGTCCATCAGCACCTTGGCCATCGGCGCGACGCAGTTCGTCGTGCAGGAGGCATTGGACAGCACGTGGTGCGCGTCGGGGTCGTACGCGTCGTCGTTGACCCCCATCACGATCGTGATGTCCTCTTCCTTGGCCGGCGCGGAGATGATGACCTTCTTGGCGCCCGCCTCGAGGTGGGCCTTGGCCGCCGGCCCGGTGGTGAACCGGCCGGTGGACTCGATCACGACGTCCACGCCGAGTTCGCGCCACGGCAGCTTGGCCGGGTCGCGCTCGGCCAGGATCTTGATCGACTTGGCGCCGGCCTGGATGGAGTCGCCGGACACCGACACGTCGTGCGGCAGGGTGCCGAGCACGGTGTCGTACTTGAGCAGGTGCGCCATCGTGGCGATGTCACCGAGGTCGTTCGCCGCCACGATCTCGATCCCGCGATCGCCGTCCGCGGCGTTGGCAGCCCGCCAGAAGTTACGCCCGATACGGCCGAAACCATTGATTCCCACGCGAATAGTCACAGTACTGAATCTCCTCGTCGATCCCCTGATCGCCAGCGGCTCCGAGACTATCGGACGTCGCTCCCGCAGGTGACGCCAAGCGGCGCCACACCCGCGCGTCCGGAGCCATCCGGCGCCCGGCGCCGGGGCAGGCGGTGCGGAACTCCTAAGGTCTAGACCATATCAAAGGGGACCGGAAATCTTTTCCGCGGACCTGTCGATCCGCGCCGGGCCGGTTCGTATAGGGCATGCAGAGACCGGCCGGCGTAGCGTCGGGATGACGAAGGAGACGACCACGATGAAGCAGTACCTGCTCAGCATCTACCAGCCGGACGGGGACCCGCCCGCGCCGGAGGTGCTGGAGCCGATCATGCGGGACATCGGCGCGGTGGACCAGGCGATGCGGGCGGCGGGCGCGTGGGTGTTCACCGGCGGCCTGCACGCGCCGGACACCGCGACCGTGCTGCGGGCGTCCGACGGGGACGTGCTGGTCACCGACGGGCCGTTCGCCGAGGGCAAGGAGCACGTCGGCGGGTTCTGGATCATCCGGGCCGCCGACCTGGACGAGGCGCTGGCCTGGGCCCGCCGGGCCACGGTGGCGTGCACGCTGCCGGTCGAGGTCCGGCCGATGGTGGACATGGCGGAGGGCTGAGCCCTGGCTGGCTCCGGGCCCGTGTCCGGGCCCGCACCCGCGCTCGCCGACGTCGAGCGCGTCTTCCGCGAGGAGTACGGCCGCGCGGTGGCCGTCCTGGCCCGGGTCTTCGGCGACATCGACATCGCCGAGGACGCGGTCCAGGACGCGTTCACCGAGGCGGCCAGGCGATGGCCGCGATCCGGGCAGCCGCCGAGCCCGGCCGGCTGGATCATCACCACCGCGCGCAACCGGGCCATCGACCGGCTCCGCCGCGAGGCCGCCCGGGCGGGCAAGCACGCCCAGGCCGCGCTGGTGCACGCGGGCGAGCAGCCCGGAGAGGAGACGGGCCCGGTGGACGACGACCGGCTACGGCTCATGTTCACCTGCTGTCACCCGGCGCTGGGCCGCGCCGCCCAGGTCGCGCTCACGCTGCGGCTGCTCGGCGGGCTCACCACGGCGGAGATCGCGCACGCGTTCCTGGTGCCGGAGCCCACCATGGCCCAGCGCCTGGTCCGGGCCAAGGCCAAGATCAGGGATGCGGGCATCCCGTACCGCATCCCGGCCGAGGCCGACCTGCCCGGACGGCTGACCGGGGTGCTCGCCGTGGTCTACCTGATCTTCAACGAGGGTTACACGGCGAGTTCGGGCGATCAGCTGGCCCGCGCCGGCCTGTGCGCCGAGGCGATCAGGCTGGGCCGGCTGCTCGCCCGCCTCATGCCGGACGAGCCCGAGGTCACGGGCCTGCTCGCGCTGATGCTGCTGACCGAGTCACGGCGGGCCGCGCGGACCGGGCCGGACGGCGCCCTGGTGCTGCTGGCCAGGCAGGACCGGACCCGCTGGGACCGCTCGCTCATCGCTGAGGGACAGTCCCTCGTCCGGCAGTGCCTGCGACGCGGCCGGCCCGGCCAGTACCAGATCCAGGCGGCGATCAGCGCCGTGCACAGCGACGCCCCGGTCGCGGCAGCCACCGGCTGGGACCAGATCGTGGCGCTGTACGATCAGCTGCTGGCGGTGGCCCCGGGCCCGGTAGCGGCGCTCAACCGGGCGGTCGCGGTGGCCGAGGTCGACGGCCCGGCCGCCGCGCTCGCCCTCGTGGACGGCCTCGCGGCGGCCCGTCTCGACCGGTATTACCTGTTCCACGCGATCCGCGCCGACCTGCTGCGGCGCCTGGGCCGCCGGGCCGAGGCGGACGCCGCCTACCAGGCCGCGCTCGCCCTGTCCGGGAACGAGGCCGAGCGGGCGCACCTAGCGCTGGCGAAGGAGCACCTGGCCCAGCCGGACGGCGTAGCCGAGGGTGATCGCCAGGCAGGCGGCGATCACCGGCCTGAGGTCGTAGCTTCCGGTCTGGAGGCGCAGTGCGATGACGAGGAGCGCGAGGCCGATGGCACCGAAGACGCTCACCGCCACCGCCGGGAAGAGCCGGGCTAGCGGCTCGCGCGGCGAGCGCCACCGGATGAGGCCGTAGCCCGCGAGCAGGACCGCGCCGGCGATGGTCAGCAGGACCGCCGCGTGCCAGCCCGGGAAGGGCTGGCTGAGCCAGGTGACGGTCCCGCCCGAGATGAAGGCCGGGTGCTGGTCGGACCAGCCCGTCGTCTGCGTCCAGACGCCGCTGACCGGGTTGAACGTGAGATGGTCGTACGTCATCCGGTATGGTCCCGGTCCCGCCTTGAACATATGCCCGGGATTGGTCACCCGCCCGGCGAAGCCGGTGACCACGACGATCGCCATGGCGCTGACGCCCGCGGCCAGCAGGAGCAGCGAGACCAGCTTCCAGGCGGTCATGACCGCGTTGGCCAGGACGGTCCCGTCCCCGGCCGCGCGGGCCAGGTGGGCGCGGGTCACGGCCCGGACCGGGCCGAAGCTGGAAATCGCCGCCTCCTGCGCCGCGCGCTCGGTCATCCCGATGGCGATGCCCGCCGCCGCCGTCTCCCGGAGGTGATCCTCGGCCTCGGCCAGGATCACCTCCGCCTCCCCGGGCAGCGCGCGCAGTCCCCGCCGGAGTTCGTCCAGGTACTCCCCGATCAGGTCACGCGGTACCCCGGGCCGGTTCATGCCGACCACCCCAGGACGGCCTGGACGCCCTGAACCCCGTAGGCCGGGGTGCCGAGCACGGCCTGTATCCCCCGGGCGAACTGGCGCCACTCGGTCCGCTGCGCCGCCAGGGCGGCCGCCCCGTCCTCGGTCAGGCCGTAGACGCGGCGGCGGCGCCCGTCGACCTCCGCCCACGAGCTGGCCAGCAGGCCCGCCCCCTCCAGCCGGTGCAGGGCCGGGTAAATGGTCCCCTCAGGCAGGTCGAACGTGCCCTCGCTTCGTTCGCGTAGTGCCGAGATGATCGCGTACCCGTGCGCCGGGCCGGCCGACACCACCGACAGGAGCAGCAGATCCAGATGGCCCTTGAGCCGCTCACGATTCATGGTACAGAAATTTATGCCTAGCATTACTAGGCGTCAAGGAGCAGGCCGGCGCCTCGCCGGCCGCCCTCGGCCTCGCCCTGCTCGGCCTGGCCGCCGCCCTGGTGGCCGCCGTGACCCGCGAGCGGCCGCGGCCGCGTTAGGGGAGCATGTCGACGGTCAGCGAGGCCTCGGTGCTGGGGAGCCCCTGCTCCATGGCCCGCCGGTCGGCCATGGCCAGCAGGCGGCGGATGCGGCCGGCGATGGCGTCCTTGGTCAGCGGCGGGTCGGCCAGCTGGCCGAGTTCCTCCAGGCTGGCCTGCCGGTGCGCCATCCGCAGCTGGCCCGCCATGGTCAGGTGCTGCGGCGCGTCCGGGCCGAGGATCTCCAGGGCGCGTTCCACCCGGGCGCCCGCCGCTACCGCGGCGCGGGCGCTGCGGCGCAGGTTGGCGTCGTCGAAGTTGGCCAGCCGGTTGGCGGTGGCCCGGACCTCGCGCCGCATCCGGCGTTCCTCCCAGGCCAGCACGGCCTGGTGCGCGCCCAGCCGGGTCAGCATGGCGGCGATCGCCTCGCCGTCCCTGATCACCACCCGGTCCACGCCCCGCACATCGCGGGCCTTGGCGTGGATCTTCAGCCGTCGCGCGGCGCCGACCAGGGCGAGCGCCGCCTCGGACCCGGGGCAGGTGATCTCGAGCGCCATCGAGCGGCCCGGCTCGGTCAGCGACCCGTGCGCCAGGAACGCGCCCCGCCAGGCAGCCTCGCAGTCGCACGCCGACCCGGATACCACCTGCCGGGGCAGCCCCCGGACCGGACGGCCGTGGGCGTCGATGAGCCCGGCCTGCCGGGCCAGGCTCTCGCCCGCGTTGCCCTTGCTCACCCGGACCAGGTAGCGGTTGCCCTTGCGCAGGCCGCCCGGCGAGAGCACCAGGAACTCGGCCGGGTGGCCGAATACCTCGGTGATGCTCGCGCGCAGCCGCCGGGCCGCCGCGCCGGTGTCGAGCTCGGCCTCGATGATGACCCGTCCCTCGGACAGGTGCAGGCCGCCGGCGAACCTGAGCAGCGTGGAAACCTCGGCCTTGCGGCAGCAGGGCTTGATCACCTGAACCCGGCTGAGCTCGTCCTTCACCACGCCGGTCATCGCCATGCGGCGTCACTCCCCCCTTGGGCCCCTCGCCGGAAAATGTCCGCGTACATCCCCGCCAGCAGCCTCGGGTCGTGCCTGGGGGTACCGTCGGCGGCGGCTATGTCCGCCATCATCAGCCGGGCCCCGAGCACCGCGGCTGCCTTCTCCAAGTCGGCCAGGTTACCGGTTCCGGCGGTCTTGGTGTCGGCAAGGACTACATCCACAGTAAGCGCAGGCGCGTGCCCGGCGAGGACCTCCAGGTGCTTATGGGGCGAAAATCCCTCGGTCTCCCCCGGCTGCGGCGCCAGGTTCAGGACGAGCACGCGCCGGGCCGTGGTGGCGTGCAGCGCGGCGGAAAGCTCCGGTACCAGCAGGTGCGGCAGCACGCTGGTGAACCACGAGCCCGGGCCGAAGACGATCCAGTCGGCGTCCAGCACCGCCCGTACCGCCTCGGGTACCGCGGGCGGGTCGGGCGGCAGCAGCGTGATCGACCGCACCTGGCCCGGCGTGCTGGCGACCGCCGCCTGGCCGCGGACCGTGCTGGCCTCATCCGGCCGGGCCGGGTCGACGCCGACCACCTCGGCCACGATGTCCAGCGGCACCGCGGCCATCGGCAGCACCCGGCCGCCGGTGCCGAGCAGCCGGCCCACCCAGTCCAGGCCCGCGACCGGGTCGCCGAGCAGGTCCCACAGCGCCACGATGAGCAGGTTGCCGACCGCGTGGCCGGCCAGTTCGCGGTCGCCGGCGAACCGGTGCTGCACCACCTTGCTCCAGGTGGTGCCCCATTCGTCGTCGCCGCACAGCGCGGCCAGCGCCATCCGCAGGTCGCCGGGCGGCAGCACGCCGAAGTCGCGGCGCAGCCGGCCGCTCGACCCGCCGTTGTCCGCGACCGTGACGATCGCGGTGAGGCTCTCCGTCACCTGGCGCAGCGCCGCCAAGGACGCCGCCAGACCGTGCCCGCCACCGAGCGCTACCGCTCTTGGGCCAGCCACCAGATGCTCACTCCCGCCCTAGGTCCCGGTGCACCACCTGCACGTCAGCCCCGGTGCCGAGGGCTCCGGTGACGCGCGCCGCCAGTTCGTCGGCGATGGCCACGCTGCGGTGCTTGCCGCCGGTGCAGCCCACCGCGAGGGTGACGAACCGCTTGCCTTCCCGTTCATAGCCGGGAATCACCACGTGCAGCAACTCAGCGTAGTGGCGCAGGAACTCCCTGGCGCCCGGCTGGGCGAGAACGTAGTCGCGGACCGGCGCGTCCTGCCCGTTCATCGGGGCCAGCTCGGGGATCCAGTGCGGGTTGGGCAGGAACCGGCAGTCGGCCACCAGGTCGGCGTCCACCGGCAGGCCGTATTTATAGCCGAACGAGACGACGCTGAGCCTCAGTCCGGCCGCCGTGCCGCCGCCGAAGAAGTCGCGCATCCGGGCCCGCAGCTCGTGCACGTTGAGCCGGGTCGTGTCGAGCACCAGGTCGGCGTCGCCGCGCGCCTCGCGGAGCAGCTCGCGCTCGGCCGCGATCCCGTCG
>JAICWX010000557.1 GCA_025934635.1 Streptosporangiaceae bacterium | reverse complement strand
GGCCCGCGTCGCGGCCGCCGAGCCAGGCGGCAGCCACGTACGCAGCCACGGGCAGCCCAACGGACTCGGTCAGGTTCCAGCCCGCTGTGAGCAGCAGCCGCAGCGGCCGGGGGAGTTCCAGGTCCCCGGCCATGCAGGTGCCGGCCGCCGGGGAAGACCCAGCGCCGTCAGGTCGTGCTGTCACCATGGCTGCGGTCATCAGTCCCGCCTCGCGGAGCTAGGAATTGCAGCGAGGCGATGCCGGGACTGGCGTATGGTCTAGACCGATCGGGAACTCGTTCAGGCTGCCGGTGCACGTACTGGCTTAAGTCTACGTCCTGGCATCCAAGACCACCGCCCGAGGCCGCGGACCCAGCGCGGCCTGGTGGAGAAGCCGCCCTCCGAGGCTGACCTGATGACCATGGCCGGGCAGGTGCGCGACGGGCCATTTCCAGGGGTTTGAGACCATCGAGGGTCCCCGCCTGACTGGGCCTGCCACCCGGCGCAGGCAGATCGCGTGGCACCGGCGTGCGCTTACGGCTGGTCCACCGCGCCCGTGCCGCGGATCAAGCCTGCGGCTGCCGCTAGGGCGCCAGATCGCGCCCCACTGTCAGCCGGAGCCAGTGGCCCTCTCACGAAGTGCGCCGGCAGCTGCGAACCACGGGACATGCGGCCTTGCCTCCCCGGCTGGCGGGAGCCTTGCCGGGGCCGCCGCTGCGTTCGCCGCCCGGGCGAATCGGGCGTACTATAGCAGACAGGACTATCGTCCTCATCGTGCCTGCACGCACGTGAGATTGCGATTCTTGCTGCTCTGGCCCCCGGCGGTACCTGACAATTCCAGGTGAGCCAGGTGGGGCACCATGACAGCACCTATCCGCCAGCGGGTCCCGCGGCCTGCCAGTGCTGAGCGGGTTATCGTTCGGCGCAGTGCCGCCAGGCATGACCGGGCCATGGCCGTCGCTGGCATGCTGCCGGCGAAACCGCGGCATGCACGGTGCGGCCTGATCTCACTCCCCCGCCTATCAGCCCATGCTCACGGCGACATGACCGTGGTGCGCTTGCGCGGTGAACTGGATCCCTCAGGCACGGCTGTTGCGCAGGCGCAGCTCAGCGACGTCCGGTGGCGTGCGGCTCCGTTCCGTTGCTGCCCTCACCGGCCTGCCCGTCCCCGGCCGCGCCTCCCTCAGCATGCCTGCCAGGCGCCGCAAGCCGATCCGGGACCGGGCCGGCAACCTTGCCGGGTGGACCGCAGGCCCCGCCATGCGCGGGGCTTTGTCAGTCACCCGCATGCTGACCTGGTTCGAGACGCATGACAGCGCCGGGCACGCCGTCACTGGCACCGGGCCGCCCAGTCAGCCGTTTTTCCTGCGGGCCGCCCAGCCGCCGACCACCATTCGCGGCGCACCAGCGCGCACCGGCGCTGCAAGTCCGCTATCGGAGCTGGACTCCGTGAGCGAGAATCGGTGCGACGACGGCGCCGCGTTCAGCCTCGCCACGCTCATGGCCACATTCTTGGCGCGCACCGGCGTGCCGCTATCCCTCCCGCCCTGCCCGGCATCCGGTCAGCGGCGCGGCACTCTCTATCGAGAAAGCAGGTAATCCTCATGTCAACCGGGATCATCGTGGTCATCGTTGTGGCCGTCATCGTGGTCGCAGCGCTGGTGACGGGCGGGATGGCGATCATGCGCCGCCGCCGGCTTCAGCAGCGCTTCGGCCCGGAATACGACCGGGTATCAGGTGAGCGCGACAGCAAACTCAAAGCGGATTCGGAGCTGGCGGAGCGCGAGCGCCGGGTCCGGGGTCTTGACATCCAGCCGCTCACGGACGCGGCGCGCGCCAGTTACGCGGCTCAGTGGGCAGATATCCAGGAGCGGTTCGTCGACGCGCCAGCGGACGCTGTGGCAGGCTCACAGTTGCTCGTCACCGCCGTGATGACCGACCGCGGTTACCCGACCGAACATCAGGACCAGATTCTTGCCGACCTGTCCGTCGAGCACTCAGGCACCCTCGGCCACTACCGGGCGGCCGAGGAAATCAGCGAGAGCGCCGCGTCGGGCACGGCCTCCACGGAGGACCTGCGGCTAGCCATGATCCACTACCGTGCCCTCTTCGGTGATCTCCTCGGCGAGCCCGCTGACGCGGGGCCCGAGCCGGCGGCAACCGGACCCAGGCAGGTTATCGCGACGGCGACCGAACCCGAGCAGGTTATCGCGATGGATGCCACGGCTCCCAGGGACGTTGACGTGTACGCCGCAGTAGCCCGCGCCAGGGCCGCCAACGATCCCGACGCCGCCCCCCAGCGTCCAGTGGACCGGATGCTCAGGAGCTGACGAAATAACCTCACCATGCGAGACTGCAAGCGCTCATCAGCCAGGACCGGCTGATGACCAGAATATGCCAGGACCCAGCTGGGATCCGGCCAGTGCCATACCGGAGGGCGACCTCCAGTCACCTGCCCCGGCTGCGTCCGGGTATCCAGGCGATACCGTCGCGGGCAGCGCCGCAGCGGAGCCGGGCCTGGCCGGCAGGGATCCGCGCTCATCTCTTGAGCTGGCGGCCGGTCTGGTCGACGACAGCGTCGAGTCGGTCGTCATGTCCGTCAGGGAGCAGCAGCATTCACTGCTGTCTGCCCGGCAGGGCGATGATGCGGGAACCGGGGAACTGCGCACGGCACTCCGGCAGTACCGCCCATTCCGGGACCGTCTCGAGGATTTCTCCCGTGAAACCTGATCATCTCCCGCTTGCCGCGGTGCCGTTGAGCACGTGGCCAGCTCAGATACCAGCTTTGGTGCCGAGATCCCGGGCGCCAGGCGCTGCGCCTGTGAGTTTGGCCCGGTGTCCGGCCTGCTGGCCGTCAGAAGAGGTACCTGATGGCGATCAAGCCTGAGGAGGCACCCACGGCGGCACCGGCCAAAGCCGGTGCCGGCCAGTCATCAAGGCGGAGATCGGAACTCGATCTCACCAAGCGGAACGTGGGACCGGTCTGGCGCCAGTACCTGCGGGCCATGGGACCGGGACTGGTTACCGGTGCGTCCGACGACGACCCGTCCGGGATCGCCACCTACTCCCAGGCAGGCGCCCAGTACGGCCTGGCGTTCTTGTGGACCGCCCTGCTGACCTTGCCGCTGATGACCGCGGTCCAGGAGATCTGTGACCGCACCGCCCTGGCGACCGGAACAGGTCTGGGCGAGCTGGCCGTGCGGCACTTCCAGCGGGCCGGGCGGGTGATCCTCGCCGTGCTCCTGGGCGCCCTCATCGTGGCCAACGGCCTCAACATCGCCGCCGACCTGGTCGCCATCGGCTCTGGCATGCAGCTCCTGCACGCCGGGCCGGCCTGGCTGTGGGCGCTGGTGGCAGGCACCCTCATCACCGCCCTGCTGGTCCTGGGTTCCTTCGCCCGCATCGCGCTCGCGTTCAAGCTGCTGTGCGCAGCGCTTTTGTCCTATCTCGTCGTGGCAGTCCTCGTCACCCGCCAGTGGGGCAGTGTCCTGAGCCACACGCTCATCCCCCATATCGAGCTGAACAAAGCTTACCTGGTGCTCCTGGTCGCCGTGCTGGGCACGACCATCTCGCCGTACCTGTTCTTCTGGCAGAGCGCCCACCGCCTCGAAGAGATGCGCGACGAACCCGAGGGCGGCGCCAGGGCACAGCCCCTGGGGCGGCAGAGCCCTCAGCGGGCCCGGCGCAAGCAGTCCACCAGCCGCCTCGACGTCTTCACCGGCATGACGTTCTCCAACCTCGTCATGTTCGCCATCATCGTGGCGACCGCCGAGACGCTTCACGCCCACCACCACACCAACATCCAAAGCGCAGCGCAGGCTGCCGAGGCGCTAAGACCATTCGCCGGGCCCTTCACCAGTTTGATCTTTGCCCTGGGGTT
>JAICWX010000208.1 GCA_025934635.1 Streptosporangiaceae bacterium | reverse complement strand
GGATCTCGGAGGCGATCAGCTGGGCGTTCGCGGTGAGCGTGTTCGGCGCCGCCGAGCTCGACGCCCCGGTCGCCGGCCAGACCCTGTCCACGGTGCTGAAGTACCCCGAAGACGAGGACACGGTCCGCCAGGCCGGCCTGCTCTCCGTGGTCAGCAGCCTGGACTAGGCCCGCCGCCCCACCCCGCTGCCACCCCGAAGCCAGCTCCGCACCCTAGCCGCCATAAGCAACCTCCTCTCCGCCCCCGAGCCCGCCGAGCAACGATCCCGGGCCCGCCGAGGAACGATCCCGGGCCCGCCGAGCAGGTGATCCCCGGGCCCGCCGAGCGGATTCCTAACCTCAGCTGTTCGCACCCGCACCACAGCCCCCGCCCGGCACTCGCCCCGGCCCGCACCCGCTCCCCACAGCGACATTGATGCTCCATCCGTGTCGCGATCACGACATTGATGCTCCATCGATGTCGTCAGCTGCGCCCCTGGCGACCCGGCGGTCCATTGCCAGGCGCATCACAAACACCACAAATATCACCCGCCCCGCGCCAGGTGCTCGCCGCCGAGGAGTGGTGTCACGACAAGCCGCTGGCGCGCGAAGCGGGTGCGCGCCAGCGGCTAGCTCAGGTGACGTTGACCAGGATCGTGTGGTACCCGGTCGCGCCGTCGGGGTCGGTCCGGTGCTTCACCTCGGTCTGGGTGTAGCCGGCCTTGTTGGTCGCCCGCACCTGGAGGGTGTGCTGGCCGGGGGTGGCGTCCCAGGTGTAGGACCACTGGCGCCAGGTGTCGATGGTGTCCTGGGCGGCGAGCTTGGCGTCGGAGAAGACGCCATCGACGCCCACCTCGACGGCCTCGATGCCGGTGCGCTGGGACCAGGCCACCCCGGCGATCGTCACCGGGCCCGCGGCCACGGTGCTGCGGCGCTTGGGCACGTCGATACGGGACTCGGTCTTGATGGGCGCCTGCTGGGACCAGGCCGGCTTCTGCTTGACCCAGTAGGCGCTGAATGCGCCGAACGTGGTGAACTCCATGTCCACCACCCACTTGGTCGCGGACACGTAGCCGTACAGGCCCGGGATCACCACCCGCACCGGGTAGCCGTGCGCCTGCGGCAGCACCTGGCCGTTCATGGCCACCGCGAGCATCGAGTCCCGGCCGTCGAGGGTCGGGTCGGTGGCCACGCCGATGGTCATCCCGTGGACGTCGCGCATGACGATCTGGTCCGCGCCGCGCTGGATGCGGGCCTTACGCAAAATGGGTGCCAGCAGCGTGCCCTGCCACTGGGCGTTGCCGATGAAGTTGCCGCCTACTGCCTCCGAGACACAGGTCAGCGTGATGTCCCGGTCGATCATGGACATCTTGATCAGATCCTCGTAGGTCAGGGTCATGGGCCGGTCCACCATGCCGTGGATGCGCAGCTGCCAGTCGGCGGGCGAGACCTTCGGCAGCACCAGCGAGGTATCGACCCGGTAGAAGCTCTTGTTCGGCGTGAAGAACGGGGATAGCCCGGGGATGTTGTCCAGCGTCTCGTCTGCGGGCAGCCGCTTCATCGGGTCGATCTTCAGCTGCGGGACCTTAACGGCCGGAGGAGCCGAAGGAGCCGAAGCGGTCATGTCCGGCGCAGCCGCGGTCTTGTGGAATTCCTTGCCGAACAGGAGCTCGCCGCCCACCCCGGCCGCGGCCGCGCCTGCCGCGGTGACGCCAGCTGCGGCGAGGAACTTGCGCCGGTTGACGGTGCCCGTCATCGTGTCCTCCTGCGAGTGCCGCCGCGGCCCGGCCGCAGCGGTGCGACTTCCTGCCGTTCTTGGGTTGGCGCCGACGCCCGTACCAGCCACAGCAGCGCCGCGACGCCGGCCAGGCCGCCGATGACGGCCGGCATGACATCGGTCACCTGGCTGCCCGGCCGGGTGACGGCGACGAACGCGGCGATCAGCGCGAACGCCGCGATGCCGGTCACCCCGATCGCGACCGCCCGGCGAGCCGCCACCCCGATCACGATCGCGACCACCGCGATCACGGCGTACATGCCAAGCAGCAGGACGGCCTGGCCGTGCATGCCGAAGTGGTGCGCTGCGAAACCTCGCAGCATGGCCGGCGTCCGGTCGATGAACACGGTGCCCATGGCGCCGACCGGCGAGACCGGCGTCCTGAGCAGCCCGGCGGCCAACGTGGAGACGCCGATCACAACGGCCGTGGCCAGGCACTCCGTCGCGGCGCTGACCAGCAGCCCGCGGTGCTTCACGGCCCGCCTGAGCGCCTGCTCCGCCTGCCACCCGTCCGGGTAGACGCCCGCGTCGGGCGCGGTGAGCACCGGATCCGAATATTCAGATTCGAAATATCCAGAACCGGAGTATCCAGGACTGGAGTATCCGGAGTCGGAGTATCCAGGACTGAGATATCCAGGGTCGGAGTACTCAGAGCTGGAATACCCAGGCTCGGAGTACCCAGGGTCGGAGTACCCAGGGTCGGAGTACCCAGGGCTGGAATACCCAGGGTCGGAGTACCCAGGACTGGGATGGCGGGGACCGGAGTACGCGGTCTCGGTGTAACTGCCTGGCCCTAGATAGGCGCCGCCCGGATAACCGTCCGAGACGCCGTCAAAGCCGTCCCCGGTACCCGCGTATCCGCCGGTGTCCCGACCGTAGTCATTCCCGGCTCGGTCGTAGCCCCTCTGGGTGCTCCCGAAGCTGTTCCCGTCATCGGCGTAGCCGAAGTCAGCGCCGGCGAAGTCGTCTGTGACTCCGGCGTAGCCGGCGTCCGGGTAGGCACTGGTCCGGTAGCCGTCCGTGCCGTAGCCGTCCGTTGTCCCGTAGCCGTTTCCGGCAGTTGGGAGAGCGGCCGTGGCGACTGCCGACGGCGGGCCGGATTGCCGTCGGTGGCTGCCGGCGACCCGCTGGCCGCGGGCGCCCTGGCGGTCCGCCCGATCTCCTTCGCTGTCCCGGTGGGGCGGCCAGCCTTCGGCCGGCGTCGCCTGCGGCCAGCGCTCCTGGCGCGGCGGCATCCCATACGACGGGTCGTAACTCATATCTCTATTCACGGTCCTGATGGCCGGTGCCGTTTGATGTTTGCCCGGGGGGTAACCAAGCGGTAAGAAAGCGCGACCATGGCGCCCGGCTCAGACCGGCACTTCGCGGCCCGCGTCGGCAGAAAGCACCGGCTGGCCGACCGCAAATCCATTAGGCACAGTTCCGGCAGGCACAGTTCCGGCAGGCCAGGATTCGGCTGGCACGGACACGGCTGGCCCGGACACGGCTGCGGCGGGCGCGTCCGCCAGCGACAATGGTCCCGCGATCCCGGCGGCCCCTGTGATCCCGGCGGCCCCGGTAACCCCAGTGACCCCGGCGGCCCTAGCGACCCCGGCGGCCCCAGCAGCACCCGCCCGGCGCGCCAGTTCGCGCCGGATCAGCCAGCCGGCCGCCACGACCGCTAGCGGCACACCGTAGGCGATCGCGTTCACGAGCCGCCACGGCGGGGTGTACCGGCCCATATACGCCTCGGCCGCGTAGTACCCGCCCGCGGCGAACGCCAGCCACTCCGGGCGGCCGTCGAGGGCGACCAGCATCACCAGTAGCAACGAGTACCACTGGTAGTGCGGGGTAGTGACGGCCAGCGCGCCCGCGGTCATGTACAGGGCACCCTGCCACGGCCGGTCGGGGTCGCCGAACTCCAGCACGGCCACGGCGATGGCGGCCAGGATGAGCACGGCCACGATGCTGGCCAGCGGCCCGATGATGAACAGGCCGATGATCCCGTACCTGGTCCCGGTGGTGTAGTTCTCCTGCTGCAGATAGCCGGGCAGGAAGCCGACCACCATGCCGCCCACCCGGAGCACGTGCGGGACGTAGACGGCGACGAACGCGCTGCCCGCGGCGACCGTGACCGTTACCCAGCGACGGCGCAGGACGGCGGGCACGATCAGCGCGGGGGTCATCTTGGTCGCGATGGCCAGGCCGAGCAGCACCCCGCCCAGGGCCGTTCGCGCCCGGCTCCGCGCCGTGGCCAGTACGAGGATCGCCACCGCCGCGATGCCCACCGCGATCACGTCCACGTGGGCGCTGTTCCCGGCCTCCAGGGCCACAGTCGGGCACCATGACCACAGGGCCGCCATCCGGACATCGCGGGCTAGCCGGCCCAGGGCGAACAGCAGCAGCACCGTGACGAGGATGGCCGCCAGCGCCGTGGTCGCCTGGATCGGCTTATCCGAATCGCTCCCCGTGGGCAGGTAGTGCACCCCGAGGAAGTACGCCTCGGCCACCGGCGGGTAGATCGTGGGCACCGTCGGCCGGTTGATCCTGGTGCAGCCGGGGGTGAGGCCGGCCGCCGGGTGGCTGCCGGTGTAGGACGGCGATACGCAGTACTCAGCCTTCGGGTAGAACAGGAAGTCGTTCCGCAGCCCGGTGAGCTGGGTCGCCGTCGGCACGTACTGGTACGGGTCGATGCCCGCGGCCTGCACCTTGCCGTCCCATACGTAGCGGTACGAGTCGTTGCTCTGCTGCGGCGGCGCGGACACGGCGGCCAGCTGGACGGCGATGCCGCCCAGCAAGATGAGCGCCACTGCCGTCCGCCGCGACACCTTGCGGAGCAGCCACGCGGCGGTGAGGAACGCCACCCAGGCGCCGGCGATTACCGGCAGCGGGCGGATCCGCGCCGGGTTGAGGCCCGGCCGCACGATCAGCAGCACCAGGCCGGCCAGCACCACCAGGGCCACGCTGACGGCGGCCACCCGGAGTTTTCCGTTCATTTTACGAACAGCGCAATCTATCTGGGCGGATGTGTCATCCGCGGGCGGGGCGGTCAGCATCGCTACAGCGGGACGACGGTTCGTCCGGCCTGGTTCTGGCCGCTGATGGAGGCGAACCAGCGTTCGTCGACCGTCCAGATCTCGACTTCGCCGAGCCCAGCGTCGTTGGCCACGCCGGCGATGTGGTCGGCGCCGACGTAGGCCCAGGGGAACCAGGCGCTGGCCGAGTCGGCGTGGCAGAGCCGGACGTGCTCCTGGCGGAGCGGCGACCCGGGCGGCTCGAGCTCGACGATGGCGCGGCCCTGCGGGGCGAGCAGCTGGGCCACCCGGCGGAGCAGGGCGGCCGGGTCGCCGCCGATCCCGATGTTCCCGTCCGCGAGCAGGACCGTGGTCCACCGGCCGGTGCCCGGCACGCGGTCGAAGACGTCACGCAGCATGACCAGTGCACCCGAGGAGCGGGCCAGGTCAACCGCGTAAGGCGTGATGTCGATGCCGAGCGCGGGGATACCTCGTTCGGACAAAGCGACGGTTAGCCGTCCGGGACCCGAGCCGATGTCAAGGGTCGGTCCTTCGCAGCGGTCGAGGATCGACTTGTCGCCCGGGCTCTCGTTCAGCCAGCCCTCGACCGGGAGCGGGCTGCGGCTGCCGTCGGCGTGCTCGATCTCCGGCCGCGCCCGGCCAGCGAGCGCGTGCTCGTAGAGTTCGCCGATCACGCGGTCCCTCCTACCCCTTGACCATGGATGACCGCGGGGCGGATATGACGCTCGGCCGCGATCACTCGCCGCGCCTGCCGTACCAGGCGGCGCGAAGCACTCCTCAGTGTTAACCGAGGGCGGAATCTCGCGGGCCGGTTCGGCGCCGATCAGGGGTGGATCTCACACAATCGTCACTGTGCTTACGGAGTCATGACGCTTTCGATCTGTTTGCTGGCTTCGCCGGCTGGTTACGTCTTACCGTGGGGACGTAACCATTTTCTTTTGTCCAAGAACGGAAAATCCTTTGGTGAGCAACCCCGATCCGCCAGGGCGCATCGTCGTCGTCGACGACGATCCCACCGTGGCGGATGTTGTCGGGCGTTACCTGGTGCGCGACGGGCACACGGTCGAATGCGTGCACGACGGGTACGAGGCGCTGCGCCTGGTGGCCGAGCAGCCGCCGGACCTCATCGTCCTCGACCTCATGCTGCCCGGGATGGACGGCCTCGAGGTGTGCCGTCGGCTGCGGGCCCGCTGGCCGATTCCGGTGGTCATGCTGACCGCCCTCGGGGACGAGACCGACCGCCTGGTCGGCTTCGAGACCGGGGCGGACGACTACGTCACCAAGCCCTTCAGCCCGCGCGAACTGGCCCTGCGGGTGCGCTCGGTGCTGCGCAGGTCCCGGGGCGCCGGCCTTCCCGACAAGCTCGACCTCGGCGCCATGACCGACGGAAACCTGGTCGTGGACCTGTCCGCGCACGAGGTCAGGGTCGACGGCAAGCTGATCCAGCTGACCTCCCGCGAGTACGACCTGCTGGTTTTCCTGATGCGGAACCCGCGTAAGGCCTTTACCCGCGAGCAGTTGCTGACCGAGGTATGGAGCTGGACGTTCGGCGACACCTCGACGGTCACCGTCCACGTGCGGCGGCTGCGCGAGAAGCTCGAGCCCGACCCGACCATGCCCCGGCGCATCGTGACCGTGTGGGGTGTCGGCTACCGCTACGAGCCGGAGGCCGCGTGAGCGCGCCGGCGAGGCCTGGGAGGTAGAGCGTGAGACCGCTGGCGGAAAGCACGTCCGTATTGCCGGCCGACATTCAGTGGTCGGATGTGGCCTGGATCTCCGAGCGCGTCGCGGTCATCGCGGTGGTCTTCGCCGCGATCGGCATCTTGCTGCTGCGCAGGCTCGCGGGCCGCTCGATCGGCTTCATGGTGGGCGTCACGGTCGCCGTGTGCACCCTGACCACGATGGCCGCGATCGTCGTCATCGCCTACCGCATGGTCGGCACCGCGCCGGAACGCGACGCCATGCTCGACCTGGCGGCCATCGCCGGCGTGGCCGGGCTGGTGGTAGCCGTGTTCGTCGGGCGGCGCCTCATCCGGGCCAGCCGGGCGCTGTCCTCGGCGGTGCAAGGCGTCACCGACACCGGCGTCTACGTGCCGCCGCACCTCACCCTGCCCGCGGAACTCCGCAACCTGGACGTCGAGCTCACCGCCACGCACGAGCGGCTGGCGCTGGCCCGGTCCCGGGAGCGGGCACTCGAAGCCAGCCGCCGCGAGCTCGTCGCCTGGGTCAGCCACGACCTGCGCACCCCGCTGGCCGGCCTGCGGGCCATGGCCGAGGCGCTGGAAGACCAGGTGGTGATCGACCCGCGCGAGGTATCCCAGTACCACTCGCAGATCCGTCGCGAGGTGGACCGGCTCACCGTGATGATCGACGACCTGTTCGAGCTGTCCCGCATCCACGCGGGAGCGCTGCGGCTGGCCAAGCGGATGACCGGGCTGGAGGATCTCGTCGCCGAGGTGGTGGCCAGCGCCGAGCCGGTGGCCCGGTCCAAGGGCGTGCGGCTCACCGGGGCCGCGGTGCGCGGCATGCCGGTGTACGTCGACGCGGCTGAGATGGGCCGGGCGCTGCGCAATCTCGTGACCAACGCGATCAGGCACACCCCGGCCGACGGCGGCGTGGACGTACTGGCCGAAGTGCAGGGCGGCCTGGCCTGTGTCACCGTCTCCGACGCCTGCGGCGGGATCCCGCCGGACGACCTGCCGCGCGTGTTCGACGTGGCGTTCCGCGGCGAGTCGGCCCGCACTCCCGGACCGCAGTCGGGCGGCGGGCTGGGCCTGTCCATCGCCCGCGGCATCGTCGAGGCGCACGCGGGCCAGATCGCGGTGCGCAACGCCGGGCCCGGCTGCCAGTTCCTGATCAGGATGCCGCTGGCCCGACCGGGCGTGCCCGCCATCAACCGCACCGTCCCGCGGCGCCACGCTGGCGTTCCGACCGGGCCGCCCACGGGTCCCATCCCGACCGGGCCGCCCTCGGGCCCTATCCAGGCGGCGGGACCCGGCCAGCCGCGGGTCATGCCCGCCCGTTAAGTGATCACCGGTCCGGCATGCCTGATCCGGCATGCCGGACCGTCGGCATGCCGGATCACCGGTCTGGGAGCAGGTCCCGGATGAGGGTGTCGCTGACCCAGCGCATCCACTCCGCGCGGTGTCTTCTTCGCCAGCATGTCAGCCAGCCGGGTCATATCGGCCCGGCGGAGTTCCTCGGACACCTTCAACCACAACGTAATTCAGCGATTGTGGCGTTCTGCCTTCCCTATCGGGTAGTACGCAGCAACCACCGAATTTCGGGGGTGGCGGGGACAGCCGACGTGCTGCGGCAGAGGCCACAGTGGCTGAAAGGGCGCATGGGTGTGGCTCCTAAGGAGCGCCGCGGGCGCGGCTTCTCTGGAGTGAGCGGACCTGGCCGCTGGTACGCGGCCTCGGGTCCCTAAACTCAGCAGCCCGGGTCCCTAACCTCAGCAGCCCGGGTCCCTGCCTCAGCAGCCCGGTCCCTGCCTCAGCTGCCGCATCCGCACCACAGCTCACGCCCGTCACTGCCCCGGGCCCTCACCCGCCCGCGCCAAACGGCATCGATGCTCCATCGATGTCGCGATCGCACCTCACGTAGCTACCCAGGACGAGGCAGCCTAACACCAGGCGCACCACAAGCCTCATGAGCCCCATGAGCACTACCCGAACTGCGGGCTGGACGAGCACCACAAGCACCCGCCGCGCAGGCTCGACGCTCACCGCAGGTGAGCCTCGCCCTTGGCGGCACTGCCACACGAGCAGCGTGCCTGTACCGCGCCGGGCGTCTAGGCGCGCGCCAGGACGGGCTCGCGCAGCGGGGCATGGGCGAACTCGGCCATGCCCGCGGCGAACCCGATCTGCGCCCGGAAGCCCAGGTCGCGGGCGGCCCCCGCGGGCGAGGCCACGATGTGCCTGACGTCCCCCAACCGGTAATCGCCGGTGACCACGGGCGAGATAGCGCCGAACGTCCCCGCCAGCGCAAATGCCATCTCGCCCACCGTGTGCGGCTCCCCGCTGGCCACGTTGCAGCAGCGCAGCCCGCCCCCCGCCAGCCCGAAAGCCGGCCCAGAAACCGATCCAGAAACCGATCCCGGCGCCGGCCCGGCGGCCACACCACAAACCTCCTCCAGGGCCAGCAGGTTCGCCCGGGCCACGTCGCGGACGTGCACGAAGTCGCGGCGCTGCCCGCCGTCCTCGAACACCAGCGGCGGCTGGCCTTTCTCCAACCGGGAACGGAAGATCGCGGCCACCCCGGAGTAGGGGGTGTCCCGCGGCATCCGCGGCCCGTACACGTTGTGGTAGCGCAGCCCCACCGCGGTCCCGCCGGTGAGCCGGGCCCAGCTGGCCGCCAGGTGCTCCTGCGCCACCTTGCTCATGGCGTAGGCGTTGCGCGGATCCAGCGGCGCCTCCTCGGTCACGGTCGTCATCGAAAGCGCCGACCCGCACACCGGGCAGCGCGGCTCGAAGACGCCCGCGGCCAGGTCGGCGGGATCGCGGGGTGACGGCCGGACCCGGCCGTGCGCGGCGCAGTCGTAGGCGCCCTCGCCGTACACGACCATCGAGGACGCGAAGACCAGTCGGCCGATGCCGTGCCGCCCCATCGCCTCGAGCAGCACCGCGGTGCCGGTGACGTTGACGTCCGAGTAGAGCGGCAGGTCGGACAGGTCCACGCCGAGCCCGACCATGGCGGCCTGATGGCAGACCGCGTCCATCCCGGCCAGCGCCTGGTCCACCGCGGCCGGGTCGCGCACGTCACCGACGACCAGATCATGAACGCAATCGGAAGGCCTGCCGTTGTGCACGGCGGGCGTGAGCGAGTCCAGGCCGCGGACCTCATGGCCCGCCTCCTGCAACGCCGAGGCAATGTGCGAGCCGATGAAACCGGCCGCACCCGTCACTAGTACGCGCATGCCGCACAGACAACCACGCGTCCGCCGCGGCCACGACCAGAACGGCCGCCGAAAAAAGTGCCGTCACACCTTCGTAAGGCCCCACCAGGCCTTTTCCTGCCGAAAAAACGCAATCACGGAAGTACTGTCAGTCGTCATGGATATCGATGTCGTCCTGCCCTGCCTCAACGAGGCAGGCGCACTGCCCTGGGTACTGTCCCGGATGCCGAACGGCTACCGGCCCATCGTCGCGGACAACGGCTCGACCGACGGCTCGGCCGCCGTCGCCGCGTCTTACGGCGCGCGCGTCGTGTACGTAGCGCAGCGCGGCTTCGGCGCCGCCTGCCACGCCGGGCTGCTCGCGGCCAGCAGCGACATCGTCTGCGTGATGGACGCCGACGCCTCGTTCGACCCCGGTGACCTGCCCCGGGTGACCGATCCGGTAGCAGCCGGCGAGGTCGACCTGATGCTGGGGCGGCGAGCCATGAAGGGCAAGGGCGCCTGGCCGCTGCACGCCCGGATCGGCAACCGCGTCCTGGCCGCCGAGTTGCGCCGTCGCATCCAGGTTTCCGTCCACGACCTGGGCCCCATGCGGGCCGCCCGGCGGGAGGCCCTGCTCGCCCTGGCGCTGGAAGACCGGCGGTTCGGCTACCCGCTGGAGATGGTGGTGCGCGCGGCCGAGGCGGGCTGGCGGATCCAGGAGACGGCCGTGCCGTACTACCCGCGGACCGGCAAGTCGAAGGTCACCGGCACGGTCCGCGGTACCGCCCGCGCCGTCAGGGACATGCGCCGCGTCCTCGCCTCCATCACCCCCGCCCCGAAACCGGCCGCAAGCACCGCCGCGACCGCCAAACCGGCCGCGCAACCCGCCACCTTCGCCACGCAGGCCACCTCATGACCGCCGGGACGACCGCCAGGACGACCGCCAGGACGACCGCCAGGACGACCGCCGAGGTCTACACCGGCCGCCACCGCCGCGACGCCGCCGCCACGAAGCCCATGAACGCCCCGCCCTGGACCAAGGCCAGCCGCCTGCTGCCCGCGCAGATCGTGGTGATCGCCAAGGAGCCCGTGCCCGGCCGGGTCAAGACCCGGCTGACCCCGGCCTTCACGCCCCTCCAGGCAGCCGCCCTGGCCGAGGCGTCGCTGGCCGACACGCTGGCGGCGGTAGCCGGGACCACGGTGGCCCGCCGCGTGCTCGCCCTCGACGGCCGGCCCGGCCCCTGGCTGCCGGACGGCTTCGACGTCATCGGCCAGCGCGGAAAAGGCCTGGACGAGCGGATCGCCTGGGCCCTGTCCGACGCGCGGATGACGCTGCCGCTGCCGGTGGTGCTGATCGGGATGGACACCCCCCAGGTGACCCCGGACCTGCTGGCCGCGGCGATCGAGCCGCTGGTGTCCCGGTCCGCGGACGCCACCTTCGGCATGGCCGAGGACGGCGGCTTCTGGCTGCTCGGCCTGCGCGAGGTCAATTCCGAGCTCATCCTCGGCGTCAGGATGTCACAGGGCGACACCGGCGCCCGCCAGCTGGCCCGCCTCGAGCAGGCCGGCCTGCGCGTTACCCAGCTGCCCGAACTCACCGATGTGGACACGGTCCGCGAGGCCCAGCAAGTGGCCGCGCTGACGCCCGGATCGCGCTTCGCGGACTGTATGGCCAGGTTGACCGAAGGTGCGGGGAAGCCGCTGGCGGCGGTCCGGTAGATGGTAATTCCGGTAGCCGGGAACACACTGTAGCCGAGAGTGGTTAAATGGTTCCGGTTGTACGAACTTCGTGTACGTGTCACAGCGCCAGCGAAATTCCGACTGCGGGCGTTCGCGTCAAGCAGCGCCCGGCCCGGCCGGGCAAGTCCGCCGGGGACCTGCCTACGAGCAGGACCCCGGGTAAAAGGACAGCAGTCGTGGCAACCCGGGACGCACGCCCGTGGGTTCCCGAAATCGTCATATGTAGGAGAAGTACATGCCTCAGGGCACCGTGAAGTGGTTCAACTCGGACAAGGGCTACGGCTTCATCGCCCCGGACGACGGCACCGCCGACGTCTTCGTCCACCACTCCACCATCCAGACCGACGGCTTCCGCACCCTGACCGAGAACCAGCGGGTCGAGTACACCGCTGGTCGCGGTCCCAAGGGGATCCAGGCGGAGGAAGTTCGCCCGCTGTAAGACACGTCACGAAAAACCAGCCGCGGGGCGGTCCCTTCCGAGAAGGGGCCGCCCCGCGGTGTTGTCACTCAGGGCCTCAGGCGACCGGTCCCTCGACCGTGACCAGGCTGCCGTAGGTGAGGTAGGGGTAGGCCTTCTTGGCCACGCTGTAGGGCACCTCGACGCAGCCCAGGCTCTGGTAGGAGCCGTAGCTGTACCGGTCGAACTGGTGCACCGCGTCGCCGCCGTTGAAGTAGGACGCGTACCAGACCGGGTCGTCGTACTTCGAGCCGTCCGGGTTGGTCCCCTTCATGTGGCTGTACACGTACTTCAGGTAGACCGGGAAGGTGCCGTCCTCGGTCGCGGAGGCCGGGATGCCGGTGTTGGCCAGGGAGCGCAGCACCACCTTGCCGTTGTGCCAGATGGTCAGGTTGATCGGGTAGTGCTGGTTGGCCAGCGCGTAGGTGTACCCGTTCGGGTTGTGCTGGCCCTTGGCCACCTGCTTGAGCAGCTTGGCCCAGACGGCCTTGCCCGCGCTGCCGTCCATGGTCATGCCGTTCACCGACTCGAACGCGCGGACCGCGCCGACGTTCAAGATGTTGTACTTGCCGGCCTTCCACTGCGACCTCAGCGTCCACGGCAAGCTGCCCTTCCAGCTGAACGTCCCGGCCGGCGCGCTGTAGGCGGCGGCCAGCTGGGCCCTGGCGCTGGCCGGGCTGACCGCCGCGCCGGACGCAGACTTCCAGGTCATCGGCAGGTACCCGAGCTGGGTCATCAGCTGCTGCAGCCGCATGGTGCTGAACGAGCGGGTGGTGAAGCTCTGGGTCACGGTGGAGCCCAGGGTGCCGCCGTTACCAGCCGTCTGCCCCGCGACCGAGACCAGCCCGGCCAGGCCGCCCGGGATCTTCACGGTGACCTTGGTGTTCTCGAAATATCCGACTTTAGGAGTGAACACCGCCGCGTTGCCCTGAACGGCCCAGCTGCCCGGGATCGACGGCGACAGCGTCGGCATCGGGGAGTCGGGCGCCAGCGGCGAGGAGAACTGCACCCGGACCGGGCTGGCGCCGTTGACGTTCTTGGCCCCCTTGGCCGGGGTCGTCGACACCAGGTGCAGGCTGGCCGCGGGCGCTAGCGGCCTGGTCGCGTTAGCCGGGCCCTCCGACGCGACCAGGGAGGCATGGCTCCCCGGCGCGGCGACGGTCGCAAAGACCACGCCGGCGGCCAGCACGAGCGCGGCGCTGGTGCCGGTGAGAACCAGCCCTCGCTGCTTTGTTGGCTTTCTCCGGAACCAGCCGGAACCTGACACGGTGCCATCCCTCCACACGATTCACAATTGGACAAACGAAAAACAGCAACTCTCGAACCGGACAAGATCAAAAAACGGTTCCTCCTACAGGCAGACGCTCGGAGCAGGAGAAAGGTTGCCGCCCGCAGCTCCGCCCGCTGAAGGCATACCTGGCGACCCCGCTCGCCCGTGAAACACGCTGGCCCTGGCCACAGCGTGCCGCTGTCCGTAGTCAGATGATCACGCCAGCCGGGAGCCGGCCGACGCCAGGGAAAGCTTACCCAGCCCGGCCACCAGCCGGCCGGGTGGACCAGCCGGCCGGACGCGCCGGATCCCGTATTTCTTCGCACCGAACGAGCCGGGCGTCTCCTCCCGCGGACCGTCCCCCGCCCGTCCCCGCGGGTCGCCTCGCCGCCCTCGTGTTTTCCGGCCGGAAATTCACAACCCGCGCGCAATGCGTGCCCCGGTCAATGGGCGTATTCGCGGCCGGCACTTTCCGTCCCGTCCGCGTCCGTAACCTGATCGCAAGAACTGCCGGTCACGATGAGAGCCGTAATAACTACATTCCGTTCCGTTATCCGGCCTCGTCGCGAGCCCGGGACGCGCGGCCGCCCGTCCCTGTCCGCCCATGGCCTGCCTCGTCCCCCCGTTACCAGCGGCGTAATGGCTTAGCAACGAATTTCTCAGAATCCGGCGCCATTCCGCGCAGAAAAACGGACAAAACACGAATCTTTCTAAATCCGGGAAACGCGCTCACGTCCCGGGTTTACGTTGACTCACCGGGAGCGGCACAGCGGACATCCATGGAGGTGGATTGAATGATCAGCGGTCACCGGTCCGCATGGCGCCGCCGCAGTAGAAGTCGCGCGGCGCGTATTGCGATACCTCTCGCCATTCCGATGGCGCTGGGCCTGACACTCGGGATCGTCCTCGCGATCTCGAGCGGTAACACCACGCACATCGCCCAGTCGGCCCTGGGGGCCTCGGCCAGCCCGTCGGCCAGCGGTTCGGCGGCGCCGGCCGCGGCGGCGGCGACGCCCGCGACCTCGGCCACGGCGGCGGCGGCCGCAGCCGCGGTGGCGCCGGCGGCGAGCAACGCCAACGGCCAGACGGCCTTCCGCCAGCTCGGCAACCTGGCCAGCGCCCCGGTCGACGGCGCGGGCAACGCGCTCAGCCTGAACCAGAACGCGGACCAGGCCGCCGCGTCGGGGACCTGCACCATCACCGCGCCCGCGAACCCGCTGTCGGCGCAGGGCCTGGCCACGCCGTGGCAGCTCGGCGACGGCTGCTCGATGGCGAACTCCGCCGAGCAGGCGTACGTCGAGGCCACCATCCTCGCCCCGAACGGCTCGGTGCAGATCTACAACCCGCTGGTGATCACCGCGGGCACCACGCCGGCCGCCGCCCCGGTCGCGCCGACCATCGCGCGCGGCTCGCAGGTGATCATCGACGGCGGGTTCAACGGCACCAACCTGGTGGTGCTGGGCAACGGCGCCCGCCAGGCCGGCTGCGTGGACGCGCTCGGCCAGTCGGTGATCGGCCAGGTGTTCGCGTGCAACGCGGTCAACTTCTACCGGATGGCCAACGCCCTGATCGCCCGCGGCACCCTGGTGGTCCCGCCGGCGGGCACCGCCAAGGACGGCCAGCCCTGCCCGACCGTGCGTGACTTCAGCGCGATCGACCAGGACCAGAGTGACAACGTGATCACCACGTACCTGCTCAACGGCAACGGTCAGACCGCCCAGAACAACGCGGCCAACGCGGCCGCCGTGGCCGGTTCCACTCCCATCGTCAACGGCAGCGACGACAAGCTGCTCGCGGCCTTCCTCGACCCGGCGAACGGCTGCACGGCGTTCACCGCGCCCGACGCGACCAGCCCGAACGGTACCGACGGATCACAGGCCCTCAACGAGCTGAGCGCGCGCGTCAACCAGAAGGGCACCATCGCGGTGGTTCCCACGAACGACGAGATGACCCTGGTCGCCGGCGCGATGAGCATCGCCAAGACCAACGTCTACCGGTCGCTGGTGGACCAGCCGACGCTGGCCAACAACGCCAGCGCGGCGCAGGTCGCGGCCGACTACTGCCAGAACATGGTGAACATCCAGCCGGCCCGTAACCAGCTGGACATGGCCGCCGAGGCGAACTTCGGCTCCCCGGTCCCGGCCGTCGGCAACAACCTGGCGACGTTCCTGGGCAACCGGCTCAACATGTCGTTCACCAACCTCGGGTGCAACAACTTCGGCCTGACCAACCCGGCCACCGTCACTCTCGACGGCAACCAGGTGGCGACCGCGGTCACCTACAGCGCGACCCAGCAGAAGGCGACGGCGCAGGCGGCGGCCGGCGGCCCCGCGAACCCGCCGGCCAAGGGTCACCGGAAGGGGCGCAGGTTCCAGAACCCGTCCGGCATGTAGGCAATACCCAGGGAACTGGCGCTCGCTGAGGCCGGTTCAATCAGCTCCATGGCTCGGGCGGCCCCGGGAAACCGGGGCCGCCTCCGCCATCGCTCGCCTATCACGGGACAATCACGGAGCGCGGAAAACTTAAGAAAGCCTTACCTGCCGCGAATTCTCCCGATTCGCCGATGCGG
>JAICWX010000555.1 GCA_025934635.1 Streptosporangiaceae bacterium | reverse complement strand
GGGGTGCTGCGCCGCCCACTGGCGGGTGACGGCACAGCCCTGCACCGGGAACGCCGAGGTGGCGCCCTGGTCCAGGTCGGCCAGCAGGCTGACGCCCATGGACTGCTCGGCCTGGCTGGCGAACGGCTCGGGCAGCACCGCCGCGCCGATCTTCCCGTCCTTGAGCATCGCGGCCATCTGCGGCAGCGGGTAGTAGGCGAAGTGCGCCGCCGACACGCGCAGCCCGTGATCGGCCATCACCGAGGCGGTCAGCAGGTACAGGATGTTCCCCGGCGCGTTCACGCCGATGGTCTGGCCGCGCAGGTCGTTCAGCGTCCGGATGCGCGAGCCCGGCAGCACGTACAGGCCCTGGGCGCTGGCGCCCATCACCGAGCCCTCGGCGAAGATGTCCAGGTTGGCGGCGACCATCGTGTCGTTGGCCGAGGCTGACCGCTTGCCCTCGTTGTAGTTCTCCTGCGCCTGGATGTAGCTGACGTAGTTGCCGCAGGAGATGTCGACGCGGTCGCTCGCCCGGCCGAGGGCCTGGGCGTTGATGACCGTCGCGGAGCTGACCGCGGGCTTGAACGTGACGTGCAGGCCCTGCGCCGTGAACAGGTTCTGGTGCAGGGCGACGAAGAAGCCGGCCGAGTCGGCCGCGGGCACCACCGCGACGTTCAGGTCGGGCTGCTCGACGTCGGCCCGGGCTCCCCCGCTGGAACCTCGCGGCAGGAACAGGATGGCCAGGATGATGACGGCGGCCGCGGCGCCGACGACCTGCGCGACCCGGACCGCCCGGATGAACCTGCGTGGCATCGCTGGATCCTCTCTTCAGGCGCGCGGGCCTGACGGGGGACGGTGATGCCGCGGTCACCGCAAAGGAGGAAAGAAAAGGGCACGGAGGTGCCTGTGCTTAGTTGCACGGAAAATAGTTCTGCAAGTTGCAGCCGGAGACATCGGTCAGCTGACCGATCTTGACGTGATTCAATGCGCCCCGGGCGGGCCCTGACCAGGCAGAACTAGTCAGGAAGTACTAGTCAGGGGCTGTTCGTCAGGCGCTGTTCTTCAGGCGCTGTTCGTCAGGCGGTGCCGGCCCGGGCCGCGGTGACCGCCAGGGTGGTGAAACCCATCGTGAAGGTGCCGCCGGCCGCGTCGATGGCGGCGCCGATGCCCGCCAGCAGTTCGCGCTGGTCGGCGGGCGGTATCTGGCTGTGGCCGCCGAAGGTGGGCACCTGCTCCAGCCACTCGCCGCGGGTGTAGGGGCGGTTCCACTCGAAGTACCACCGCTCCGGTTCGCCGAACGCGCCCGCCTGCCGCATCCCGTCCGCCGCCTTGCCGCCCATCGTCTCGTAGATGTCGAGGAGGGGCCGGTCCCAGACGTTGGCCGGCAGGTCCGGGAGCACGCGGCGATAGACCGCGGCGAAGGCCTGGCCGAGCCCGTCCGGAGGCTGGAAGACATTCCAGAACACCGCGAACCGCCCGCCGGGGCGCAGCGCCAGCGCCGCCTGGGCCGCGCCGGCCACCGGGTCGACCCAGTGCCAGGCCTGGCCGGCGACGACTGCGTCGAAGACCCGCCCGTTCGGGTCCCAGGTTTCGAACGTCGCGACCTCGACCTCGAGCCCGCGCTGTTGTGCCTGGACGGCCATCCGCTCGTCGGGGTCGACCCCGAGCACCGCGCAGCCGGCCGCCTGGAACTGGCGGGCCACGATGCCGGTGCCGCAGCCGACGTCCAGGACGGTCACCGGGCCGGGGCCGGGGCTGGCGGCGACGATCCGCTCCACCAGGGCGCCGGGATAATCAGGGCGGGCCCGGTCGTAGCGGCTGGCGTCCGTGCCGAACGACTCCGCGACCTCGCGGGCCTGATGCGATTCAGGCCCGGCAGGACGCGTCCGGGCGGGAGGTACGGCCATGTCCTCACCGTAATCGGGTGCGTGGCCTCGTATCGAGCCGTTTCGCGCGCGGCGAATGATGGCGGCACCGGCGTTTCCGCGGAAACGCCGGCCTCAGAGCGGGAGCAGGTCGGGGCGCTTGGGCGGGACGCCGTCGCCGCTGGAGCCGCCGAAGACGCGGCGGCGCAGCCACGGGCCCGCGTACTCCTGGACCCAGCGCGCGTCCTGGCGGCGGGCGGCTATCCACGGGGGCGGGCTCGCCTGAGCGGCCGGAAGCGGGGCGGCGGGCGACCGCCCGGGGTCCTCGGTGACAGCGATGCCCAGGACCTCGCAGGTGCGCCGGGCGACCTGCTGGTGGCCCTGGGTGGTGAGGTGCAGCCGGTCCGGGCTCCAGGCGCGCAGGTCCTTCAGCGGCCGCATGGACCACAGGTCCACGAGATCGCAGCCGTAGCCGTCGGCGATCCCGCGCAGGTGCATGTTGTAGGCGGCGATCCGGCCGCGCAGCAGCCGGATCACCGGGAAGATGCGCGGGTCGAAGCCGGTGAAGATGAGCACCCGGCAGCCAGCTGCCTGCAGCTTGGCCACGGCCGGCTCGAAGTCCGCGGCCAGGTCGTCCACGTCGGATCCGCGCAGGATGTCGTTGCCGCCCGCGGCCAGGCTGACCAGGTCGGGCGCCAGCTCGACGGCCCGGGGAACCTGCTCGGCGATGACCTGGGCGAGCAGTTTCCCGCGGATGGCCAGGTTGGCGTACCTGAATCCGGGTCGCTGCGCGGCGAGGGCGACGGCCACCAGGTCAGCCCAGCCGCGGAACCCGCCGCCCGGAGCCTGGTCTTCGAGTCCTTCGGTGAAGCTGTCACCGATCGCGACGAACGTTTCCATTACGGGTGCAGGGTTACTTTCAGGCATCTCCTCCATAATGCCAAGGTCGGGAGGGCGGCCCCCGGCCGGCCGTCGGATACGGAGACTGCGGAGATGCGGATGCGACTAGGTTCACCGGTCCTGGCCCGTGCCGTCCTGGCCGCCAGCGTGCTGGCCGTGACGGCGGGCTGTGCGGGCTCGACGGGTAACGGGACGAGCGGGGGCGGCACCTCGCCCGGTCCCGCTCCGTCGGCCAGGACGCTGAGCCCGGCCCCTGCGGGCGAGGCTCATCCGGCCGCGGCCTGGCCCACCTTCGGGCGGGACTTCGCCCGCAGCGGCGTGGCCGCCGGGGTAGCCCCGGCGGGCGGTCCCGGTTCACTGCGGGTCGGCTGGCGGGTTCACCTGGACGGCGCGGTCTACGGGCAGCCGCTGCTCGTGGGCAGCATGGTGATCGCGGCGACGGAAAACGACTCGCTCTACGCGCTCGACCAGGCGACCGGCAAGGTCCGGTGGCGGACCCACGTCGGCACCCCGGTGCCGCTGGCCGAGCTGCCGTGCGGCAACATCGACCCGCTCGGCATCACCGGCACTCCGGTCTACGACCCGTCCAGCGGCATCGTCTACGCGGTGGCGGAGACCTCGGGATACCACCACGTGCTGGTCGGGATCTCGGTCACCGACGGCCGCCTGGCGGTGGAGCGGGACATCCCGGCCCCGGACGGGCAGCCGCGGTACGACCAGCAGCGAGCCGCGCTCACGCTCCAGGCCGGCCGGGTCTACGTCGCGTTCGGCGGGCTGGCGGGCGACTGCGGGCCCTACCGGGGCTCGGTCGTGGGCGTTCCGGTCAGCGGCAGCGGGCCGGTCGTCTCCTACGTGGTGCCGACCCCGCGCGAGGGGGCCATCTGGGCGACCGGCGGACCGGTCACCGGGCCGGACGGCACCCTCTACGTCAGCGTGGGCAACGGCTCGGAGACCAGCACCAGCTTCGATGACAGCGACTCGGTGACCGCCCTGTCCCCCGCCCTGCACCGGACCGGCGTCTTCGCGCCGTCGAGCTGGCACAGCGACAACGCCAGCGACCTCGACCTCGGCTCCACCCAGCCCGCCCTGCTGCCGGACGGTCAGCTGCTGGCCGACGGCAAGAGCGGCACCGCCTACCTGGTCCGTGCGGCCCACCTGGGAGGCGTGGGTGGGCAGG
>JAICWX010000307.1 GCA_025934635.1 Streptosporangiaceae bacterium | reverse complement strand
GGCCGCCGCCATCCCCGACATCGAGATCCCCGGCTGGCTCGCCGGCCAGGTCGCGCACGACAAGATGGCCGGCGTCGAGGCCGCATGCGAGCAGGTCACCCGGCTCCGCGACAGCGGCGCCTTCGACGGCGTCCACCTGGTACCGGTGAACCGCTACCGGGAAATTTCCGCACGCCTGGAAGCACTCGCCCGACCGGCCCAGCCAGCGCGCACCAGCCGCGGATGATGCTCACCGAGATGATCGAGACCGTGCGCTCCCGCCCGCGGCGGAGCTAGCCTGGCGCTCTTGCCGTCTTCCTTTCCGGAATTGAGGATGGGCGCGTGGAGTGGGATTTCTTCGTTTCCTATACGCAGGCCGACCGGGAGTGGGCGGTGTGGATCGCCTGGATCCTGGAAGAGGCGGGTTACCGGGTCCTGGTCCAGGCGTGGGATTTCGTGCCGGGCAGCAACTGGGTGCAGGGGATGCAGGACGGGACGACGCGCGCCACGCGGACGATCGCCGTCCTGTCGGATGCGTACCTGGAATCGGTCTACGGGGGCGCCGAGTGGCAGGCCGCGCTGGCCAGTGACCCCGATGGGCGACAGCACAAGCTGGTGCCGGTCCGGGTAGAAGAGTGCGAGCGGCCTGGGCTGCTGAGGGGCGTGACTGGACTCGACCTGTTTGGCCTGGATGAGGCGGTCGCGCGGGACCGGCTGCTGACGAGCATGGCGGCTGCGGCCGAGGCCCGGGCCAAGCCCTCGGTGAAGCCGGTTTTCCCCGGGGCCGGGCGCGGGCGCGCGGTGCCGGTCGCGCCGCGGTTCCCGGGCGCGGGGGGACGGGTGTGGAACGTGGCGCCGCATAACCCGCATTTCACGGGCCGGGGCGGCGAGCTGGCGGAGCTGGCCCGGGGGCTGACGGGCGGGTCGGCGGTGACGGTCCACTCGGTGCACGGGCTGGGCGGGGTCGGCAAGACGCAGCTGGCCGCCGAATACGCTCACGCCCATGCCGCGGACTACGAGGTGGCGTGGTGGGTGGCGGCCGAGGAAGCTGCGCTGATACCGGATCAGTTCGCCGGGCTGGCCAGGCAGCTGGGCCTGGACCCCGCTACCGAGCCTGACCTGGTGCGGGCTCAGGTACATGACCGGCTGCGCGAGGTCGCGGGGTGGCTGCTGGTCTTCGACAACGCCGATGACGCCGACGCCGTCCGTCCCTGGCTGCCTGCTGCGCCGCAGCCGAGCGGGGTGCCTGGGCATGTGCTGGTCACTACGCGGCGCAGCGGATTCGGCGCGCTGGGGGCGGTGCTGAAGCTGGACGTGATCAGCCTGCCCGATGCGGTTCGGCTGCTGCGGACCCGGGTGCCGGGGCTGGACCAGGCCATCGGGGAGGAGATCGCCGCGGAGCTGGGACGGCTGCCGCTGGCGCTGGAGCAGGCCGCTGCTTACATGGACCGGGCCGGGCTATCCGGCGCCGAGTACCTGGACCTGCTGCGCAGCCGGGCCGCGGAGCTGTACGCGCGCGGCCGGGTCGCCTCGCGCGACGAGACGATCGCCACGTTGTGGAACGTGAGCCTGGACCGGGTCGCGGCGGAAGACCCGGCTGCGATCTTGCTGCTGGAAATCTGTTCCTACATGGCGCCTGAACCGGTCCCGCTCGACCTGTTCACGGGGCATGCGGATGTGCTGCCCGCGCCGCTGTCGGCTGCTGCCGCTGACCGGTTGATGTTCACCGACACCATCGCCGTGCTGTCCGACTACTCGCTGGCCGCCCGGACCGGCGACGGGCTGCAGGTACACCGGCTGGTGCAGGCGGCTGCCCGTGCCCGCCGGGACGGTACCCGGCTGCCTGCCCAGCCCGCCCAGGATCGCTCCTGATGGGACGGGAGGCAGCCGGGCACCCGCTGCACGCGGCATTGAGGCTGTTGCGGGCTGACGCGCCAGGCCAGATCCAGGATGTCCCGCAGTCGTGGCCGCGGTGGCAGGTGCTGCTCCCGCATGTCCTGGCCGCAGCGGAACACACGACTACCGACCCAGCCATCCAGGACGACACCGCCAGGCTGCTGACTCAGGCCGGAACCTACCTGCGGGTCCATGCCCGGCTAGCCGAAGCCCGGCGCCTGGAAGAACGCGCCCTGGCCATCACCGAAGCCGCCCGCGGACCCGACGACCTCGGCGTCGCTACCTGCCTGAACAACCTGGCCGGGACCCTGCGGGACCTGGGCCAACCCGGCCAGGCCCGGCCACTGCACGAACGGGCCCTGGCCATCACCGAAGCCGCCTACGGACCCGACGACCCCGACGTCGCCACCGGCCTGAACAACCTCGCCCTGACCCTGGCCGCCCTAGGGGAACCAGGTCAGGCCCGGCCGCTGCTCGAACGGGCCCTGGCCATCACCGAAGCCGCCTACGGACCCGACCACCCCGCCCTCGCCACCTGCCTGAACAACCTCGCCGGGACCCTACGGAACCTAGGCGAACCCGATCGTGCCCGGCCACTGCACGAACGGGCCCTGGCGATTACCGAGACCGCCTACGGGCCCGACCACCCCACCGTCGCCACCTGCCTCAACAACCTGGCCGGGACCCTGCGGGACCTGGGCCAACCCGGCCGGGCCCGGCCACTGTTCGAACGGGCCCTGGCCATCACCGAAGCCGCCTACGGACCCGACCACCCCACCGTCGCCATCCGCCTGAACAACCTCGCCAGGACCCTGCAAGACCTCGGCGAACCGGAACCGGCCCAGCTCCTGTTCGAACGCGCGGCAACGATCAGCAAGCCATCCTGACGAGCCCGGACCGGAGTACGTCGTAAAAGCCAGGGAAGCTAACCTGACGCTGACCGGCTAACCGGTCCTGGCGATGACGGGAGGGCCTGCATGCTCCCACCCACGCTGATCCGCCGCCTCGTCCTGGCGCCCGTAGTGCTCGTCATCTGCGTCGGGTTCATCGTGCTCTCCCCGTTCCTGGCCATCCTGGCCCTGGTGTTCGGCCTGCTGGCACGGCCCAAAACCGGCCGGATGCGCAGCCTGCGCCTGGTCGGCTTCGCCCTGACCTGGTTCGTCGCCGAGCCGCTGGCCCTGGTCGCGCTGACCGGGCTGTGGGTGGCCAGCGGGTTCGGCGGCCGGCTGCGCACCGAGCCCTACCAGACCCGCCACTACGCGGTCGTGCGCCGGTTCCTCGACACCCTGTTCAAGGGGGCCGAGCGGACGTACGGCCTGCGCGTCGAGATAGACGAGCCCGACCTCACCGGCGACGAGCTGATCGCCCGCCTGACCAGGCCGATCATCGTGCTCAGCCGTCACGCCGGCCCCGGCGACTCGTTCCTGCTCATACACCAGCTGCTGACCGTCTACCACCGGCGGCCGCGGGTGGTCATGAAGGCCTCGCTGCAGCTCGACCCCAGCGTGGACATCGCGGGAAACCGGCTGCCGAACGTGTGGGTAAGATCCCGCCAGGCGGGCGAGCACATCGCCACCGAGCAGATCGCCCGGCTGGCCCGCGAGCTGGAACCGCTGGGCGCGCTGGTGATCTTCCCCGAGGGCGGCAACTGGACCCCCGGACGCTGGCGCCGCGGCATCCGGCGGCTGGAAAGCCTAGGCCGAAAAGATCTGGCCAAACGAGCGGCCCACATGCCCAACCTGCTGCCGCCGCGCCCCGGCGGCGCGCTCGCCGCGATCGAGGCCTGCCCCGAGGCCGACGTGATCTTCGTCGCGCACGCGGGCCTGGACAACATCATCAGCCTCGGTGATGTCTGGGCGCGCTTCCCGATCAACCAGGTCATCCGGGCCCGCTGGTGGCGGGTCCAGCACGACCAGGTGCCGCGCACGGCCAGCCACGAGGCGCAGCTGCAGTGGCTGTACGCCTGGTGGGAGCGGATCGACGAGTGGATCTCGGAGAACCGTCCCGAAGGCTCCCCCGCCCCGGCACCGGTCACCGACGAGCGCAAGCTGCCGACCGAGTAGCCAGAAAAGTTTTTGCCCTGGGATGGCGGGCCGTGCGGCAGCCGGCCATCCCAGGGCGTCGGCGGCTGGCCACGGGCCAGACGCTCGACCGGGTCCCCGCCCCCCCACGGTGTCAGGAACCCGATTCTGATGTCTGAAGCAGTTCTTCTTAGGAACTAATACTTAGTGATTATCTGCCCAGCCTATACTCTTATGTCAAGGGGGTGACCAGAACCAGCATGAACCGCCAGCTAGGGAAGCAGGCGCTACTCGACGCTGCCGCCGTCTTGATGGACGAGCGCGGCGTCGACAACGTCACCACCCAGGACATCAACCAGGCGAGCGGCCACAAGAACCGGTCCGCCGTGCAGTACCACTTCGGCTCGCGCGACGCGGTCATCCAGGCCGTGATGGCCCAGCACATGGGGCCGATCGACGCCGAGCGCAACATGCTCCTCGATCACCTGGAGAGCACCGGCACCCGGCTCACCCCGCGCGGCGCGCTGGAGGTCGTGGTCCTGCCCCTGTCCCGCCAGCTGCGCAGCCCGGACGGACGGCGCTACCTGCGGCTCGGTGCCCAGCTGATCAACCATCCCCGGTTCGTGCGCGACGCCGGCGACGCTGTCATGGTCAACACCAGCGTCTCCCGCTGCGTCCGGTACATCCTCCCCGTCCTGGCCCATCTCCCGCCGCCGATCGCCGCCGAGCGGACCAGCCAGGTGACCGGTTTCGTGATCCGCGCCCTGGGCGATCAGTGCCGCCTGATGGACAGCGAACGGCCGAGCCGGGCCGTCCTGCCCGTCGAGGATTTCAGCGCCAACCTCGTGGACACCATCCTTGCCATCCTGCAGGCGCCCACCACCATCACCGAGGAATCGCCCAAATAAGCAGTTCGGGGCATGTTCTTTCCGGCACCACGTATTTATCTTGGTACAGACGGCTCCGTAGGGTCAGCGGCCCGTCAAGAGATGTCTGGGTGGGGGTTTTGGTTTTGGTCAGCGAACTGCGTCCGGGAGATCCGCAGGCGATAGGTCCGTACCGGCTGGTAGGGATGCTCGGCCAGGGCGGCATGGGGCGGGTCTTCCTCGCCGTGTCCCCGGGCGGGCGCCCGGTCGCGGTCAAGGCCATCCGGGATGAGCTGGCCGCGGACCCCGAGTTCCGGTCCCGGTTCGGCCGGGAGGTCGCCTCGGCGCGGCGGGTGAGCGGCGTGTACACCGCCCAGGTGGTGGACGCCGACGTCGACGGCCCGGTCGCCTGGATGGCCACCGCCTACGTGCCCGGCCCCTCGCTGGACAAAGCGATCGACGAGCACGGGCCGCTGCCGGAGGCGTCGCTGCTGGCGCTGGCCGCGGGCCTGGCCGAGAGCCTGAACGCGATTCACGCCGCCGGCGTCGTGCACCGTGACCTCAAGCCATCGAACGTGCTGCTGGCCGAGGACGGCCCGCGCGTCATCGACTTCGGCATCTCCCGGGCCGTCGAGGCCGTCACCATGCTGACCCAGGCGGGCCTGGTCGTGGGCTCCCCCGGGTTCATGTCCCCCGAGCAGGCCATGGGGCTCGAGGTCGGGCCGCCGAGCGACGTCTTCAACCTGGGCGCGGTGCTCGCCTTCGCGGCCACCGGCGAAGGACCGTTCGGCACCGGGACGACGGCGGCGCTGCTGTACCGCGTCGTCCACGGGCTCCCGGATCTGGAGCGGGTGCCGGCCCGGGTACGGCCGCTGATCGAGCGGTGCCTGGCCAAGTCGCCTCTGGATCGGCCCACGGCGAGCGGGCTGCTGGCCGAGGTGGGGGCGCTCCAGCCGGACGGGGACTGGCTGCCCGAGTCGCTCACCCGCACGTTCGCCGCCAACGCCGCGACCGGCGCGATGTTCGCCCCGGCCGGCGTGGCGGGGCTGGGCCTGTCGAGGCCGGGATTCGCCCCGACCGGCGGTCCGGCGTTCGCCGCGACCAGGGGCCCGGGATACGCGCACCCGAATGCCGGGTACGCGCCCGGGCACTCGCCCTCGAATCCGGGCCACTCGCCCTCGAGTCCAGTCAGCCATCCCTCGGGGCTAGGCAGCCATCCCTCGGGGCTAGGCAGCCACCTTTCGAACCCGGGGCACGTCTCTTCGGACCCGGGGTTCGCTCCGACGAGCGGTCCCGGGTATGCCCCGGCGGGTCTGGTATCCCATCCGTCATCCGGTTCCGGGTACCGCCAGCTGGGGCCGGAGCCCGGAACGGGGATAGCTCCGTATGTGGTCGCGTCCGAGCCCGGCCTGGCGCCGACGCGGACCACGGCGGCCGGCGCCGGCACGCTGCCCCCTCAGGGCTATCCTCCGGCGACCCCTCCCCCGGGCTACAGCTCGCCGACGTCTCCGCTGGGAGGCACGCCACCGACTCCTCCCGCGGGCCTGTACGGGCCGGGCGGTCCGGGCGGTCCGGGCGGCGGAAACCGGCCACAGCGCCGGCGGGTGCGGCCGCTGATGCTGGCGCTGATTATCGGGGTCATGCTGGGTGCCATCGGCGCGGCTGTCTTCGTCGTGACCTCGGCGACCAAGCACTCGCCCGCTCCGCTCAACGACACGCCCGCCGCCGTGACGTCCTCGGCCCCGGCGCCGTCGTCGAGCGCGCCGAGCAGTGTGTCGGCTACGCCATCCCCGTCGCACAGTGCCTCGTCGTCGAGAGCTCCGGTGTATACGCCCTCGTCCGCGCCGCCGGCCGTCGTGACTCCGACTCCGACGCCAACTCACTCAAAGACACCGACCCCAACCCCGACGCCGACTCCCACAGACACAGCCACCGCGACGCCGACGCCCACCGCGTCCTCGTCTGCTTCGACATCAGCTAGCGCGCCCACTTCGTCAGCCCCGGCATCGTCGGCTCCGCCCTCGTCCAGTACAGCCTCCGCCTCGACGAGTACCTCTCCATCGACGCCCGTATCGTCGTAGTCGTATAAGAACGCCGCCATCCCTCGAATGTTGCTTCGGGCTAGATGCTTTCAATCGACTAGCGCCCGGTCATGAGGTTCGGCGAACAGCAAGCCGATCACTTCGGCGCCGCCGCGCTGCGACAAAGAGAACGCCTATGCTACCGAGAGCTAGTACAGCAGCAGCCGCGGCCAGTCCCCCAACGACATAGGAACCACCGGCGGCAGCAAGCACCGATGCCTGGTTGACGTATCGCATTATGCGTCACCTTCCTCAGATCCATGCTCGCTTGCTGGCCAGGTACGAAGCGAGAACAGATCGAATTAGCCAGTAATTGCGAACTAGGTTAAATATCATTTCAGGGACAAGCGCCATTTCGAATAGCACTACTTTATAACCCATATGCCGCACAGAGAAGCCCTGGTAGATTGACCAGAAAATGGCGAGCAGCAGGAATCGATGATCAGGATGCACGCCGTGGGAAATAAAAGTGCGCACAGACAAAGTTGCCCATAGGGCAGTGTATCCGATGCCCGGAATGGACAGCAGCATTCCCACTATCGACAAATAGGTGGCACGGCACCAGCCGTAGCGACGCCACTCGTCTACAGTCCCACGAACCCACCGAATCCGCTGAGCCAGCAACATTTGCATAGTAGGCATCAGGTCCGTATAGGCGATGCACCCTTGATTACTCGTGAGCTGCCAGCCCAGCATCTTCAGGGCAAGCGTCGTTTCATAGTCTTCCACTAGGTTGCTTTCGCGTTCCTCGAAGACATCGAGCCTGGTACTTAGCAGTTGGTTCAGGGCGGCTGCACGATAGAACGATCCGGCTCCGGACATCGTATGAACGTTACGCCGCAGCCGGGTTGCCGCAAAGCGCCCGTATTCGATCTTCTGAAAAAGCAGCAGAAGATTTTTCCAAATCGTATCGCCACGAATGTCCTTGCCCAGGCAGGCTGCACTGACGCCGCCTACGGCAGGGTTCCGGTCAAGTATCCGCCTTGCACGTGTCAGGAAGTGGATATCTAGCTCGGTATCTCCATCCACTACGAGGAGGTAACGGATATCATGCCGCAACTCGCCCCGACAAAGAAGATGGCGGATCCCGTAATTAAGAGCTCCCGCCTTTCGGTGCTTGTTAAATCCAGGCATCTCTAGCACGTCTGTTGGAATTGCCCCATCCGCAGAAGCGTAGCTGAGGGCAATATCCTTAGTGTTGTCTTTTGAGTTATTTACCACGACCACAATTCGATCAGGCCTGAGGGTCTGCCGCCCCATCGATTGCAACGTTTCAGCTAATGCAACTCCTTCATCACGGGCAGGAACTATGACTACAATTCCAGATCTACTCCGACACATAGCTCCGGGCTGATGAGTTCCGGATGCTAAAGGGCGGGAAAGCGCGAACAGAGCCGCCAGCCCTCTTTCCTGAGCTATAGCGTCAAGATCGAACTTCATTGGCACCGTGTCTGCAATCGATGCATCCATGAGAACTACCCCACTAGAGTCTTGCGCACGAATAAGCCGAGAAGACGCCGATCGCGAATGAGGATTCTCCGCCAACTTGGGCCCCGCACGCACAGGCACGCCGAAAGGCAGCCGACATTCACGCAAGGTGTTATTCGAATTCCTAAGCCTTACCAGCTGTTCACAGCTAGTCAATAAGGCGGGTAATTCTCTTCCCGAGAAGATGCCGGCACATGACTCTATAAGCCCATTTTGAGAAGAAATTTTGCCGTAGCCAGCCACAGCTTCATCTCCTAAGCACCTGACCTGAGCCAGGTCTCGCCCCCCACGCATCCCGCATCGGCAAGGACGCCTGCACATACAGACGTGAGACGCGCATATCCGGCAAGCGGTTTACATGCAGCCATTAGACTACAAAGAGTAACCACCGGAGAGTATCGGAGCTAATCATGATGAACTGGGTTGCCAGCGCGCCAACCAAGCCTGCATCCGACCGCGGGCTGAGTTGGTGATCAGCCGCTGAAGGCAGAAACCGACAGATTCGCCGCAATCAGCTTCTATTAATAGAATGCGAAATAATTTGTACCTTAGTTGCGCGAACAGGCAGGTTTGTACATCTCTCCCGCTACAGCTTGGTTACCTACCGTTGACGCATGGATCACGGATCTTGATCTGGATGGCCATGCCGGTGCTTGCGACGCCGATAGCGGACGCAGTAGCTGACCAGGCCTCCAATGGCATTCGCTTTCTCTGCGGCATCGGCAGGGAGGGCAGCGCTGATCAGATCGGGCCACCTTATTGCGGGTTGCCTAGATCGCGATGACCCCACCGGTGCCGAGCCGAGGACCGCGGCCTGACCCGTGATCGCGGCCAGCTCCATCGCCAGCCACACCGGCCGGCAACTCCCATCGCCGGCGACACGGCGCGTCACCCGGCGCCAGCGCGCCAGCGCGCCAGCAGCGCGGCGGGTTCCCAAGCTCTCTGACATAATGGGCGCCGCTGCTGGCGAATATGACAGTTCGCCACTTTCATGCCTGATCAGGTGCGCTGGCTGGTTGGCCTTGGGGGCACGGTGGAGCCGCTGGGAGTTAGTGACCCACGCCAGGTGGGTGCGTACCGGCTGCTGGGCAAGCTGGGCGCCGGCGGCATGGGCCAGGTGTTCCTGGGAGAATCTCCGGGCGGCCGGAAGGTAGCGGTCAAGCTGGTTCTCCCGCAGCATGCGGCGGACGCCGAGTTCAGGCAGCGTTTCGCCCGCGAGGTCGCTGCGGCCAGGCAGGTCGGCGGTTTCCACACCGCTCACGTTGTTGACGCCGATCCGGACGCTGCTCCGCCGTGGATGGTCACGGCCTATATCCCGGGCCCTTCCCTGGACGCGGCCGTCAGACAAAATGGCCCGCTTGAGATCGAGGCGGTCCGTCGGCTAGGTGCGGCGCTAGCGGAGGGACTGGCCGCTGTTCACGCGTGCGGTCTCGTCCACCGAGACCTGAAGCCGAGCAACGTTATCCTCGCGGAGGACGGACCGCGGATCATCGACTTCGGCATCGCGCGGCCCGCGAACGCGACGGCGCTGACGTCTTCCGGGGTGGTCATCGGCACCTTTTCCTTCATGTCGCCCGAGCAGGTCCACGGCGAGCACGTCGACAGCCGGAGCGACATCTTCGCCCTCGGCGGGGTTCTCGCCTATGCGGCCACGGGGCACGGGCCCTTCGATGCGGCCACCATTCCCGCCATCATCCACCGCATCGCCAGCGATCCTCCTGACTTGCAGGGCATCAGCGGCCCACTCCGCGAGATCATCAACGCGTGCCTGGCCAAGAGACCCGCGGACCGGCCTGCGCTCAACGACCTGATGGCTTTGCTGTCCGGCACCGCCAAGCCAGAGGTAATCACGATCAGCCAGCCCGCTGTCCTGCCTTCGGCTGAGCCGGCACCTGCGCCGACATCGACATC
>JAICWX010000246.1 GCA_025934635.1 Streptosporangiaceae bacterium | reverse complement strand
GGCTGGAGCCCGTCGAGGTGCTCGCAGCGCGGCGCTGAGCCGTTCAGGCTGATGGCGGGCGCGCCTAGGGCCATGTTCTGGGCCGGGATCATGGCAGCCCCCTTATCGTGATAGAGACACCGGGCCTGCCCGGCTGGTTTCACCGGCAAGTCAACCCTGATAGCGGCGCGGCGGAAACGGGCAACCTGAGCAGGGCCTATCACCAGAACCGATTAGCCGCCGGCGGCCCCGGCCGTTACGCATTCCAGGAGCCTGAGACGCAAGTAGGCTTGCGGCAGGGTTTCGAAGTTCCAGGGAGTACATGGATGGGCCGGACACGGACTTGGCGGCGGGTGTGGAGCTACGCCAGCTTCGCTACTTCGTGACGCTGGCCGAGGAGCTGCATTTCGGCCGGGCTGCGGAGCGGGAGCACATCGTGCAGTCGGCGCTGAGCCAGCAGGTGCAGCGGCTGGAACGTGAGCTCGGGGTCCGCCTGCTGGAACGCAGCACGCATCATGTTTCGCTGACCGCTGCCGGGGTGGTGTTCCTGGTCGAGGCGCGGCAGATCCTGGCGCACGTGGACCGCGCCGCGGCGGCGGCCCGCAGCGCGGTGGGGGCGGCTGCGACGCTGCGGGTCGGGATCATTGATTCCAGCTATGACTCGATGCCGCAGATCCTGCACGAGGTCCAGGCCCGCTACCCCGGCTTGGTGATCCACCAGGTCGAGGCCAGCGTGCCCGGGCAGTACCAGCAGCTGATCGACGGCCGGCTGGATGTAGGTGTCGGCCGGGCCGCGCTCGCGCCGGCGCAGGTCGCGTCGCTGCTGTTCCGCCAGGACCCGCTCGGGGTCCTGGTGCCCGCCGGTCACCGGTTCGCCGGGCTGGAGGGCGTGCCGGTCGCCGACCTGACTGAGGAACCGCTGCTCCTCGCCGAGGAAGTGCAGGCTCCGGAATTCAATCAGTTCACGATCGAGATGTGCCGGTCGGCTGGCTTCACCCCGACCGTGTACGGCGGGACCGTGGAGAGCATCCGGGCGGCCGCCGACCTGGTCGCCCAGGGACGCTGCCTGTACTGCGTGCCTTCCTCCTGCATCTCTGCGCTCCCCGGAACCACCTGGCGGCCGCTCACCGAACCGGCCTCGTACTACCCATGGTCGGTCCTGTGGCGCGCGGCCGACGACTCCGGCCACGTACGCGCGGTCGTCAGCTGCGCCCAGGCGATGTCCAGGCGGCTCGGCTGGCTCACCACCACCACGGCCAGCCAGCCGGCACAGTAAGCGATCGCAGCCGGACAGCGCACGGTGATCGGCTGCGGTGATGAACCCTTCCCGGATCGGTAGTTTCCCGCCCGGCTCTGGCCGGGTTGACTGAGAGATGAACGAGGACGAAGACGGGTTCCCCGCGCTCCCGCGGGCGGCCTGCCGCCTCGGTATGGAGTGCGTCATGATCGTCATTCTCGGTCTTGTCATCCTGCTCGCCGCGGTGATTACCGGCGTGGCCGGAGTCCTCGGCAACGGCGGCAGCGGGCACGCGCTGACCCACGGGTTCTCAGTGTTCGGCTACCACGTGACCGGGTCCACGGGCGTGCTGTTCCTGACCGGGATCGTGGTCGGAGCAGTCGCCGTGGCCGGGCTGAGCCTGCTGCTGGCCGGCGCGCGGCGGACCTCCCGTCGTGGCAGCGCCGCCCGCCGGGGGCTCAAGCAGTCCCGCCGCGAGACCGCCGCTGTCAGCCGCAATCGCGACGACCTGATCGGCCAGCGCGACACCGCCCGCGCCCAGACCGCGAGCACGCTCGAGAATGGCGTGTCCAGCGATCACCCTGATCGCGATGCCGGCGACAGCCGCTGGAGTGGGCTGCGCATGTTCAGGCACCAGTTCGCCGGCCGGCCTGCCATCGCCGAACCGCCAGAACCGGTGACCGGCAAACCCGCCTCCGATGAGCCTGCCGGCGCACCCGCCCCCGTAGAGCAAGCCGCGAACGGCAGCCACCGATGAGTATTGGCCAGAGGATCGCGCACAGGGCCGAAGCGGTCAAAGGCTCCGCTATGAAAACCGCCGGCCGCCTCACCGGGAACCGGCGGCTGCGGGCCAGAGGCCGCCGTGACCATGCCAAAGGCAACGTCAAGCATTACGGCACGAAGATCAAAGACGCCCTCAAGCGCTGACCACCCGGCAGAATGCCAGGCCACGGCGGCGCGGACCGAACATCATCCGGCTGGTAGCGGCCGAGAACACGGAGCATGGCATGCCGATGATCGCGGTTGTGGCGCACACTGGTAAGAGCTTCGGCGGCGGTTTGCGTGAGCTCCGGGAGGTGCTGGCGCGGGAGGGCTTGCCGATCCGCTCTGGTACGAGGTGACGAAAAGCCGCAAAGCGCCTAAGTACGCTAGCCGCGCGCTGGCGCGAGGTGCCGAGGTGATTTCGTCTGGGGAGGCGACGGGACAGTTCAGCGCTGTATCGACGCCGTGGCCGGGACGAAGGCTGTCCTTGCGATTCTTCCGGCCGGCACAGCGAATCTCCTGGCGACGAACCTGCAGGTCCCTGCCGACCTCACCGAGGCGGTGCAAGTCGGGCTGCACGGGGAGCGCCGTCCGCTGGACACCGGATCGGTGAACGGCGAGCATTTTGCGGTGATGGCTGGTGCAGGGTTTGACGCTCGCATGATCAAGGAGGCCGATGGAGGGATGAAGGACCGCCTCGGCCGAGTGGCGTACGTCTACACCGGGGCCAGGAACCTGAGTGCCCGCCGGGTGAAGGCGACCATCGAGGTGGCAAGCGCTTCTTCAGGGGCCGGATCTCGTGCGTCCTGGCGGGGAACGTCGGCAAGGTCCTCGGCGGGGTGGAGGCCTTCAGCGCAGCGGAGCCGGACGACGGTCTCCTCGATCTCGGTGTGGTCACGGCCAAGAATCCGGCCGAGTGGGCCAGGACGCTGGGCCGGGTCGCGCTAGGCCAGACCGAGAAGTCTCCGTTCGTCGAGGTCACGCAGGGTAAGCGGTTCCGGATCCTGTTCGATCGGCGGTACCCCTAGGAGCTTGACGGCGGTGCGCGCCCCACTGTCAAGAAGGTGCAGATCAAGGTCCGTCCTGCTTCGATCACGATCTGCGTCCCCGCGAAGAGGGCGGGCGGGTCCTCCGGCGCTTAGCCCGTTCGCCCGCGGTTAGCTGACCATCGCCGCAACGTGAGGATCACCGTGATGCTGCCGGTGAACCAGGCGAGGCCGTAGAGCCAGCCACCGATGACATCAGTGGGCCAGTGCACTCCCAGCCATACCCGCGACCAGCCCACCGCGGCGGCGTAGACGACGGCTCCAGCCCAGACCGCACGACGAGGCCAGCCGACGTGGACACGGGCAGCGATGACCCACGCACACAAAGCCGCGAACAGCGTGGCGTTGGTGGTGTGGCCGGAGGGGAACGACGAGCCGCCCGCCGTCCCGACCCAGTCCGCCACGGCGGGCCTCACCCGTGCGACCAGCGCATTGATCCGCAGTTCCGCATAGACCCCGGCGCTCGCGACGCCCAAGAGCAGGAGCCCAGCCCGAAGCGTCGCCTGACATCACATCCGCCCTCGACGGCCACTGCGCCGACGGCGACAGCGCGGGCGAACGTGACGCTACCCGGGCTGCGGCGGGAAATTACCCGGCGGTGGACCTGCTCACCTACCGCTGGCACCACGGGCCCTGCAGCGCGACCCAAAACGGTGAGCAGGGCAAACGTGATACCGGCGGCCACCGAGACGACCGCGGCAGCGGCAGCGGACAACACCGGCGGCGGCGTGACCAGGGGAAGGTCCGCAGTCACCGCGGATTCACCGGCTGAATCTGGCCGAAGCCCGGTCACGTCCGCCTGCTTCTGCCGCCGCACCGGGATTCTCCTACCGGAGGGCCGGATGATCGTCACCATGCTTCATGGCGCCGTGTCTCGGCAGCAGAGTGGTGATCACCAGGAGCAGCCACAGTCCGCCCGTCAGCGCGCCCGCGAGCACGTCGCTCGGATAGTGCATCCCGCGGTAGAGCCGCGACATCCCGACGATGACGGGGATGCAGCACAGCACGACGACCGCGACCCGGGTGGCCGGACGCCGACCGTAGATCCAGAACACCAAGATCGCGATGCAGCCGTAGAGGGCGACCGAGGCGGCGGTGTGCCCGGACGGAAAACTCGAAGTCGGCGGCGCCGCATCCAGCCGTATCACCGGGGGGCGAGGCCGGTGGACGGTCGCGGTCACGGAATAGAACACCAGCGGCTCCCCGACCATAGCCGCGACCGTGATCCAGGACTCATACCACCGTCCCAGGCGCCAGCGCAGCAACAACACCACGACCACAGTCACGGCGATGGCCGTCTGTGTTCCGGCCATGTCGGCGCCGAACATCGTGACGCTATTCCACACACCCGTCCGGCGGGCAGCGAACCAGACCTCGACACCGCGATCCACGGACTGCACCGGCCCGTGGACCAGGACGTGCGTCACGAGCATGCCGATCACGGAGAACACGCCCCACAGCACGACAGCACCGCCGGCCAGGTGCAGGGCGACTACCTTCCAGTCGCCGGCAGGGTGCGGGCGCTTCGGAACGACGCGCCCGCGCCCCCCGGCCGCGCAGTGCCGGGGCCTTTAGCCGCACAGACATCGCAAGTCCCTTTTAACAGCACAAGCACGGGCTGGCGCTGTGGGGCACCCACCCCCGGTGAATGCCCGGGTCAGACCGCACATGGACTCGCCACCTGCAGAATTTCCGTGATAGCTGCGCTATCCGGGCTCGACCTCGCGCCAGCGCGCTTCGCAGCAGGAATAGACGCCGAAGACCACCAGCCCGAGCGCGACCGCGACGAGCAGCCCCGGGCCCAGCGGCGTGGTCGCGAGCTTGAGCAGCGACCCGTCGATGCCCTGCGCCTTCTGCGGGCTGAAGCTGACGGCGGCGTCGACCAGGAACCCGCCCGCGACACAGAAGACCACTCCGCGCGCCACATAGCCGACCAGGCCCAGGGTTTTGACCACCTTGGCGGTCCTGCGGCTCATCTGCGCCATGCGCAGGTGCTCGAGGAACTTCCTGCGAATGCCGTAAACGGCGAGGGCCGCTCCGCCGACGCCGATGCCGACGCCGATCAGCGCGACAAGCCACCGGCCGCCGCCGTGAGCCATGAGCGTCGCGGTCGCGTCCTTGGACTGCGTGTTGCCAGACGTCTTGCCGCCGGTACCCAGGATGAAGCTGACAACCGTGCCGCAGATGAAGGCGTACAAGACCGCGCGTGCCAGCGACCCCAGCCGCTTGCCCGCTTTGCGGCCACCGGGACCGGCCTGCCCGTAGACGACCTCAGCGAACCGCCAGATGGCAAGCCCGGCAAAGCCCACCGCCAGCAGCCACAGCACGACGATCCCGCCCGGGTGCACCGCGACAGCGCGCAGCGCGCCGGAGGTGTCAGCCTGCTTGCCACCGGAGCCGAACGCGATCTGCACCGCCAGCACCCCGATCAGCAGGTACATCGCGCCCCGCGCCACGAGCCCGCCGCGGGCCAGCCACTGCAGCCAGCGGCTAGACGCCGCATCCCGCCCGGCCGCGCTCGCCGTATGACCCGCCCTGGTTGCCTTGTGACCTGCGCTGGTTGCCGTCATGACAACCACCCCGCGCCCAGGCCGGGAACGATCCATGCGATGATGCCCATAACCGGGCTCCTGTACTTCGGTGTGCTGGCGGCCGGTTTAGTGCCGGGTCGTGGCCGGGGGCTTGCCTGGCCGCGGCGTCGCGGTACCTTGCCGTCTGGTTCTCGCTTCCCAGCTAAGCCCAGCCGCCCCCGCAGCGGAAACAGGCATTAACCGCAAACGTCATCACCTGGGCCGATAACGGGTGGCGGCCGGGGAGGCGCTGGCGTGCGTAGTGGCCAGCAGGTCGCCGCCCGCATCAACGGGATCACCGTGCTGCTGGCATGGCCGGACCGGAGTCCGCCAGGGAACCCCTCGCTGGCCCCAGCACAGTTCTGACGTGCCCGGGGTATAGCCAGTGTGCTCGGTCATGGTGCGTGTGAGGTGGGCCTGGTCGGCGAAGCCCAGGTCCGCGGCCAGTCTGCCAAGATCACGGTCGTCCTCCTCCAGTCGGTGCAGCGCTTTGCTGGCCCGGATCCGGTTGCGATAGCGGGTCAGGCTGGCTCCGGTCTGCCGGCGGAGGCGCGGCTTAGTACCAAGTAGTCGTCAGGCCAGGCAGCCCGGGTGACTCTGCGAGATGTCCCCGATGACGGATAAGGCCGCTGGGGCCTGCCGCCGTGCCCGGGGGCCACGCCTGCCAGACGGCCGGAGGCGGCGAGGTCGGTGGGGCGGTGCGGGGCGATGAACGCGCCGCCTGGTAGTAGCTCTCCGGTGTCGTCGAAGGTCACGACGCCATTGCAGAGCAGGCTCCAGCCCTGCTCGGGGTGGCTGGCAATGGTGTGGGCCGCTTCGCGGTCCGGAGCCGAAGGCGCCGGACAGGGCGGTGTGTGCGGGCACATATCAGTGCCTGTGGCTGTTCATAGCGCGTGCTTCCGGTTGGTGTTAGCGTGCCGTGGCTCATGCTGCGATACGACGTTTTCAGTCAATCCCGGTGGCGGCCCGGCGGAAATGGCCAATCCGGGCAAGGCCCATCACCAGGGCCGATTACATCCCTTGCTGCACAGGGGAACTGGCTGGCCTTGTTCCGGGTCCTGCCCGGGGATAGGGGAGGTGGTGGAGTCAGCGGGGCGGGCCGGAGCGGCGGGTTTCCCCGTGCTGTGCGGGTGCGGTCGGTGCTGATGACCTGCGGCCAGTGCGCCGGGCTACGGCGCGGTGGGCGGTGCGGGCAGCCCTGCCGGCGGCCCGGGCGGAGGATTTCGTGATCGCGGTCAGCGAGGTCGCGGCTCGGGGCGGGCCGTGCTAACGGGGCCGGGTGCCGTCGTGCTGTCGGCGCCGCGCGCTGCTGCGCTTAACCCCGGGCGGCAGGCTGCGGGGTGCTGGCAGGATGGACGGCCGCCGGATCGGGGCGTAACATCCGGACTGGAAGCGGAGATAGCCGCCGGGCCCGGACCTTGCCTTGCTGCCGGAGCAGGAAGGCGCCGTCATGGCCGCTGTCAAGCTGATTACCCGCGAGTACGGCGGTCACGTCGTCGTCGCGCTGGACGGGGAACTGGACGTCGCCGGTGCCGGGAGCGTCATGGCCGTGCTCGTGGCGGCTGTGGCTCGCGACCCGCGGATCATCGTCGACCTGGCCGCGCTGGAGTTCATCGACTGCTGCGCCCTGGGTGCGCTGGGCCGGGTGCGGGCGCAGGCCCGGCAGGCCGGCGGTGACCTGCTGCTCACCGCGCCGCGCGGGCTGGTGTGGCGCGTCCTGGCACTGACTGGCCTGATCGATGTCTTCTCCGTCTACGCCAGCGTCGAGGACGCCGTGCGGATCGCCCGCCCGGTCGTGACCGCCGCGTAGCCGGCGTCAGCTGCAGGCCGGTGATGAGCCCGTGAGCGTTATTCATGGCCGGGGCCGCTGAGATTGCCGGGCCTGTCCTGCCCGGGTCTTGCCGGCCCGGCTGCCGGGCGGGCAGTGTCCGGCGATGACCGCCGCCGGCCAGGCCGCGCCAGCGTGCGGCCGGCGAGCACATGCTCACAGTCATCCGTGACGGGTTCAGGACAGGCACGTTCCGGCGCGGCCATTTCCATACCGTGGTTGCTCCACGTTTGCTCGTCAGTCCGGACCTAGTCGTCCGGGGCTTGTCAGCTTTGGCCGGATTGGTCTAGATCAGTAGTGCATGCGGCCGGGGCGGCCCTTTCCGATGTTGTCACGCACGGTGAGGTCCGCTGGCAGGCGTGCAGTCGGCAGAACTGCCGCGTCCGGGTTGGTCACCTTGTCATGGGTGCTCACACCGGACCTGCGGCCCGGCTCCGTCCGGCGGACTAAATCCCGCCACCGGCCTGCGAGTCCTGGCCGTCTCCGGGGCTCCTGCCAGGCGGCGTAACTGGGAGAGAAGGGCGGCGAGCATCACCTCGGCGACGAGGAGTGCCGCCGTGCCCGGCACCGGGGGTCGGCGGCCTATCCTGTCGGCGATCTTGTTTGCGGCCAGCGCGCCGATCAGCAGGATGCTGGCCAGGAGTTCCTTGTTGAAGGATGTCAGGCCGTGGAAGTCCTTGCCGATGACCAGCAGCGCCCGGAGATGACGCCGGCGTGGCAGCCGGACAGCGGGCCGCCGAGAGCGTGATCGACGCGGCTCCGCACGACAGGGCGGTGGATAGTGCCTGGCGACAGCGCCGCGGCCGGGGGTGCCGACAGGGCGGCCAGCGTGCCAGGGCCCGGCCATCACGCGCCTTCGCGCCAGCTGTGCCGCTGCCACGCAGCCCGGCGGTCGGTCACGCTTCTGCAGTGGTGGCCTATTGCCCTGGTGTCAGGTCGCGGTACCGGGCCTCGAGCAGGCAGTAAAGGCCGTAACAGAACAGGCCGGCCGCGAGCAGCGCCAGCAGCCACGGACCGTACCGTGAGCTAGCCACCGAACGGAAGATCGCGTCTAGCCCCTTCGCCTGATCCGCGCTGGACAGCACCGCGGCCCTGATCAGGAAGACACCGGTCAGGACAAATACGACAGCGCGCGCGACGGAGCCGAACGCGCCGAGGGCCCGCGTGACCATGGCCAGCGCCCGGGACATGTGCTCGGCGGTGAACCGCTCCCGGAAATCGAGCCGGACCGCCCGGCGGCCCGCCTCCAGGCCGCCCGCCACGACAAGGATCCCCGCTACGACGAGCAGCGCCTTGCCCCATCCTGTGCGCAGCAAGTCCGCGGCCATCTCCGTATCCTGCCGCTGCTCCGACTGGGACGTCTGCTTCGCCGGGGTTTCCACCAGGAGCCTGGCGGTGCTCAGGCAGAACGCTGAGTACAGCAGGAACCCCCACGACGACACCGCGCGCTGCCGCCACTTGTCCGTCGTGCTTTTGGCGCGGGCGGCCCGGAACACCGCTTCAAGCAGCTGAGTGAGCGCATACGCGGCGAGCCCGGCGACCAGCAGCACCAGCGGAATACGTCCTCCCGCGCCGGCGACGGCCGCCTGCACCGCTCCGGCGCTGCTCGCAGGCGCGCCAGTTCGCCCGTGCGAGGCGAGCGCCAGACGGAAAGCCAGGTAGCCGACCAGGAGATACACCGCGCCGCGGCAGACCAGACCGAGCCGGGACCCCGCCCGCAGCCAGATCCCGGACGCACCCCGTGCCATAGACACTGCAGCTGCGTCCAGGGCCGTCCGGCCTGTCCCGCCTGGCGCCTGGGAGTCCTTCACCCGGCCGTGTTCGCCTCCCGCTGACCAGTATGCGCGCACCTGACCCAGCTGGAAAGACAGCCATTGGACATAACGGCCCGCACGGTGAACGCGCGCGAGGTCATTGCGGCCGTGCTGGGGCATGGGCTGCGTGCGGGGCCGATACGCCTGGAGGGATCAGTGCAGTGGTCAGCCCGGTGAGCAGGATGCGCAGGCCGCGTTCGAGCTCGGCAGCGCCATCGTGAGAAGCCAGAACGGAGGCGAGGCTGCGGAGCAGGGGAATTCGCCGGGACTTCCGCCGGAACGGGGCGTATCATCCAGACCGGAAGCTGATGAGATAGCCGCCTGGCCTGGACCCTGCTTTGCTGCCGGAGCAGGAAGGCGCTGTCATGGCCAGTGTCAGTCTGAGCACCCGCGAGCACGGCGGTCACGTCGTCGTCGCATTGTGCGGGGAACTTGACGTCGTAGATGCCGCGAGCGTGATGGCCGTGCTCGCGGCGGCTTCGGCTCGTGACCCGCGGATTATCGTCGATCTGGCCGCGCTGGAGTTCATCGGCTGCTGTGCCCTGGGCGCGCTGGGCCGTGTGCGGGCGCAGGCCCGGCAGCCCCGCGGTGACTTGCTGCTGGCCGCGCCGCGCGGGCAGGTGCGCCGCATCCTGGCCCTGACCGTCCTGATCGATGTCGCCTCCTCCACGCTGGCGTGGAGGAGGCCGTGCGGACCGCCGGATGCTCCCGCCTGGTGGTAACCGCCGGGTAACCAGCGCCAGGTGCCGGCCGGTGATGAGCCCGTGAGCGTTACCCGCGGCCGGGCCGGGCAGGGCAGTGCGCCGGAGGACCCGGCACCGGCGGCTTGGAGCTCATCGTGGCCGCGCCGGGACGGCTCTGCGGGGTACTTGCGCTCATGGCTGCGACCAGGCTCCCCCGGGAACCGCGGCGCGATCCCGGCGCCAGTCATACGAGCCCGGTGCCGGCGGTGAGCGGCGGTTGGCCCGCCGCTGAGCCGCCCGGCTAAACGGGGATCCGATGATTGCCTGTTTCTGCTCCTGGTGATCGTGGCGATCGTGCTGGGCATCGTGGGGCGTGTCGCGAAGGGCCTGTTGTACCTGCTGATCATCGGCGTTGTCGTTTTCCTCGGTGCTCTTTCCTGGGTGCCCTGCGGATGCGGCCGCCCGGCCAGGTAGTTCCCCCGGTCACCCCTTGATGCAAGCGTTCGCGCGGAAGGCGGAAGCTGACCGTCATCCGCAGCGCGGAGAAGTCATGGCCGCGAAGACATCACAGGCACAGCAGCCGTCGGCACCCAGTCCCCGGGAACGCCGTGCGGATCCGGCGAGTTCACCAGATCCCGAGGCGCGTGGCGGCCGGCGGTTCCATCTGGTCCGTCGCAGCCTCTCCGCACACCGGGCCCCGGTACGTCATCGCTGCATGCACGCCGCGGTCTTACGTCCTGCCGTGCAGGCACAGCTCACCCGGACAGACCAGGGCGGCCAGGCGGAGGTTGCGGTTACGGACGTAGCTGCGCAGGATGCTGAATGCCTGAGGTCATGTCGATACCGAGCCGCTCCGCGAGCTTACCGTTCGCCTGCTCGATGATGACCCGGCTGTTCAGCGCAGCCTGCGGCTGCTCGTTCAGGGTTGCGCTTCCTGCGCTTCCTGCGCTCGTGCAGCGGGCTGATGGTAGCCACGTCGGCAAGGACCTGCCCGATGCGCACGTTCGCGGGATCGAAGGCGCCGGGGTGGCGCGGAAGAGGTTAAGCGCCCCGATGACCTCATCGCGCAGCGGCATCGGCAGTTCCTGCACGGCCGCGAACCCGGTCTGCTGGGCGGCAACCGTAAACGGGGGCCAGCGCCGGGCTTCGGCATTCAAGTCGGCAACGGTGACGGGCTGGCCACCCCTCGTCGGTCACGCGCATCAGGTGACCTGCGTCCCCGCCGCTGGCCGCCGTCCATGACGCTCACCGCGGCCATGGCCGCCGCGCACGCATCCGCGGCGCACACGCGCCCGCCCCGGCGGCCCGCCTGGGCGGCGACCAGGCCCAGATCCTGCCGACCCGGCTACCTGTCATGCGCGCAGCCAGCACGGCGGGCCCGTGCTGCAGGGCCTGGCGGGGCCGCGCGGCACGCAGCGAACAGAAGGAGCCAGGCCATCCAGGATGGCCACTGGCCATGTGGCGCAGGAGCAGCAAAGCTCCCGCCCTTCCGGCTTCCCTTCGCGGGTAACGATGCCTCCCTCCCCCCTGATCCACGTTCCTGACTGCGTGGCGGCGGGCGCGGCCAGGGTATGTAGCTGGGCCACTGCGACAGCACTGGCACCGGCGGCCGACGGAGCGCTAGGCGCTGCGGCGCCCCCATCGCAGAGTCAGTGCATCGCGCATCGCCGCACCTGCGGCGGAGCCGGGATCTGCCACCGGGGCCTCGCCGGTCACTTGTCGCGAATCAGGCGGGTAACTCCGGGGTGGCGGACAAAGAAGGCCCGGCTACGGCGGCAGCCTCGCACCGCCCCACGCCAGCTCCGGACCCGGAGCGGCGGCCGGCCAGGCAGCCAGCCCCCGGCAGTCCCCGATGGCGGCTCCCATGACGGAGCCGGGGCGGTGCCGCACGGGGTAACGGGCCCGACGCGACTCAGAAGTAGTGCCGCCGGCCGCGGACGGCATGGCCCGTCATCCCGAGCAAAGCCAGGATGACGCCAATCACGACGACAATAATGCCGATCGTCCAGATGATGGCGATCTGGGCAATGAACCCGATGATGAGCAAGATAATGCCGAGAATGATCACGTTCAGCTCCTAGCAGTAGTAGCAGTCCTTTGGCCCAGGAGCCTTCTGGCAGCAATCCGTGCCGCTGAGGAAAGAAAGAACTCCGGGCCCCCTGCGCGCAGCCGGGGTCCAGAGCAGCACTCCCACTGTATGCCGTGGAAAGTCGTAGGCATAGGGCGGGCGAGCCGCCGCCTGACGGCTATGAGATGACGTTCGCCTCTCGCACCTGCTGAGGGCAGCCCAGGCCCGCGCTGGGCCCGATGAACTGCCAGATGACAGAACCAGGTCAGCATCTCACCCGGCGCCCGCGGCATGCCGGACAGCAGAGCACCCTCAAGCCCGCTGAGAGCGCCAGGCTGACTGGCGAGCCGGGTTAACCTCGGGCGTGCCGCTGCTCAGAGCCCTTGCCGTGTACGCGCGCGGTCTCGCGATGGTCAATGAGGCCGGCTATGCGTGAGCCAGAACGAGTGTCATCAATGATCCGTCCGGCGGCCGGCGAACCCGTGGCGGCCGGCCTCAGGCTGGGGCGAAACGGAGCCTGAGGCCGAGCCTGCGCAGGACCGAGAGGAACCACAGTGTGGACGCGCAGGTCCCGGCGACGACGAGCGCGGCGGTCACGGCGGTCGAGAGCAGGAGGAACATCTTGGCCGGCTCGGTGACCATCATCACCGCCAGTACGGCTGTGAGCAGCAGGAAGATCCCCGCCCACAGCCAGGTTGCGCCCTGGAAGAAGCGGTGCAGGCCCGGGTGATGGGTGGCCGGCTGCCGCAGCGCGACCACCTCAGCGGCCAGCCGGGCCACGAGCGGGTTCGGGCCGCTCGCCGTCCGGGCAAACAGGACGCACATGCACAGGTTCGCGAGCGGGAACTGCAGCAGGAAGAGCCAGAGCTCGCCGGTGGCGAGCACCACCGCGGTCTGCAGCGTCAGCACCACCGCCGAAATCGTCAGCAGGCTGGGCACAGATCCGGTCACGACCTTGCGGATGACCGCCGTGAGCCAGATGACCGCAAGCCCCGAGATCAGGCCCGCGTCGCGGCCGCCGAGCCAGGCGGCAGCC
>JAICWX010000484.1 GCA_025934635.1 Streptosporangiaceae bacterium | reverse complement strand
GTGCGTGCGCGACGCGGGCTTGGGGTTGCCGGTGACGACGGCGATCCGCATGGCGTTACCTTCCGGCCATTCCGTCAATTTCTCTAATTCCGATTTTTTTAGTATATAAGGCGTTCGCGGGCGAGGCCCCGGGAAGGGAGGCTACCGGGGCATGACGCAGACCGGTAGATGAGGGGACCGGGGCATGACGCAGACCGGTAGATGAGGGGACCGGGACATGACGCAGACCGGTAGATGAGGGGACCGGGGCATGACGCGGACCGGGAGCAACACGTATCGTCCGGGATATGAGGGCATCAGAGATACGCCGCCTGATCCAGCTGAAGCCGGTCGAGTTCGACGCCGCCCGCAGGCGGCTCGCGGCCTGCCACGACATCCACGAGCTGCGGAAGTCCGCCCGCCGGGTCATCCCGCGGCCGGTTTTCGACTACGTCGACGGTGCCGCCGACGAGGAGCTGTCGATGGCGGCCAACGTACGGGCGTTCCGGCGCTGGCGGTTCCAGCCGCGGGCGCTGACCGGGATCACCGAGGTGGACACCGCCACCCGCCTGCTCGACCGGGACCTGCCGCTGCCGCTGGTCCTCGCGCCGACCGGGTACACGCGGATGATGCACCCGGCGGGCGAGAGCGGGGTGGCGCGGGCGGCGCAGCGGCACCGGCTGCCGTACACGCTGTCCACCATGTCGACCACCTCCATCGAGGACGTCGCCGCGGCCGCGCAGCCCGACCTGTGGTTCCAGCTTTACATCCAGAAGGACGAGGGGCTGACCAAGGAGCTCGTCAACCGGGCCGACGCGGCCGGGTACCGGGTGCTCGTGGTCACCGTGGACACCTTCGTCACCGGGCACCGGACCAGGGACGAACGCAACGGCCTGACCATCCCGCCCGCGCTGACCATGGCGACGATCGGCAACATCGCGATCAAGCCGGCCTACTGGATACGGATGCTGCGCAGCGAGGCGATCGACTTCGCGAACTTCGGCACGCCCGCGTCCAGGCCCGGGGCTACGCCGGGAGCGGGGTCGGCGGCCGGGGCGACCACGATCGAGGGCACCGGCATGATGTTCAACCCCACGGTCAGCTGGGACGACATCGCCGCGCTGCGGGCGCGCTGGCCGGGGAAGCTGGTCATCAAGGGGCCGGTGTCGGCCGCGGACGCGACCCGGGCGGCGGAACTGGGCGTGGACGGCCTGCAGCTGTCCAACCACGGCGGCCGTCAGCTGGACCGGACCGTGCCGTCCGCCGACCTGATCTCACGGGTACGCGACGCGGTGGGACCGGACGTGGCCGTGCTGGTGGACTCCGGTGTCCGGCACGGGGCGGACATCGCGGTGGCACTGGCCCTGGGCGCGGACGCCTGCGCGATCGGCCGCGCCTACCTGTACGGGCTGATGGCGGGCGGCGAGCCGGGAGTGGACAAGGTGATCGACATCCTGACCGACCAGTTCATCCGGACGCTGCACCTGATGGGCGTCAGCTCGGTGGCCGAGCTGCGCGCTCGCGGCCGTGAGCTGCTGGTGGCGCCGTGATCACTGGCGGCCAGCTGCTCGGCTTCAGCGTGGCGGCCCTGGTGATGATCGTGATCCCGGGGCCGGGCGTGCTGTTCGTGGTGGGGCGGGCACTGTCACACGGGCGGCGCACCGCGCTGGCCACCGCGGCCGGCCACGCCGCGGGCAACTACGTGGTCGCGGCTCTGGTCGCGGTCGGTCTGGGCGAGATCCTGCAGCGCTCGGCGGCGGCCTTCGTGGTGGTCAAGGTGGCCGGGGCGGTGTACCTGGCGTGGCTCGGCATCCAGGCGATCCGGCACCGCAAGTCGCTGGCGGACGCGTTCGCCGCGGTCGCGGAGCCGCGGGAGGGGTGGCGGGCGCTGCGCGATGGTGTCGTGGTGGGAATTACCAACCCGAAGTCGTACATCTTGTTCGGCGCCATCTTGCCGCAGTTCGTGAACAGGGACGCCGGTGCGGTTCCGGGGCAGATGCTGCTGCTGGCCCTGGTGGCCGTGCTGATGGGCGGGGCTTCCGACTGCGCCTGGGGGTTCGCCGCGAGCGGGGTGCGGAACTGGTTCGCGAGCTCGCCGCGCCGGTTCGAGCTGGTCGGCGGGGCAGGCGGCCTGGCCATGATCGGCGTGGGCGTGACGGTGGCGATCACCGGCCGCAAGGGCTGAGCGTCGCACCGGCAGCCCGGAAGGAGTCGGTGTGCCCCTGGGTACGTTCTTGGGTACCCGGGGGGTCACCGACTCCTTAGGCGTCGATGCGGCCAGGGGCGGGGTCGGCTCGGTTGGGGCGGGCGGAGTCGGGGGTGGCGGAGGCGGGGGTGGCGGGGTCGGGGCGGGGGGCCGCGTGGGCGGGGGTAGTGCCGTCGATGCGGATGCCGCGCAGGGCGAGGATGGCGATGATGACGGCGGCGCAGCTGATCGAGGCGTCGGCGAGGTTGAAGGTCCACGGGAAGTGAGGCAGGTTGATCCAGTCCACGACGCGGCCGCGAAGCAGCCCCGGAGCCCGGAACAGGCGGTCGCCGAGGTTGCCCATGGCACCGCCGAGCAGCAGGCCGAGGGCGATGGTCCAGGTCCAGCTGCGCAGCCGCCGGGCCGTCCGGACGATGTAGACGATCACGCCGCACACGATCAGCGCGATGACCGCGGTGTAGGACGTGCCCACGCCGAACGCGGCGCCTGCGTTGAAGGTGAGGTCCAGCGTGATCAGCCCGTCGAGCAGCCGGACCGGAGGGTGCCCGGGCAGCTTGGCCAGGACCTGCGCCTTGGAGATCGCGTCGGCGGCCAGCACCAGCACCGCCACGCAGAACATGGTGGTGAGGGCCCAGATCCGGCGGGTGTCCGGCCGGGAGGTGCCGGAGGGCACGGTATCGGGAGTCATCAGCGGTCCGGGCCTTCGAGCGAGGATGGGCGGGGGGAACCGGGACCAGGGGAACCGGGACCAGGGGAACCGGGGCGGGGCGGGAGCGGGGGGCGGCCCTTGAACGGGCCGGTGGAGACGTCGGGCGGGGCCAGGGGCGACTGCTTGTCGATCGCCTCCAGGGCGACCTGGACGGCGTGCTCCAGCTGGGTGTCCCGGCCGGCCGCCGCGTCATCCGGGGTGATCAGCACTTCCGTGTCCGGGTCGACGCCGTAGTTCTCCACGGTCCAGCCGTACTCCTCGAAGAAGAACGCGAACCCCGGCACGGTGATCGCGGAGCCGTCGAGGAGGCCCTGGTAGCCGTTGATGCCGATCACGCCGCCCCAGGTGCGGGTGCCGATCACCGGGCCGAGGCCGAGCAACTTGACCGCGGCGGTGACGATGTCGCCGTCAGACCCGGCGAACTCGTCGGCCACCGTGACCATCGGGCCGCGGCGCGCCTCCCGCGGGTAAGACCGGGGCCGCATCCAGCGGGCCATGGTCCAGGCGCTCACCTGCCGGGCCAGCTTCTCCACCACCAGCTCGGAGATGTGGCCGCCGCTGTTGCCGCGTACGTCGAAGATCAGCCCCTCGCGCGGCAGCTCGGTGCGCATGTCACGGTGGAAGTGCGCCCAGCCCTCGCCCATCATGTCCGGGATGTGCAGGTAGCCAAGCTTTCCGTCGCTGAGCTCACGGACCAGCCGGCGACGGGACGACACCCAGTCCTGGTAGCGCAGCCGCCGGTCCGAGCGCAGCGGCACTATGACGACGCGCCGGGACTCGGCGGCGGACTGCGGCCGGATGGTCAGCTCGACGGGCTTGCCGGCCGTGCTGGCCAGCAGCGGCCAGGGACCGCGGGCGGAGTCGACCGGCTGCCCGTCCACGGCGGCCAGCTCGTCGCCGGGACCGACCGCCACGCCGGGCGCGGCCAGCGGCGAGCGCGCCCGCGGATCGGACGACTCGCCCGGCAGCACCCGGTCCACCAGCCAGCGCCCGGCCTCGTCGCGCGAGATGTCGGCGCCGAGCTGGCCCACCGGAGTGTGGTTCCGCGAGCCGTTCGCGGCCGCGGTCACGTAGGCGTGCGACGTACCGAGCTCGCCGACCAGCTCCCAGAGCAGGTCGGCGAAGTCGGCCGCGCTCCGGATCCGGTCCAGCAGCGGCCGGTAATCGCCGAGCGCGCCGTCCCAGTCCACGCCGGACAGGTCGGGGGTCCAGAAGTCCCGGCGGATGAACCGTCCGACCTCGCCGTAGGCGTGCCGCCAGAGCGCTTGCGGGTCGGCGGTGAACCGGGCGCGGGTCAGGTCGACGGTGACGGCCTCCCCCGCGTCGTCGTGCTTGCGCGCCGACGGCACGACCCGCAGCTCGTCTTTGTCCCTGATCACCAGACGGGTGCCATCACCGCTGACGCGGAACCAGTCCAGCGTGCCCGCCAGCTCCTTGACCTCGCGCTTGCGCAGGTCGAACCGCTCCAGGGCCGGACGCGGCCGGTCGTCGTCGAGGCCGGCGCCGCCCTCGCCGAGCACGCCGGTCACCTGGGAGCGCAGCCACACCAGGCCGCCCTTGACCGGGCGCAGGTAGCGGTAGCGGCCCTCTTCCACCGGGACGGTCACTACCCGTCCGGCCAGGCCGTCGGCATCGACCGTGACGGCCGGGGTGGATGGGACGGCAGGAGTGAGCGGGGTGGATGGGACGGGCGAGGCGTTGGACGGGACGGGCGGGGCGGAGCGGGGGTCATCGCCGTTGTCCTGGCCCAGCGGCCGGCCGCCGGGCACCGGGCCGAACGGCGACGGGGTGACGGCCGCCAGCGGCACCAGGTAGGGACGGCCGCCGAACGGGAACGACAGGTCGAAGGTGTGCGCGTCGTAGACCGGGTCGAAGCTGCGCTGGGACAGGAAGGCCAGGTAGAGCCCGTCGAGGGTGAAGACCGGGCTGGTGTCGGCGAACCTCCCGTCGGTCACGTCGATGACGTGCTGGCCCGGGGGGACTACCCCCCCAAACCCCCCCGCAGGGGCCTGTATCCTTGCCATCCGGATCCGGGCCAGCTCCCGGCCAGACGGCTCGGACCAGGCCAGCCAGGCGGAGTCCGGCGACCAGGACAGCCCGTCGACCTGGCCGTCGCGGGACACGACTAGGTCGGTGACCTGGCCCGACGCCACGTCGATGATGCGCAGGGCGCCGTCGCGGGCGGACGCGGCGACGGTGGCCCCGTCCGGGGAGGCAGACAGGCCGGTCACGTACCCGAGCGAGCCCTCGGCGAGGGTACGGGGGTCCGCGTCGCCGGTGACGGAGCCGATCTGGAGCGCGTCCGGGCCGGCCGCGTCGGTGACCCAGGCCACCTGGCCGGTCTCGCCGAGCACCTGCGGCAGCCGGGCGCGGGCGGCCGGGTC
>JAICWX010000217.1 GCA_025934635.1 Streptosporangiaceae bacterium | reverse complement strand
GCTCCGCAAGCCCGACCCGTACAAGGGCAAGGGCGTGCGGTACCAGGGCGAGCAGATCCGCCGCAAGGTCGGGAAGGCTGGTAAGTAGGTCATGGCTGGCACCAAGACGACGTCGCGCGCACGCGCCACCGGGCGGGTGCGTCCGAAGACGCAGGCCTCCGCCGCCGGGCGCGCCCGTCGGCACCTGCGGGTCCGCAAGAAGGTCACCGGCAGCGCGATCCGGCCCCGGCTGGTCGTCAACCGGTCCGCGCGGCACATGTTCGCGCAGATCGTCGACGACACCGTCGGCCGTACGCTGGCCGCCGCGTCCACTCTGGACACCGATGTCCGGGCGACCGACGGTGACAAGACCGCCAAGGCGCGCAAGGTGGGCGAGCTGCTCGCGCAGCGGGCCAAGGACGCCGGCATCGAGGCCGTGGTGTTCGACCGTGGCGGTTACCGCTACCACGGCCGGGTCGCGGCGCTCGCGGACGGCGCCCGCGAAGGCGGGCTGAAGCTGTGAACGAGCATGGCAATACAGAGATGAGGAAGGGCTAATGCCAGGAGCACCGCGGCGAGGCGGCGGCGGCGAACGGCGCGAGCGCCGTGAGGACCGGCGCGGCGGCGCGGCCGAGAAGCAGGCCGCCTACCTCGAGCACGTGGTCACCATCAACCGGGTGGCCAAGGTCGTCAAGGGCGGCCGCCGCTTCAGCTTCACCGCGCTGGTCGTGGTGGGCGACGGCAAGGGAATGGTCGGCGTCGGGTACGGCAAGGCCAAGGAGGTGCCGGCCGCCATCGCCAAGGGCGTGGAGGAGGCCAAGAAGCACTTCTTCCGGGTGCCGATGATCGCCAGCACCATCCCGCACACCGTGCAGGGCGAGGAAGCGGCGGGCGTGGTCCTGCTCAAGCCGGCCAGCCCGGGAACCGGCGTCATCGCCGGCGGCCCGGTGCGCGCCGTGCTCGAGTGCGCGGGCATCCACGACGTGCTGTCCCGGTCGCTCGGCTCGTCCAACCCGATCAACGTGGTGCACGCCACGGTGGCCGCGCTGAAGAGCCTGAACCGGCCGGAAGAGATCGCGGCCAAGCGCGGTCTGCCGATCGAGGACGTGGCCCCCGCGGCCATGCTGCGGGCCCGTGCGGCCGCGGCCGGGGCCTGACGGGAGGACGCGCAGATGGCACAGCTGAAGGTGACACAGACCAAGTCGAAGATCGGCGGCAACAGCGCGCAGCGGAACTCGCTGCGCTCGCTGGGGCTGCGCCGGATCGGCCAGGTCGTGGTCAAGCCGGACCGGCCCGAGTTCCGCGGCATGATCAAGACCGTGCGCCACCTGGTCACGGTAGAGGAAGTGGACTAAATGCCGGACGAACAGAACACGTCCGCGTCCGGGCGCGGGCTCAAGCTGCATCACCTGCGGCCCGCGCCGGGAGCGCACAAGGCCAAGACGCGGATCGGCCGCGGTGAGGCGTCCAAGGGCAAGACCGCCGGGCGCGGCACCAAGGGCACCAAGGCGCGTAACACGGTCCGCCTCGGTTTCGAGGGCGGCCAGATGCCGCTGCAGCGCCGCATTCCGAAGCTGAAGGGCTTCTCCAACGCGGGCTTCGGCACCAGCTACCAGGTGGTCAACACCGGCCGCCTGGCCGAGTTGTTCCCCGAGGGTGGCGACGTGACCCCGGAGAATCTGGTGGCCAAGGGCGCCGCCCGCAAGGGCGAGCTGATCAAGGTGCTCGGTACCGGCGATCTCGCCGTGGCCCTCCGGGTCACCGCGCACGCCTTCTCGGCCTCGGCCGCCGCCAAGATCGAGCAGGCCGGCGGCTCCGTTACCGAGCTTTCTTAACGTAGGGTTTCGAGCGAACCTCCGGGCGCCGGGTACGGCCGCCCGGAGGCAAGCGAGCAAGAGACACATTATTCAGTCCCGGGTAAGATACGTGGACTGCCCCACCAACCGAAGCGAGGACTGCGCATGCTCACGGCCTTCGTGCGGGCGTTCCAGACGCCGGACCTTCGCAAGAAGCTGCTGATCACGCTGGGCCTCATCGCGCTGTTCCGCCTCGGTGCCTCGCTGCCCACGCCGGGCATCAACGAGCGGAACGTGGCCTTCTGCTCCAACGCAGCGGCCACCGGTTCCACGGCGGGCGTGCTGGCCATCGTCAACCTGCTCAGCGGCCAGGCGCTGCTGCGCCTGTCGGTGTTCGCGCTCGGCATCATGCCGTACATCACCGCCAGCATCATCCTGCAGCTGCTCACCGTCGTGATCCCGCGGCTGGAGACCCTCAAGCAGGAGGGGCAGTCGGGCCAGGCCAAGATCACCCAGTACACCCGGTACCTCACCGTGGGCCTGGCGCTGCTCCAGTCCACCGGCTACGTGGAGCTGGCCCGGTCGGGCACCTTGTTCAACGGGTGCGGGGCCGCGGGCAACAACCCGCTGATCCCGAACGCCTCCGTCTTCACCATCGCCACGATGGTGATCACCATGGTGGCCGGCACCACGGTCATCATGTGGATGGGCGAGCTGATCACCGACCGCGGCGTCGGCAACGGCATGTCGGTGCTGATCTTCACGACGGTGATCTCGGTCATCCCGGGCGAGCTGCTGGCCATCCTGCGGACCAAGGGCCCGTTCTACGCCGCCATCGCGCTGGTCGTGGTGGTCGCCATCGTCGCGTTCATCGTGTTCATGGAGCAGGCCCAGCGCCGCATCCCGGTCCAGTACGCCAAGCGCATGGTGGGCCGCCGGATGTACGGCGGCACCTCGACCTACATCCCGATGAAGGTCAACCAGGCGGGCGTCATCCCGGTCATCTTCGCCTCGTCCCTGCTGTACATCCCGACCCTGGCTGCGCAGCTGTTCGGCAACCAGGCCAAACCGCAGGGCTGGGTCGCCTGGGTCGCCCGCTACATCGAGCAGAGCAGCTCGCCGCTGTACATGCTCGCCTTCTTCTTGCTGATCGTCGGGTTCACGTACTTCTACGTGTCGATCACCTTCAACCCGCAAGAAGTCGCCGACAACATGAAGAAGTACGGCGGGTTCATCCCCGGGATCCGTCCCGGCCGGCCGACCGCCGAGTACCTCCAGTACGTGCTGAGCAGGCTTACCGCGCCCGGCTCGATCTACCTCGGGATCATCGCGCTGTTCCCGCTGGTGGCGCTCAGCGCCGTCGGCGTCGCCAACCAGTTCCCGTTCAGCGGGGTCAGCCTGCTGATCATGGTCGGCGTCGGGCTGGACACGGTGAAGCAGATCGAGAGCCAGCTGCAGCAGCGCAACTATGAGGGTTTCTTGCGATAGTGCGCATAGTCCTCGTCGGGCCCCCCGGTGCGGGCAAGGGGACACAGGCCCAGTTCATTGCATCGCACCTGGCGATCCCGAGGATCTCGACAGGTGACATTTTCCGGTACAACGTCACCAACAACACCGACCTGGGCCGCAAGGCCAGGGAGTTCATGGACCGGGGCGACCTGGTCCCGGACGAGGTGACGGTGGCGATGGTCCGAGACCGGCTGGCGGAGGACGACACCCAGGAAGGCTTCCTGCTCGACGGCTTCCCGCGCAACGTCCCGCAGGCCGAGACGCTGAAGAAGATGCTCGCCGAGTGGGAGGTCCGGCTCAGCGTCGTGCTCGAGCTCGTGGTGGACGAGGACGAGGTGGTGCGACGGCTGTCCGGACGCCGGACCTGCCGCCGCTGCGAGCGCGTCCAGCACGCGCTGTACGACCCCCCCGCCCGCAAGGGCATCTGCGACGACTGCGGCGGCGAGCTCTTCCAGCGCGACGATGACTCCGAGGAGACCATCAGGCACCGGCTCGAGGTCTACGCCGAGCAGACCTCCCCGCTGATCGCGTTCTACGCTGACGAGAACATCCTGATCGGGATCGACGCGACCGGCCCGGTGGAAGAGATCACCAGCCGGGCGATGGCCGCGCTCCGCCCGTTCGCACGCTGAGAACTGAGAGACCGCTCTGGCGATATGGCGTGGTGGCATGACCATTGAGATCAAGACACCCGAGCAGCTCGCGGTGATGCGCGAGGCCGGCCTGGTGGTCGCGCGCACCCTGAGCCTGCTCGCCGCGGCGGTCCGGCCCGGCGTCACCACCGCCGAGCTCGACGAGCTGGCCGAGGCCGAGATCCGGAACGCGGGCGCGACCCCGTCGTTCAAGGGCTACCACGGCTACCCGGCGGTGATCTGCACGTCGGTGAACGAGGAGATCGTGCACGGCATCCCCAGCCCGCGGCGGAGCCTGCGGGACGGGGACATCATCTCGATCGACTGCGGCGCCATCGTCCGCGGCTGGCACGGGGACGCCGCCCTCACCGTCGGCGTCGGGGCCATCTCCGCCGAGCACACCCGGCTGCTGGCGGCCTGCGAGGCCGCGCTGTGGCGCGGGCTCGCCCAGGCACAGGCCGGCGCCCGGCTCGGCGACATCTCGCACGCGGTGGAGGCCAGCGTGGCCGCCTCCGGCCCGTACGGCGTCGTCGAGGAGTACACCGGGCACGGGATCGGCAGCGCGATGCACATGGACCCGCCGGTGCCCAACTACGGGCGCCCCGGCCGGGGGCCGCGGCTGCGGCCGGGCATGGCGCTGGCTATCGAGCCGATGGTGATGCTCGGCGACTCGGAGACGATCCTGCTCGACGACGAGTGGACGGTCATCACCGCCGACGGAAGCTGGGCTGCGCACTTCGAGCACACGGTCGCGATCACCCCGGACGGGCCGTGGGTGCTGACCGCCGAGGACGGCGGCAAGGAGGGGCTGGCCCGCCGCGACGATTCCGCGGAGCGATACTAGGTAGTAGGACAACGCCCCGAGCTAAGAAGGTGCCAGGTGCCTGGTGACCCGCGAATCCGCGCCTCGGACGCGGATCGCGACCGCGTCGCCTCGCTGCTGCGCGAGCACCACGCCGCCGGCCGGCTGACCGCCGAGGAATTCCACGAGCGCATGGACCGCGCCCTGGAGGCCAAGACGCTGGGCGAACTCGACGAGCTGATGACGGACCTGCCCGCCATCGACCTGTACCAGCTGCCAGATGCCTCGCTGCGCCGCGGCCCGACCCGCCCCGGGCAGTCCCTGCTCCCGGCCGACCCGGGCCATGGCAGCCCGGCCCGGTTCACGCCGGGAACCGTGGCCATGGGGGCGTGGGCGGTAGTCACCTCGGCCCTGGTCGCCATCTGGGCGGTCGCCGCGGTCGTCGGCAGCGGCACCTGGTTTCCCTGGTGGGCGCTGATCGCCCTGCCCTGGATCTGGGCGATAGTCCGCCGCTCCCAGCGCCCCGGCGACTAGCCCCTCCCGGCGACTAGCCCCTCCCGGCGACTGGCCTGTCCCGGTGACTGGCCTGTCCCGGTGACTGGCCGCCTGGGACGGTGATGCTCACGGTGTGCCTGGTACGGGGGCGTCGCGTCCCCGGGTAGCGCGGCTGATCCCAGGTGGCACAGCTGACGACATGGATGGAGCATCGATGCTGCTGGCGCGGCATTGATGGAGCATCCATGTCGTTGCCGGGAGCCAGGTGAGGGCTGGGGTGGGTGACAGGCGTGACCGGTGGTGCGGACGCTCCGATAGGGACCCGCGGGGCGGCCGTACCAGAGACCCGCGGAGCTGCCGTACCAGGGAACCTCGGGGCCGCCGTACCGGCTGCCGCGGAGCGGGGTCGGCGTTTGCGGGTAAGCTGGCAGGCAGGTCGTCGTCCCGGGTCGATGGCTTGCCGTCCTGGCGTCGGCTGACTGATCGTGCCCCGGGCCCGGATGACCGCCCTGCAATCGCGGCCCGGGAATACCGGCGAGGCCTGGGATGTCTTATAACCTGGGCGGTTCGCGTCGGGGCCTGGGGTCGAGTACACTCGTCTCCGGCCCATCTGCTGGGTTCTACCCGGCCGGAACTCGGGGGATCGCTTAGGCGATCACGATACCGGCCCTTCCCGGTTTTTCGTCCCGCTGGCACTCGCCGGCACCGGCGTGAGCTAGGCGGGGCAGGCTGCCGCCCAGGGCAGTACGGCTAGCTCGTACGGCCGGACCCGGCGGTACGGTCAACCACGGCAGTACGGGTAGCACCGCACGAGCCAAACCAGACCGCGCTCCGGCGCGGGCCGTTACGACAGAACGAAGCGCGGAGGACATGCCCAAAAAAGACGGCGCCATTGAGATTGAGGGCACGGTTGTCGAGTCACTCCCGAATGCCTTCTTCCGGGTGGAGCTGGACAACGGGCACAAGGTTCTCGCTCACATCAGCGGGAAAATGCGGATGCACTACATCCGCATCCTGCCTGACGACCGGGTGGTAGTGGAGCTAAGCCCCTACGACCTGAGCCGCGGGCGGATCGTGTACCGGTACAAGTAATAACAGCCAAGCAAGACAGATTTAGTGGGGAATACGCCGTGAAGGTCAAGCCGAGCGTCAAGAAGATCTGCAGCAAGTGCCGGATCATCCGTCGGCATGGCCGCGTCATGGTCATCTGCACCGACCCGCGGCACAAGCAGCGGCAAGGCTGACGCTCCAAAGACGCGCACCGCAGCAGGCCACCTAGTGGCTGCGACCCCCGGACGGAGGCCGGGGCCACGTCCGGGCAGGACGTGGGAGCGGCGCGAAGCACCTCCGCGAGACGAAGGAGAACTGCCCAAGCATGGCCAGGCTTTCTGGAGTGGACTTGCCCCGCGACAAGCGGGTCGAGATCGCGCTCACCTACATTTTCGGCATCGGCCGGACCCGTTCCCTGCAGACGCTTGCGGCTACCGGCGTCAACGGCGACACCCGGGTCAGCAACCTGACCGACGAGGAGCTGATGAAGCTCCGCGACTGGATCGACGCCACCTACCAGGTCGAAGGTGACCTGCGCCGCGAGGTCCAGGCCGACATCAGGCGCAAGGTCGAGATCGGCTGCTATCAGGGGATCCGCCACCGCCGCGGGCTTCCGGTGCACGGGCAGCGGACGCAGACCAACGCACGCACCCGCAAGGGCAAGAAGAAGACGGTGGCCGGCAAGAAGAAGGCCGGCAAGAAGTAGTCCGTACCGCGGATCGATCACCTCGTTAGGAAGCCAAAGAAGGATATGCCGCCAGCAAAGAGCCGTAGCCAGGCCGCCAAGAAGGTGCGCCGCAAGGAGCGGAAGAACGTAGCTCACGGGCACGCCCACATCAGGAGCACGTTCAACAACACGATCATCTCGATTACCGACCCGACCGGGAACGTCATCTCGTGGGCCTCCGCGGGTCAGGTCGGGTTCAAGGGATCGCGCAAGTCGACGCCGTACGCCGCGCAGATGGCAGCCGAGGCCGCCGCGCGCCGCGCGATGGAGCACGGCATGCGCAAGGTCGATGTCTTCGTCAAGGGCCCGGGGTCGGGACGGGAGACCGCCATCCGGTCGCTGCAGGCGACCGGGCTGGAGGTCGGCTCGATCCAGGACATGACCCCCGTTCCGCACAATGGCTGCCGGCCGCCGAAGCGGCGCCGGGTCTGAGGGCTTGAGGAGATAGCGACAGATGGCTCGATACACAGGCCCGGACTGCAAGCTGTGCCGCCGGGAGAAGACCAAGCTCTTCCTCAAGGGCGCGAAGTGCGATTCGCCGAAGTGCCCGATCGAGATCCGGCCTTACCCGCCGGGCGAGCACGGCCGGAACCGGCCCAAGGAAGGCGACTACCTGCAGCAGATCCGGGAGAAGCAGAAGGCCCGCCGGATCTACGGCATCCTGGAGCGCCAGTTCCACGGCTACTACGTGGAAGCCTCGCGCAAGCACGGGCGTACCGGCGAGACCATGCTCCAGCTGCTTGAGCGCCGCCTGGACAACGTCGTGTTCCGGGCCGGCTTCGCCAAGAGCCGTGACATGGCCCGCCAGCTGGTCACGCACGGCCACTTCACGGTGAACGGGAAGAAGGTCGACATCCCGTCCTACCGGGTCAGCGAGAACGACATCGTCGAGGTCCCGGCCAAGTTCCTCGAGACGACGCCGTTCATCGTCGCCCGGGCCGAGGTCGGCGAGCGCACCGTCCCGGCGTGGCTCGAGGTGGTCCCGGACAAGATGCGGGTGCTGGTGCACTCGCTGCCCGTCCGGGCCCAGATCGACACGCAGGTCCAGGAACAGCTCATCGTCGAGTACTACTCGAAGTAACGGCACGGTCCCGGGGCCCCGGCCCCGGGACCATACGCTGTGCCGCCACAGTGGCGGCATGGCAGGCGGGCAGCCGGCCCGCCGATCGCGACGTCATATAGCGGTCGTCGCGGAAGGGAAGATCAATGCTCATCGCTCAGCGCCCCTCGCTCGCCGAGGAGCAGGTAGACGAGTTCCGGTCCCGGTTCGTCATCGAGCCGCTGGAGCCGGGTTTCGGTTACACCATCGGCAACTCGCTCCGGCGCACGCTGCTGTCCTCGATTCCGGGCGCGGCCGTCACCAGCATCCGGATCGAGGGCGTCCTGCACGAGTTCTCCACCGTTCCGGGGGTGAAGGAAGATGTCACCGACATCATCCTGAACCTGAAGGAGCTCGTGGTGTCCTCCGAGCACGACGAGCCGGTTGTGATGTACCTGCGCAAGCAGGGCCCCGGCGAGGTGACCGCGGCCGACATCGCGCCGCCGGCCGGCGTCGAGGTGCACAACCCCGAGCTGCACGTCGCCACCCTGAACGCCAAGGGCAAGCTCGAGATGGAGCTCACCGTCGAGCGCGGTCGCGGCTACGTCTCGGCCACCCAGAACAAGCAGCCCGGCCAGGAGATCGGCCGGGTGCCGATCGACTCCATCTACTCGCCCGTGCTGCGGGTCACCTACAAGGTCGAAGCCACCCGTGTCGAGCAGCGGACCGACTTCGACCGGCTCATCCTCGACGTCGAGACCAAGCCGTGCATGCGGCCCCGGGACGCGGTGGCGAGTGCGGGCAAGACGCTGGTCGAGCTGTTCGGTCTGGCCCGGGAGCTCAACGTCGATGCCGAGGGCATCGACATTGGCCCGTCACCGACCGACGCCGCCCTGGCGGCCGATCTGGCGCTGCCGATCGAGGACCTCAACCTCACCGTGCGCTCGTACAACTGCCTCAAGCGCGAGGGCATCCACACGGTGGGCGAGCTCGTCGGCCGCAGCGAGCAGGACCTGCTCGATATAAGGAACTTCGGCGCCAAGTCGATCGAGGAAGTCAAGCAGAAGCTCGTTGACATGGGTCTCTCGCTCAAGGACTCGCCGCCCGGGTTCGACCCGAGCAGCGCCGTCGGCGCCTACAGCGACGACGACGAGAGCTACGTGGAGACCGAGCAGTACTGACGTGGCATCCCACCACGTATAACAAGGAGAGGTCCGTATGCCCACGCCCACCAAGGGCCACCGCCTGGGCGGTAGCGCCGCTCATCAGCGGCACATCCTGGCGAACCTGGCCACGGCGCTGTTCCAGCACGGCCGGATCACCACTACCGAGGCCAAGGCCAAGCGGCTGCGCCCGGTGGCCGAGCGGCTGATCACCTTCGCCAAGCGCGGCGACATGCATGCCCGCCGTCACGTGCTGACCGTGGTCACCGACAAGGGCGTGGTGCACCAGCTGTTCACCGAGATCGCGCCGGAGTTCTCCGAGCGGGACGGCGGCTACACCCGGATCACGAAGATCGGTCCGCGCAAGGGCGACAACGCGGCCATGGCGGTCATCGAGCTGGTCCGGGGCGAGCCGGTTGCGGCCAAGCCGCGCCGCCGTACCCGGCGGCCCGAGCCGGCCAGGGCCGCGGCTCCGGCTGCCGCCGCAGCGTCGGCCGAGACGGAGGACGCCGTCGAGGCCAGCGCGGCTGCTGAGGCCGAGGACACGGACGTCACGGACGAGGCAGCCATCGACGACGCGGCCGAAGCCGACGCCGACGGTGACGCCGCGGACGATGACGCCGCGGACGAGGCTGACGAGGACGACAAGCCGTCCAAGGACGCCTGACCCAGGTCGACCCCGAGGTGGACCCGGAAGGTGAAAGCGGGCTCGTTCGGGCCCGGATTGATCTTTCCTACGATGGGTCAGCTTTCTCCGGCTGGGCCGCCCAGCCCGGCAGGCGCACGGTCGAGGATGTGGTGGCCGTAGCACTCGGACGAGTGCTACGGCTGCCCGCCCCGCCGAAGCTGACCGTGGCCGGGCGCACCGACGCCGGCGTACACGCCCGCGGCCAGGTCGTCCACGTGGACCTGCCCGGTGCGGCTTGGCCGGTTACGGCCGACCGATTGGTCGCCCGGCTGGCCAGCGCGCTCCCGGCCGATGTCCGGGTACGCGCCGCGGGCCTGGCGCCCGCCGGGTTCGACGCGCGGTTCTCCGCGCTGTGGCGCCGTTACGCGTATCGCGTCTGCGACGACGAAGGCGCCGCCGATCCGCTGCGACGGCACGAGACGCTGTGGTACTTCCGGCGACTCGACCTGTCCGCAATGAACGAAGCCGCGCAGGCCCTGCTGGGCGAGCATGATTTCGCCGCCTTCTGCCGCCGCCGCGAGGGCGCCACCACCATCCGCGCGCTGCGCGTCCTGGACTGGCACCGCGACGGCGACGGCATCGCGATCGCGACCGTGGTGGCCGACGCGTTCTGCCACAACATGGTCCGTTCCCTGGTCGGCGCGCTGCTGGCCGTCGGCGAGGGGCGGCATCCGCCCGGCTGGGCGGCCGCGGTGCTCGCCGCTGCCGTCCGCGATCCCGCGGTCCGCGTCGTCGCCCCGCACGGCCTGTGCCTGGAGGAAGTGGGCTACCCGCCGCCGGGCGAGCTGGCCGCCCGCGCCGCCGAAACCCGCACCGTCCGCACCGTCCGCACCATCGGCTAAGGCTCATTTTCCAGCGTGCCGCGCAGCTCGATGCCATTTTCATGATCACGGGTTGTCGGGGCCCATGGGCGGGACCCAACTACCCGTGATCATGGGTGGAGGCCAGGCACGCGGCGACGGGGTCCGCAGCCGCTACGGCTTGCCGGTGAGCATCCGGGTGCTGAGGTTGATGTTGGCGCTGCCGGTGACGACGTTCGTGGCGAACTGCTCGAGCGCCTGCCGCTGCGCCGTGCCCGACGGCGACTTCAGGTTGGCGTACTCGGCGAACATCAGGATCAGGTAGTGACCCTTGACCTCGGCCTGCACCACCCCGGCACCGTTACCTAGCTTGCTGGTAGGGCCCTTCTTGCTGGTCAGGGGGGCGATGATCTCCTGCGTACCGGTCGCCTTCCCGGCCTTCTGGGCGGCGTTCGAACTGGTCAGGTTGATCACGCCGATGGTGCCCATCATCGTGCGGTCGCCCGAGAGGTAGCTCGCCCGGACGACCTGGCTGCAGTGGCCGGTCTGGAGCGCGGCCTGCAGGTCGGGACCGTACACCGCGAGCGAGCAGGTCTTGGTGACGCTGGCGGCCGTCCTGACGTAGGACTTGCCGTTGAGCTCGAACTGCGGCGGGAAGAGCGTCGCGATCGCCAGCGGCTGGGGGTCCTGGGAGCGGCTCCCGATGTGCTGCCACTTGCCGAGGGTCTTGTCGAGGCCGTTGGAGTCCGGCGCGGTCGTGGGCAGCCGCAGCGTCGAGGGCACCGGCGCGTTGACCCTGGCCTCGTACAGGTACTTCCAGCCGCCGAGCCCGGCGGCGGCCGCGACCACGACGGCCGCGGCGATCCAGGCGATGCGCGGCTGGAACCGCCGCCTGCTCCGGCCGCCGTCCCGGTCACCGCCGTTCCGGTCACCGCCGTTCCGGTCACTGCGCCGCCGCTCCGCCGGGGGAGCGGCGGCCCCGCCGGCCCGCGGGTCGAAGATGAAGGTGTCATCGGATGAGTAGCCGTCCGCCGTGCCCGCCGGGTCGGCCACCGGCTCTCGTGGTGCGTGCCAGGCGCTGAAGGAACCGGTGGACGGTTCGCTTGCCGCCGGGAAGCCCGCGGGCGGTGTCGGGGCGGCGGGACCGGCCGAGCCGAGCACCGGGTGCGGTCCGGAGCCGGCCAGCCGCCCGGAGCCGGCCAGCCGCCCGGAGCCGGCCAGCCGCCCGGGACCGGTCGCCGGCCCCAGGACCCGGTTCACGCCCGTCCCCGGGGCGACGGCTCCCGGGCGGGGAGGAAACGCCGGCTGGGCTCCCGTGCCAGGCGGGAAGACCGGGTGAGTGCCGGTACCGGAACCGATGAGCCGCTGCGGGCCGGTGCCGGGCCCCAGCACGCGCGGCGCGGCGCCTCCGGAGCCGGCCGCGGGCAGCGGTCCCGAGCCGGGCATCCACTGCTGACCAGAGCCGGGGCCAGAGCCGGGACCAGGGCCAGGGCGAGGATTGGAGCCATAGGAAGAGCCGGCGGCCTGCTGCGGCCCGTTGTCCGGAGCGGCGTGCCTGCGGACCCGGCCGGGCAGCGGCCCGGTGGGGCCGCCGCCGGGCGGGACCGCGGCGCTCTCGCCGAACGCGGCGTTCGCCGGGAACGGAGCCGTACCGGGAAACCCGGGCTCGCCTGGGAAAGCAGCATCTGGGAAAGCAGCATCGCCCGGGGCGCCTTCCGGCGGCCAGGGTGGCTGGCGGCGGGCGTCCCCGGCTGGCCGGGAGCGTCCCGCGCCCTGCTTATCCATATTCTCGAGAGTAGCGTTCTGTTCAGTTCCGGTATGGAGCTCACGGAACTTTCCCGTCCTCGCGTATCCGCCCGGCGACGAGCCGTGATTACCGGCCAAGGCGCGCGCGGGACCGTATAGAGTGGGCGGGTTGCGTGGCGCCGCTTTGGCATCGCTGCGCGAGACGGAGTATGCTGCATTGGCGTCATGCGCGACAGGCATGCACGCGGTGTGCCTTCGTACGCGCGGTCCGCGCGGCGCGGTGCGTCCGCGCGGTGTACTAGCAATGGTTACCAGGCAGTGGTTTGCCAGCAGGGCGCCTAGGCGGCCGTCACCAGCAGGTGCAGGCCGGAGAAGATCACGATACATACGCGAAGGCTTAGGACTGTGCGCACATTCACCCCGAAGGACCGTGACATTACGCGGCAGTGGCATGTCATCGACGCTTCCGATGTGGTGCTCGGCCGCCTGGCCAGCCACGTGGCCGTGCTGCTCAGGGGGAAGCACAAGCCGATTTTCGCGCCGCACGTGGACACCGGCGACTTCGTGATCGTGGTCAACGCCGCGAAGGTCGCCCTCACCGGCAACAAGCTCGAGCAGAAGAACGCCTACCGGCACTCCGGTTACCCGGGCGGCCTGCGGACCGTCTCGTACTCCACCTTGATGGCCACGCACCCCGAGCGGGCCGTGGAGAAGGCGGTGCGCGGGATGCTGCCGAAGAACACCCTCGGCCGCAAGACGCTGAGCAAGCTCAAGGTGTACGCGGGCCCGGACCACCCGCACTCGGCGCAGCAGCCGCAGCCGTACGAGATCACGCAGATCGAGCAGTAGACAGAGCAGAGGAAACACGAGCGTGTCTGAGCCCACTGGCGCAACCACCACCGTCGAGGACGACGCCGCCTCCGGCGACGTCACCGCCGACGACGAGTTCGGCGGGGAAACCCCGTCGGAGTACACCACGGAATCCGCGCAGGACTCAGGGGCGCGGGCGGTCGCCCGGCGTCCGGTCGTGACCGGTAACGCGGGGGCCACCGGCCGCCGCAAGGAGGCCATCGCCCGGGTCCGTATTTTCCCCGGTTCGGGCCAGTGGCTGATCAACGGCCGCACCCTCGACACCTACTTCCCCAACAAGGTGCACCAGCAGCTGGTCAACGAGCCGTTCGTGACCCTCGGGGCGGAGAACCAGTTCGACGTGGTGGCCCGGATCTCCGGCGGCGGCGTCACCGGGCAGGCCGGCGCGCTGCGCCTCGGCGTGACCCGGGCGCTGACCCTGGTCGACCCGGAGAACCGCCCGGCGCTGAAGAAGGCCGGCTTCCTGACCCGGGACGCCCGGATCAAGGAGCGGAAGAAGTACGGCCTGAAGAAGGCCCGGAAGGCGCCGCAGTACTCCAAGCGGTAGTAATCCCCGGCAGGCCCTGCTTGAACAGCAGGGCCTGCTGCATTCATGCCGGCCGGCAGCATCAGGCCGGCACCAGCGGAGCAGCGGAGCGAGATGGCTGAAGCGGGGCAGCGGAGCCGTATGTTCGGTACGGATGGCGTCCGGGGGGTCGCTGGTCATGAGCTGACCGCCCGGCTGGCCCTGGATCTCAGCGCGGCCGCGGCCGCCGTCCTCGGCGGTGAGCGGGCGGGCCGGAACGGCCGCCCGGTGGCCGTCGTGGGCCGGGATCCGCGCGCCTCGGGCGAGTTCCTCGAGGCGGCGGTGGTAGCCGGCCTGGCCAGCACCGGAGCCGACGTGGTCAGGCTCGGGGTCATCCCCACGCCGGGCGTGGCCTACCTGGCCGGGGCCCTGGACGCGGACTTCGGCGTGGTCATCTCGGCGAGCCACAACCCGGCCGCCGACAACGGGATCAAGTTCTTCGGCCGCGGCGGGGTCAAGCTGCCCGACGCCACCGAGGACGCCATCGAGGCCCAGCTCCAGGCGGCCCAGGGACCGCGGGTGCCCGCGGAGTTCGGCCGGGTCCGTGACGGTGCCGCCGAGCACGGCCGCTACGTCGACTACCTGCTGGGCACGCTGCCGGGTTCCCTGCACCCGCCGCTGGGCGGCCTGCGGGTGGTGGCCGACTGCGCGCACGGCGCCGCCTACCGGCTCGCCCCGCAGGCACTGCGCCGGGCCGGCGCGGAGGTCATCACGATCGGCACCGCGCCGGACGGCCTGAACATCAACGAGGGCTGCGGCTCGACTGCCCTGGGCCCGCTGTGCGCGGCGGTGCGGGAACACGGCGCGGACGCGGGCATCGCCTACGACGGGGACGCCGACCGCTGCCTCGCGGTCGACGGGGAGGGCCAGCCGCTCGACGGGGACCAGATCCTGACGGTGCTCGCCACCGAGCTGAAGGCGGAAGGCCGGCTGACCGGTGACGCGGTGGTGGTCACGGTGATGTCGAACCAGGGCTTCCACGTGGCCATGCGCGAGGCCGGCATCGAGGTGATCGAGACGCCGGTCGGCGACAAGCACGTGTCCGCGGCCATGCGGGACGGCGGCTACGTCCTCGGCGGC
>JAICWX010000113.1 GCA_025934635.1 Streptosporangiaceae bacterium | reverse complement strand
GTGTACCTGGCGGCCGGCCTGACCAGCCGGCCGGTGCGCTTCTGCTCCAGGATGTGCGCCGCCCAGCCCGCCGTCCGGGCGCAGGTGAACATCGAGGTGAACATGTGCGCGGGAACCTCGGCGAAGTCGAGCACGATGGCCGCCCAGAACTCCACGTTGGTCTCGAGCACCCGGTCCGGGCGCCGCGACCTGAGCTCGGCCAGGGCCGCCTTCTCCAGGGCCAGCGCGACCTCGTACCGCGGCGCGCCCAGCTCCTTGGCCGTGCGGCGGAGCACCCGGGCGCGGGGGTCTTCGGCCCGGTACACCCGGTGCCCGAAGCCCATCAGGCGTTCGCCCCGGTCCAGCACGGACGTCACGTAGCCCGCGGCGTCCCCGGTCCGCTCGACCTCCTCGATCATGCCCAGGACGCGGGCCGGCGCGCCGCCGTGCAGCGGGCCCGACATCGCGCCGACCGCCCCGGACAGGGCGGCGGCCACGTCGGCGCCGGTGGAGGCGATCACCCGGGCGGTGAAGGTCGAGGCGTTCATGCCGTGCTCGGCCGCCGACGTCCAGTAGGCGTCGACCGCCTTGACGTGCCGCGGGTCCGGCTCGCCGCGCCAGCGGATCATGAACCGCTCGGTGATCGTGCCGGCCTGGTCCACCAGGCGCTGCGGCACCATCGGCAGCCCGACGCCCCGGGCGGCCTGCGCCACGAAGGACAGCGCCATCACCGAGGCCCGGGCGAGGTCCTCACGGGCCTGCTCGTCGCTGATGTCCAGGAGCTGCCGCAGCCCCCAGGCCGGCGCGAGCATGGCCAGGGCGCTCTGCACGTCGACCCGGATATCGCCGGAATGGACCGGGATCGGGTAAGGCTCGGCCGGCGGCAGCCCGGGCGCGAAGGCATTGTCCACGAGAAGACCCCAGACATGCCCGTAAGAGACGTGCCCCACGAGCTCCTCGATGTCAACTCCGCGGTACCGGAGCGAACCGCCCGCTTTGTCCGGCTCGGCGATTTCCGTCTCGAAGGCGATGACGCCCTCAAGGCCCGGCTTGAAGTCCGACATCGGGTTCCTCTCTCCGTCTTCAGGGGTGTCCTCATGGGTGTCAGGGGCCCCTCACGGCCTGCGCCAGGCCATACCCCCCGTAGAGCCGTAAAACCGCGTCGATAGGCGGCCGGGGCGATTCCAGCGTTACCATTCAACCGCCCCTGACCAGGGTTGCGGTAGCCGTAACAGGTGTGAGGATCATTACCTATGGACACGACGCAGCGTGATCGGGGTGCGGCCGGCCGGAACTCCGACGCCCGGCCGGACAGCCTGTCATCCAGCACGGACGGCCTGCCCGGCCTCACCGAGGACGGGCTGGCCCCGGACCCGATGACGCAGTTCGCCCGGTGGATGGCGGATGCGCAGGCACGGGGCCTGCCCGAGCCGACGGCGATGGTACTCGCCACGGTCTCCGGCGCGGGCCTGCCGCGGGCCCGCACCGTGCTGCTGAAGGCGCACGACCCGGCGGGCTTCACGTTCTATACCAACCGGACCTCGCGCAAGGGGCAGGACCTGGCCGCGAACCAGCGGGCCTGCGTGGTCTTCCCCTGGTTCGCCATGGGCCGCCAGGTGACCGCCGAGGGCGGCGTGCGCATCCTGTCGCAGGCGGACAGCGAGCCGTATTACCGGTCCAGGCCGCGCCAGTCGCAGCTCGGCGCCTGGGCCAGCAGGCAGTCGCAGGTCATCGGGTCGCGTGCGGAACTCGACGACCGCGTCGCCGAGCTCGAGCGGCGCTGGCCGCCGCCGGCGGCCATCCCGATGCCCGATTTCTGGGGCGGCTATGTACTGGTGCCCGAAACGGTGGAATTCTGGCAGGCGGGCACGTTCCGCCTGCATGACCGGCTGCGCTACCGGCGCCACGGCGGCGGCTGGGTCGTCGAGCGCATTTCCCCTTAGCGCCTGCGCATAGCATCACAAGCAGGAGGATGAGGAGTTGACAGCCCAGGGGCTTATAGACACGACGGAGATGTACCTCCGGACGATCTTCGAACTCGAAGAGGAGGGCGTCGTCCCGCTGCGGGCGCGCATCGCCGAGCGGCTCACCCAGAGCGGGCCGACCGTCAGCCAGACGGTGGCCCGGATGGAGCGCGACGGCCTGCTGCACGTGGCCGGGGACCGGCAGCTCTCGCTGAGCGAAGTCGGACGCACGCTCGCCACCCGGGTCATGCGCAAGCACCGGCTGGCCGAGTGCCTGCTGGTCGGCGTCATCAAGCTGCCCTGGGAGGAGGTGCACATCGAGGCGTGCCGCTGGGAGCACGTGATCTCGGAGAGCGTGGAGCGCCGCCTGCTCGAGCTGCTCGGCTACCCGGTGTGCTGCCCGCACGGCAACCTCATTCCCGGGCTGGTCGAACTCGGGCTGCCCGAAGAGGCCCTCGCCCGCGTGCGCACGGCCACGAATGAGGCGGGTGAGGCGATGACAAAGGTCGCAACACCGGACGACACGCAGGTAGTCATCCGCAGAATTGGCGAGCAAATTCAGAGTGATCTTGTTTTGATGCTTAAACTCAAGCGCGTCGGGATACAACCCGGACGCGAGGTGATTCTCATGGCAGGCGACGATGGTGTACGGGTGACAGCCGGCGACTCGATGGACGCCATCTCGACTGAACTCCCCAGTCAGATCGCCGGGCACATTTTCGTGTCCATTAGCAGCCGGTGTCAAACGGTGGCCGGAGCGTGACGATATCAACCGGAAACGCTGCCTGGGTCGGGGAGCGCGGGCGTGACGGGCTGGGGTGACGCGGCTTTCGACGCCTACCTCCCCGCCGACATGGTCCTGGGCCACGCCGATATCGCCGTCGTGGTCACCGACCGGCTGAGCAACCTGATCTACCTGAACGACTTCGCGGCTAAGCTTTTCCGCATCCCCGGCGACGCGGCCCGGCTGGCCGGCTGCCCGGTGGAGTCCCTCGGCCTGTTCGCCGGCGGCGGGGTGCGCCGGACCGAGGACATGACCGGCCAGGTGCTGCGCGGCCGGTCGTGGGAAGGCACGGTGGAGAGCACCCGCGGGGACGGGTCGCGCGCGCTCGTCCGGGTCCTGGCCGTGCCGCTGCGGCACCCCGGCGGGGACATCGACGGGACGGTGCTCCTGGCCCGGGAGGCCAGCAGGCGCGACGGGCAGAGCCAGCAGGACCGGATCGCCCTGCTCGAGCGGGTGGGCGAGCGGCTGGCCGGCTCGCTGGAGATCGGCACCACGCTCAAGCACGTGGCGGAGATCCTGGTGCCGCAGTTCGCCGATCACTGCTTCATCGACCTGTTCCAGGGCGAGCAGCTGTTCCGCCGGGCCATGCGGCACGCCAGCGAGTGGGTACCGCCACCGGGAACCTGGGCCCAGGTAGGCGAGCAGATCCACTACCCGGACGGCCACTTCTGCCAGCAGGCGATGACCCGGCTCGACACGATCGCCATCAACGACCTGGACCATGAGTACTATCCGGCGCCCAGCCCGGAGAGCATGTCGGCGGCGCACGAAGCCGGGCTGACCTCGGTGATCGCGGCGCCGCTGTACGCCCGGGGCGAGCTGCTCGGCGTGATGAGCCTGGCCCTGTCCCGGCTGACCGAACGCGACGAGCAGCACTACGACGCCCCGGACCGGGATCTCATCGGCGCCATCGCCAGCCGGGTGGCCATCGCCATCGACAACGCGATGCTGTTCGAGACCGAGCGGCAGACCGCGCTGGCGTTCCAGAAGAGCCTGCTGCCGCAGGCGATCCCGGAGCTCGACGGCCTCGAGGTCGCCTGCCGGTACGTGCCCGCCAAGCCGCTCGAGACGCAGGGCCAGGGAATCCAGACCCAGGTCGGCGGCGACTGGTACGACATCATCCCGCTGGCGGCCGGACGGGTGGGGATCGTCATCGGCGACGTCGAGGGCCGGGGGGCGCGGGCGGCCGCGATCATGGGCCAGCTGCGCGCGGCGCTGCGCGCGTTCGCCCAGGACGAGAAGTCACCCGCCGACATCATGCGCAAGCTCGACGACTGGTGCCGCTCGCTGGCCCCGGCCGACGAGCACGGGGTCACCGTCGGCGACCCGCCCACCTCCAGCTGCATCTACATGATCTACGACGCCTGGTCCAGGGAACTGACCTTCGCGAACGCCGGCCACGACGCCCCGCTGCTGGTCAGCGCCGGCCAGGTGCGGCAGCTCGAGTTCCAGCACAAGGGCGTCCTGCTCGGCGTGCGCGGCAAGGGCATCCGGGGCCTGCCCACCTACAAAGAGGAGACGATCGGAATGCCGCCCGGGGCCATCCTGGTGTTCTACACCGATGGCCTGACCGACCGCCGGACCCGCGCCGACGGCTCGGGTCACTACACCGAGGCCGAGGCGGTGCTGATGCTCCAGCAGGCGGTGCGCGCCGCCGCGGCCAGCGGAGACGCCGACTCGGTGGCCACCGCGGCCGAGTACGCGGTGCCCGGGGACATCGATGACGACATGGCCATCTTGGTGGTGCAGTCGTCCCCGTCCGAGCTCGCCTCGGTCGAGCGGACCTTCCCGGCCGAGCCGATCATGGTCTCCGAAGCCAGGCGGCTGGCCGCCGAGACGTTCCGGTCCTGGGGCATGGATTCCGGGCAGGCCGAGCTGGCCTGCCTGCTGGTCTCCGAGGTGGTCACCAACGCGGTCCTGCATGCCTCGGAAACGCCCAGCCCGGACCGCAAGCGGGACTTCGACCTGGAGCCGCTGATGATGCCCGCGCCGGTCGGCGCCGCGGCCGGTCCCCGGCCGGTGTCCGCCAGCGCTATGCCGGCCAGTTCGGTGCCGGCCAGTGCGGTGTCCGCCAGTCCGGGGTCAGCCCGGGGGCAGTCACGCCCGCCCGGGCGGTCCGCTGCGGCCAGGAAGACCGCCGTGCCCGCCCAGGCGGCTCCGGTGGCGGCCGGCGCGGCCGCCTGGCCGGACGCGTTGCCCGAGGTCGCGGCGGAGCCCGGTCCGCGCGAGTTCGCGGTGCGGTTGCGACGCGGCGCGACCTCGGTCTGGGTAGAGGTATTCGACCCCGACCTGAGGCTGCCCCGGATCCGCACCGCGGGGGAGACCGACGAGGGCGGCCGTGGCCTCTACCTGGTCGAGCAGCTGGCGACCCGGTGGGGATCGAGGCCGACCCCGGAAGGCAAGGCGGTCTGGTTCGAGATGCCGCGCAGCGGCGGCGGTTCCTGACGGTGCGCTACGTCAGTGGCTGACGTGCGACGAGTACATCAGGAGCAAGATCACGCCGATGACGATAATCGGCGCGAGCCAGTGCTTTCCCGACACGCCTAGCTTCATCTTGCCGCGGATGCGTGTCCATCCGAACGCCAGAATGGCGCAGATGAACACCAGCAAGATGAGTCCGTCCATGTCCGCCTCCTGAGCCTGCGGTGTTGCGAACCCGTATCCGAGCCTACGTCATACGGTTCCCGGACGCGAGGCGACGGGCGGTGCGGCTCCCCGGCCGGGGGCCGGCGTGCCCGGGCCGGGTGCGTCCTGACCGGGTCCGCCCTGACCGGGCGCGCCCAGGTCCGGCGCGCCCGGGTCCGGCGCGCAGATCAGGTAGCCAGCGCCGCGGCGGGTGTGGATGAGGGGCGGTCCGCACCGGTGGAGCTTGCGCCGCAGGTAGCTGACGTAGGTCTCCACCACCTGGGACCGGCCGGAGAAGCCGGGGCCCCACACCTGCTGCAGGAGCTGCGTCCGGCTCAGGGCGCTGCCCTGGTGCCGCAGCAGGCAGGCCAGCAGGCGGAACTCGGTCGGGGACAGGTCCACCAGCGTCCCGTCCCGGTGCACCGTCCACCGGGACTCGTCGAGCACGAGGTCGCCGCAGCGCAGTACCTGCGGGTCCGCGGGGATGGGGGAGATGTCGGGCGCATCGGCCATGGCGAAGGAAGGGTCGGGAGAGCGGGAAGGCCGGTGCCGTCGCACCCGCGCGGAGCGCGGATGCGACGGCACGGACTGGCCGGCTGGTCTCACCAGTGGGTCGCCACTGCGGTCGGCTGGGTGGTCGGCGCGGCCGGGACGGCCGCCCGGCCGCCGACGTCAGCGGTGGTCAGCGGAGCGAACAGGACGAGCTGAGCCTTCAGCGTCCAGTGCGACCGCGTCCCGGCGACCAGCGCCAGGTCGCCGCGGGCCACCTTGTTCGGGGCCATCCACGCGCTCTGGGTGAACGTGACGGGGCTCCAGGCGGGCATGCTGTTCAGCGGGGTGGTGGCGGTCTGGGACACCGTGGCCATGGTCCTGGTCACGGTGACCGTCACGGTGAGGTTGGTGTTCCCCACCTGGACGGTGACGGTCTGGGCGGCCGGGGTCGGCGTCAGCATGGCCGCCGCCGTGGTGGGGCTGCCGGCCAGCAAGGTGGTCGACGGGAGCATGTTGCCCGACGCCATCGCCTGCTGCGCCGCGCTGCTGCTCGCGGTCATCGCCTTCATGCCCGCGGTCGTCGCCGCGACGTTCTGGAACTGCGTCTTGCCGGACAGCAGCCACAGGTGCAGCGAGCCGTTGGCCGACCGCAGGATCAGGTACTTCCTGGTGGCCAGGACGACGATGCCACGCTGTACGGCGAGTACCTTGCCTCGGTGGCCCGCCTGGCTGAACTGCCGGGCCTGGGTGAGCCCGGCGAGCGCGGCGTAAGAACTTTGCCGGGAACCGTTCCAGTTGCTCATCGCCGAGCTGAGGGTGTTTCCCTCGTTGCCGAAGCCCGTCGAGTAGGCGGCTGACGTCGCGGTCGCCGCCGCCCCGTGGCTGCTGGCCATAACGGCTGCTGCCGCCACGGCGCCGCCGGCCAGTAGTGCGGTCGCGATGCCGACCCGGGTTTTCACCGAACTCTTCCCGTTACGTCGAGCGCGGGCCATCATGAATGCCTCCTCGTTCCAGGGACGACGCGCCCGCTTCGCGCGTCCGGATAAGACGGTTCGGGCCAGTGGGTTTCGTGGTAGCCGATGGACGGCCCGTCCGTGTCCATGAGTCCGAGATTGCCCGATTGGCCGCTGCTCAGCCCGGAATCCGGGCTTGCGTAAGCAGTACGTTCTTCGGCTCACATGCTCACGACGCGTACCGCAGGAGAATTGCCGGACGGAACGGGGGAGTTCAGCTCCCGGTTACATCCGCCCGGTAAACCGGCACGCCTGGCCGGCCGACCTCGGATGTCTCAGGTCCCGATGGGGTGAAAACGGCCCTGGCCGGCGGCCACATTGCTACCGTCTGTTCCTATGCGTCCCACCGGCAAGGTGGGTGTCCTGGCGGCCGCGCTCGCGTCAGCGGTTGCCCTGGCGGCCAGGACACGCCGCCAGCCGGCGCGACCCGAGCCGGCCGGACGGCGGCACCCGCGACGACGGCACCGCGGACTCCCCGCCGGGCGGCCGGCTCGCGGGCGCCGGCGGTGAGCGCCGCGCATTCCGGCCACGTGATCGGCCACGGCACCCCGGCCAGCTGCACCTCGCAGGCCGTGGTCCGCGCGGTCGCCGCGGGCGGGGTGATCACGTTCTCGTGCGGCCCGCGGCCGGTGACCATCGTGATGAAGGCCACCGCCAAGGTCCGCAACACCAGCGCCCGGGTCGTCCTCGACGGGGGCGGCAAGGTGACGCTGAGCGGCGGCGGCGTCCGGCGGATCCTCTACCTGGACACCTGCGACCCGGCGCAGGCGTGGACGACGTCTCATTGCCAGGATCAGTCCAGCCCGGTCCTGACCGTGCGGAACATGACGTTCGCGAACGGCAACTCGGCCGGCCAGCTCTTCGACGGCGGGGGCGGCGGGGCCATCTTCGACCGGGGCGGCCAGCTGAAGGTCACCGGCTCGCACTTCACCGGCAACCGCTGTGACGCCAGCGGCCCGGACCTCGGCGGGGCGGCGATCCGGGCGCTGAGCCAGTACCAGAACCGCCCGGTCTCCGTCACCAGGAGCACCTTCACCGGCGGGGTGTGCTCCAACGGCGGCGCCCTGAGCAGTATCGGCGTCTCCTGGGTGATCCAGGGCAGCACCCTTACCGGCAACCGGGCGATCGGCCGCGGCGCCAACCCGGCCCGGGCGGGCACGCCCGGCGGCGGCAGCGGCGGGGCCATCTGCACCGACGGGAACCGCTACACGGTGACGATCGACGGGACGGTCATCACGGGCAACCGCGCCACCGAAGGCGGCGGGGCGGTGTTCTTCGTCAGCAACGACCGGACCGGCACGCTGCGGATCGAGCATTCCCGGCTGCGGGGTAATCCCAACGCCGGCTTCCACACCGCCGGCTACCCGGGCATCTTCTTCCTGGGGCGGGGCACCCCGGTCGTCATCGCCTCCACCCTCAGCTGAGGGCTTACATCCGCTCGGGAACCGGCACGCCGAGCAGGCCGAGCCCGCGGGCCAGCACGTCCAGCGTGAGCGCGCACAGCGCGAGCCGGCTGACCCGCAGCGACTCGGACTCCGCCTTGAGCACCGGGCACTCCTCGTAGAACGTGGTGAACAAGCTGGCCACGTCGAACAGGTAGGCACACAGGCGGTGCGGTTCCGTGGTCTCGCCGAGCTGGGTCACCATCGCGCCGAAGCTCAGCAGCCGCAGCGCGAGCGCCCGCTCCGGGCCCGCGGTCAGCGTCACGCCGACCGCCCGGGCGGCGGCCTCCGCGGCCCCCGCCAGCTCGCCGTCCTGCGCACCGGCGACTCCGGCGGCGGCCGCGTCCGCGCGGCGGAAGATCGACCGGATCCGCGCGGTCGCGTACTGCAGGTACGGCCCGGTGTTGCCGCGGAACGAGATCATCCGGTCCCAGTCGAACAGGTAGGCGCTCTCCCGGGCGGTGGACAGGTCGGCGTACTTCACCGCGCCGATACCGACCGCCTCGGCCACGGCGTCAAGCTCGGCCGGGTCGAACCGGGAGGCCGCGTCCAGCTCGTCCAGGATGCTCCTGGCCCGGTCGACGCCCTCGTCGAGCAGGCCGCTGAGCTTAGGGGTCTCGCCTTCCCGGGTCCTGAGCCGGCCGCCGTCCTCGCCGAGCACCATGCCGATCTGGGCGTGCTCGAAGCGGACCCCGTCGGGGATCCAGCCGGCCTCCCTGGCCACCGCGAAGACCATCTGGAAGTGCAGGGCCTGCTCGGAGCCGACGATGTACACCGAGCGGTCGACGTTGAGCTTGTCCACCCGGTAGCGGACCGCGGCCAGGTCGGTGCTGGCGTAGTTGTAGCCGCCGTCGCTCTTGCGGATGATCAGCGGCAGCGGCTTGCCCTCGCGGCCGGTGAAGCCCGCCGGAAACGCGCACAGCGCGCCCTCGCTCTCGGTCGCGATGCCCTTCTCCACCAAGAGGGCGACGGTATCCGCGAGCAGGTCGTTGTAGAAGCTCTCGCCGCGGATGTCGTCGTCGGTCAGGCTCACCCCGAGCCGGGTATAGACCTGGTGCAGGTACCCCCGGGAGATGTCGACCAGGCGCTGCCAGATGGCCAGCGTGTCCTGGTCCCCGGCCTGCAGCCGCACCAGCCGGCTCCGGGCCCGCTCGGTGAATTCCGGGTCGTTGTCGAACTTGCGCCGTGCGGCCTGGTAGAACGCGTTCGGATCGGTCGTCAGCAGGCCGGCGTCGGCCGAGTCCTCGCCCACGTCGAGCAGGTGCTCGATCAGCATGCCGAACGGGGTGCCCCAGTCGCCGAGGTGGTTGTCCCTGATCACCCGGTGCCCGGCGAACTCCAGGACGCTCGCGATGGCGTCGCCGACGATGGTGGTGCGCAGGTGCCCGACGTGCATTTCCTTGGCCACGTTGGGCGAGGAGTACTCCACCACCACCGTCTGCGGGTGCTCGGCCGGCGCCAGGCCCAGCCGGCGGTCGCCGAGCATCCGGGAGGCCTGGGCGGCGATCCAGTCGTCGCGCAGGGTGAGGTTGATGAAGCCGGGCCCGCTGACCTCCGGGCCGGCGCAGATGTCCGCCACGTCCAGCCGGGCGGCCAGCTCGGCGGCGACCTCCCGCGGCGGTCGCCGCAGCCGCTTGCCGAGCGGCAGGGCCACGTTGGCCTGGAAGTCCGCGAACGAGGACGGCCGGATCAGCGGGTCGGCGTCGCCGTAGTCCGGGCCGAACGACGCGACGATGGCGTCGTGCACCCGCTGAGCGAGAACCTGCTGTGGATCGGCCATGAACCAAGTTTATCGGCGGCCCGGGCCCGGCCGGGCGTAATAACCGGGCGGTCCGGTAACGGGCGGCGCAGGAAGTGGCCGCCGCGGGCGGCCGAGCGGCCCGGGCCCAGCCGCTGGGTGATCTTCTCGGTGATCTGGCCGCGGGCCAGGTCCGCGGCCAGCAGGCAGGCGGAGGTGACGGCGCGGGCAGTGCTGGCGCCGTGCGCGATCACCACGGTGCCGCCCAGGCCGAGCAGGACGGCGCCGCCGTAGCTCTCCGAGTCGAGCCGGGCACTGAGCTCCCGCAGGCCGCGGCGCTGCAGGAACGCGCCGACGCGGGCGGTGCGGGTGCCGGTGACGGCCGCGCGCAGCTCGGCCGCGGCGAACCGGATCGAGCCCTCGAGCGTCTTCAGCGCCACGTTCCCGGTGAAGCCGTCGGTCACGATCACGTCGAGCTGGCCGGCCAGCAGGTCGCCGCCCTCCACGTTGCCGGCGAAGCTCAGCGGGAGCGCGCCGTTCGGCGGGTCGCTGGCCAGCAGCTCGTGCGCGCGCCGGGTGAACTTGTTGCCCTTCCCCGGCTCGGTCCCGATCGTGAGCAGCCCCACCCGGGGTGCGAGCACGCCCAGCGCGGTCTGCGCGTAGGCCACGCCGAGCTGGCCGAACTGGACCAGCATCTCCGGCTTGGGGTCGGCGGTGGCGCCCGCGTCGATGAGCACCGTGCGGCCCGGGCGGGTCGGCAGCACCACGGCGAGCCCCGGTCGCAGCACGCCCGGCTGGGCGCGCAGCCGCAGCCGGGCGGTGGCCACGATGCCGCCGGTGGACCCGGCCGAGACCACGGCGGCCGCCTCGCCCCGCCTGACCAGCTGGCACGCCACCGCCACGCTCGACCGCGGGCGGCGCAGGCTGGCCAGCGCGCCTTCGTCCATCGCCAGGTTGTCCTCGGCCGGCACGATCTGGATCTCGTCGATGGCCCCCATCCCGCCGAGCACCTGGCGCAGCCGGGCGGCGGGCCCGGTCAGCAGCACCCGGATGCCGTGCTCACGCTGGGCCGTCAGCGCCCCGGCCACGATCTCGCCGGGGGCGTGGTCGCCGCCCATGGCGTCCACCGCGATCACCGGGCGGGCCGGGCCGGCCCCCGGGCGGGCCGGCCGTTCCGGACTGGGACCCGCGCGCCCCGGGCCGTAGCCCGGGTGCCCGGGGGCCGGGCCGGCGCCGTCGCCGGGCTCCCGGCGGCCATCCGGTCCGGTTTCGCCGTCCCGGGCCGCGGCCCGCCGCTCCTGGCCGTCCGGTCCCGTGCTCAGCGGGTCACCCCGGTGCGCGGCCGCGGACGGTACATCATACGTAGCGTGCCCTTCACCTCAAGTGCCGGCCTGGTGGCCCCATTATGGCCCTGACGAGGGGGTCCGGCGGGGCTGGCCCGCGCTAACGGCGCGGCCCTGGCCTGGGCCGTAACCGGCCCGCCATTGTACGGCTAAAAAACGTGTATTGCAGCCGACTAAAAAACTACGTTCTTGGAACTTGCTGTGATCCGGTCGAATACTCGCTGCGAAACATGGTAATTCTCTCTACGGCAGAAAGGCGGAACGACAATCGGAACCAACGGGGCCGCTGGTGCGTAATAACCGGTGGGAGCAGTTTTCGTCGTGCGTTAGGCAGATGGCGCGGACAGGCGGGGGAACCGCTGGGGAGCGGGTGTCTTTGGGGCTATTTTCGCGCGTTTCGGGGCGCAACGAGGCGCCCGGCGTGCCAAACGGAGGGAGAAGGCGTGACTGATATTCAGCAGGTCATACCGCAGGCGCGGCCGGGGGGCCGCGGCTTTCGCGCTTACTCGGCGAAACACCTGGACATGCTTGTCCAGCGGGCGGGCCTGTCGCCCGGGGAGCGGCTGGCAGTCCGGGCGGTCGCGACCGTGCTGCCGTTCCGGACGAACGCGTACGTGGTCGAGAACCTGATCGACTGGGACGCGGCCCCGGACGACCCGATCTACCGGCTCGTCTTCCCGCAGCCGGACATGCTGCCCGCAGCGGACGTGCAGCGGCTCGCCGGCCTGATCGACGACGGTGCTCCCGAGAGCGCCCTGCGCGCCGCCGCGCACGAGATACGGATGAAGCTGAATCCCCACCCGGCCGGCCAGCTGCTGCTGAACGCGCCCACCCTGCACGGCAGGCCGCTGCCGGGCCTGCAGCACAAGTACCCGGAGACGGTGCTGTTCTTCCCCCGGCAGGGCCAGACCTGCCACGCGTACTGCACCTACTGCTTCCGCTGGGCGCAGTTCGTGGACGAGCCCGAGCTGAAGATGGCCACCGACGACGTCGGCACGCTGCTGGCCTACCTCGCCGAACATCGCGAGGTGACCAGCGTCCTGATCACCGGCGGCGACCCCATGATCATGGGCGAGGCGGTGCTCCGCCGGTACCTGGAGCCGCTCATCGACCCGCGGAACGGCCTGGACCACATCGAGTCGATCAGGATCGGCACCAAGTCCCTGGCCTACTGGCCGCAGCGGTTCGTCACCGACCCGGACGCCGACGCGACCCTGCGGCTGTTCGAAGAGGTGGTCGCGTCGGGCCGGAACCTCGCCGTGATGGCGCACTTCTCGCACCCGCGCGAGCTCGAGCCGCCGCTGCTGGCCGAGGCGGTGCGCCGGATCTCCGGCACCGGCGCGGTGATCCGCACCCAGGCGCCGCTGATCCGGTCGATCAACGACGATCCGCAGGTCTGGCAGTCCATGTGGCGGACGCAGGTCCGGATGGGCCTGATCCCGTACTACATGTTCGTGGAGCGGGACACCGGCCCGCAGGATTACTTCGCGGTGCCGCTGGCCCGCGCCTACGAGATCTTCCGTGACGCCTACCAGGGCGTATCCGGCCTGGCGCGGACCGTCCGGGGCCCGTCCATGTCGGCCACGCCGGGCAAGGTGTGCATCGACGGCGTGGCCGAGGTGGCGGGCTACAAGGTCTTCGTCCTGCGCATGATCCAGGCCCGGGACCCGGGGCTGGTCGGCCGGCCGTTCTTCGCCCGGTTCAACCCGGCCGCCTGCTGGCTCACCGACCTGGAGCCGGTCTTCGCGGACAGGTTCCCGTTCGAGCCGGACGGTTACGAGGCCGTCCCCGACGAGCTGCCCGGGCTCTGGCCCGGCGAGCCCGACGAGCCGGGCGAGCTGATGGTCCCGGCCATCTGACCGGAGTCCGCGTCCGCCGTCGTGGCGCCGCCCAGGCCGCCGGCCTTGCCCCGCAGTGCGAGGCAGCTGGCCGCGGCCAGGGCGACCACGGCGATCGGCAGGATCATGGTCCACCGCATCGCGACCACGTAGCCCTGGGGGAAGACCTCGGCCCCGAGCCGGCGCAGCTGGGCCGCGAGTCCCGGCGAGGTGCCGGCCGGGGCGGCGGAGCGGGCCGGAGCGCCGATCAGGCCGCTGGCGGCGGCCTGGCGGAAACCGCTGACGAACGGCCCGCGGGCCGGCGCCGGCAGGCTGGCCGAGACCTCGGGGGCCCGGCTGGTCAGCGAGCTGACCAGCCGGTTCTGCAGGAGGGCACCGACCGCGGCGGTGCCGATGACCGAGCCGACCTGGCGGGTCGTGTTGAGCACGCCTGAGGCCGCGCCGGCCATCCGCGGGTCGACCTCGCTCATGGCCGTCGTGGTCATCGGCGGGAACGTGCCGCCCATGCCGAGGCCGGCCACGATCATCGGGGCCAGGAAGTCGTACCAGGCGGAATGCGGAGTCGCGATCAGCACCGCCCAGCCCATGCCCGCCGCGAACAAGGCCAGGCCGGTCAGCAGGATGTACTTGCCGCCGATCTTGTCCGTCAGCCGGCCGAGACCGGGCGCGAGGATGATCATCACCACCGAGGAGGGCGCCATGGTCAGGCCCGCCTTCAGCGCCGAGAAGCCCAGCGCGGACTGCAGGTAGATGGTGAACGGCAAGAAGATGCCGAGCATCCCGATCGACAGCGTGCCGGACACCCAGTTCATCAGCGTGAAGTTCCGGCTCCGGAACAGCGCGAACGGGACCAGCGGCTCGCGATCCTGCCGCATCTTCTGGACCAGCAGGAACACGCCGAGCAGCACCACCCCGGCCGCGATGATCAGCGGGATGGAGATGAACGAGGTGACCGTGCCCCAGTCATAGCGCTGTCCCTCTACCAGCCCGTAGCAGATGGCGAGCAGGGCCAGGCTGGCCAGCGCCACACCCGCGATGTCGAACCGGTGCCGCCGGCCGGGCTGGAAGCCCGGGATGATGAAGAAGGTCACGGCCAGGACGGCGGCCCCGATCGGCAGGTTGACGAAGAAGATCCAGCGCCAGTCGAACGCGGTGACGAGCAGCCCGCCCAGGGTGGGCCCGGCGATCGTGGCCAGCCCGGCCACCGCGCCCCAGATGCCGAACGCGGCCCCGCGCCGCTCCGGCGGGAACGTCATGGTCACGATGGCCAGCGTCTGCGGCATCAGCATGGCCGCGCCGATCCCCTGCACGGCCCGGAAGGCGATCAGAGCGGCGGGACCGGGCGCAAACCCGCACGCCGCCGAGGCGACCGTGAACACCGCGATCCCGGCCACGAACATGGTGCGCGGCCCGAGCAGGTCCCCGAGCCGTCCGGCCGTGATCACCAGCACGGCGAGCACCAGCGCGTAGGCGTTGAGCACCCACAGCACGTCATCCAGCGAGGCGTGCAGCCGGTTGATCATGTCGGGGATGGCGATGTTCACGATCGTCAGGTCGAGCAGCGTCATGAAGAAGCCCAACGAGACGACAACCAGCACCGCCCACGGGTTGCCGCGCAGCTTGGTCATACTCCGACCCTAGCTGCTACTTCTGACAATCAGAAAAGAGATATATCTCGAACCGAACGCGTTTGGCAGTCCGTGACACTTCAGCCCCTACCGCCCGGTAGGGGCAGGGCGGTGGCGGGTATGCTCCCGGTCATGGAGCTCAACGGTACTTCTGCGATCGTTTCCGGCGGCGCGAGCGGACTCGGCGAGGCGACCGCGCGGATCCTGGCTGCGGCCGGCGCTACCGTGCTGGTCGCCGACCTGAACGAGGATCGCGGCAAGCAGATCGCCGATGACATCGGCGGTCACTTCGCCCGCACCGACGTATCCGACGAGACGTCGGTCCAGGCCGCGGTGGATGCCGCGGTAGCCACCGGGGCCCCGCTGCGGGCCGCGATCAGCTGCGCCGGCATCGGCTGGGCGTCGCGCACCGTCGGACGTGACGGCACGCCGCACGACCTCGGTGCCTACCAGAAGGTCATCCAGGTCAACCTGGTCGGCACCTTCAACCTGATGCGCATCGCCGCGGCGGCGATGGCCAAGACCGAGCCCGCCGACGCCGACGGGCAGCGCGGCGTGGTCGTCAACACCTCCTCGGTGGCGGGCATCGAGGGCCAGACCGGCCAGATCGCCTACTCCGCCTCCAAGGGCGGCATCATCGGCATGACCCTGCCCGCCGCGCGCGACCTGAGCGCCATCGGGGTGCGGGTGAACACGATCTGCCCCGGCATCATCGACACCCCGATCTACGGGTTCTCGCCGAACGCCGACGAGTTCAAGGCGAAGCTGGTGGCGCCGGTGGTGTTCCCCAAGCGGATGGGGCGGGCGGACGAGTTCGCCCATCTCGTGCGGTCGCTGATCGAGAACGACTACATGAACGCCGAGGTCATCCGCTTCGACGGCGGGATCAGGTTCCAGCCCAAGTAGCCGGCCCAAGTAACCTGGTCGGGGCAGGCACCCCGAACCATTGGCGGCACGCATGTGCGGAATCACCGGCTGCCTGGCCCTGGCTGACGGGGCCGGGCCCGACACCGAGTGGGTCAGCCGTGCCGCCGTGCGCATCGCGCACCGGGGTCCGGACGACGAAGGCTACTTCGCCGATCACGACCTGGCGCTGGGCTTCCGGCGGCTGGCCATCATCGACACCTCGGCGGCCGGGCGGCAGCCGGTGCAGTCCGCGGACGGCCGGTTCGTCATGGTCTTCGACGGCGAGATCTACAACTACGTGGAGCTGGCCCAGCGGCTGATCGACCGCGGCGTCCGGCTGCGCACCCGGTCGGCGGCCGAGGTGCTGCTGGAGATGTTCGCCTGGCTGGGCCGGGACGTGGTCCGCCAGCTCCGCGGGATGTACGCGTTCGCGATCTGGGACCGGCGCAACCGGGAGCTGTTCTGCGCGCGGGACCCGTTCGGCATCAAGCCGTTCTTCTACGCGCTGACCGCGGGCGGCCAGCGGCCCCAGTCCGGGCCCCAGCTCAGGTTCGCCTCCGAGCGCAAGGCGCTGGCCGACTCCGGCGAGGTGACCGCCCTCGACCCGGACGCGCTGCGCCGCTACCTGTCGTTCCAGTACGTGCCCGCGCCGGCCACCCTGGTGCCGCCCGCGCGGTCGCTGCCGCCCGGGCACGTGCTCATCGCCCGGCCGGGCGGCCGGGTTGACGTGTTCCGGTACTGGCGGCCCGAGCTGCGCCCGGCCCGGTCTCCGTCGTCGAGCTCGCCGGACAAGATCCTGTCCGCGCTGCGCGACTCGGTGGCCGTCCACTTGCGCAGCGACGTGCCGGTCGGGGCGTTCCTGTCCGGCGGGGTGGACTCGGCCACGCTGTGCGCGCTGGCCGCCGAGTCCATGCCCGACCTGCTGACCTTCACCGTCGGGTTCGAGCGGCCGGGCTATAACGAGATCGACGAGGCGATGGCCACGGCGACGGCGCTCGGCGTAAAGTCCGTCCCGTACGTGATCGGCCCGGAGGAGTTCCTGGCCAGCCTGCCCCAGATCATCTGGCACCTGGACGACCCGATGGCGGACGCGGCCGCGGTCCCGCTGTGGTTCGCTGCCCGCGAGGCCCGCAAGCACGTCAAGGTGGTGCTGTCCGGCGAGGGCGCCGACGAGCTGTTCGGCGGCTACGGCGTCTACCACCAGCCGAACGTGGTCCGGGCCGGCCAGGCGCTGCCCGGCTGGGGGCGGGCCACGATCGGCCGGGTCGCCTCCGAGCTGCCGACCGGCGCCCGGGGCAAGGGCTTCCTCAACCGGACCTCCACGCCGCTGCGGCGGCGGTACATCGGGAACGCCTACGTGTTCCGCGGTGACGAGGCGAGCCAGCTGATCCGGATGGGCCACGGCACCGAGTTCGACGTGACCGACCCGGTGTACCGGCAGGCGGCCGACGCCGGCCTGGACGACGTGGCCACCATGCAGCTGATCGACGTCAACACCTGGCTGCCGGGCGACATCTTGGTCAAGGCCGACCGGATGGCCATGGCCCACGGCCTGGAGCTGCGCACCCCGTTCCTGGACCGCGAGGTGCTCGCGGTGGCGTCGCGGCTGGCCCGGGTGGAGAAGACCGCGGCGGGCACCACCAAGTTCGCGCTCAGGGAAGCCATCACCGAGCTGCTGCCGCAGGCCGCCGCGGAGCGGGCGAAGCTGGGTTTCCCGGTGCCGCTCGGCCCCTGGCTGCGCGGCGGGATGTATGGTTTCGCGGAGCAGGTGGTCCGCTCGGCGCAGACCAGCCAGTGGCTGGACAAGGGTGCCGCGCTGGACATCCTGCGCCGCTTCCGGGCCGACGACCCCGAGGTGTCCTGGCGGCAGGTATGGCTGCTGGTCGTGTTCTCGCTCTGGCACCAGATCTACGCGGAGCGCGTCTACGACCCGGTCGCACTCGGCTGGGAAATCCCGTGGGGCCCGGCCGCCAGATGACAAGCCAAGGAACCAGCCCAGTGACCACCCCCCGGATCAGCGTCGTCGTGGCGTTCTTCAACAACGCCGACGACCTCGCCGACTGCCTGGACTCGATCGCCGCCCAGTCGCTGGCCGACCTGGAAGTGATCATGGTCGACGACGGCTCCACCGACCGCAGCGCCGGGATCGCCCGGGCCAAGGCGGCCGCCGACCCGCGGTTCAGGCTGATCCAGCCGGAACACGGCGGCCCGGGCGGCGCGCGCAACCGGGGCGTCGAGCAGGCCCGCGGGGAGTTCCTGGCCTTCGTCGACGGCGACGACCTGCTGCCGGCCAACGCGTACGAGCTGCTGCTGCACGCGCTCGAGCGGTCCGGCTCGGACTTCGTGAGCGGGGCCGTGTGGCGCGTCGGCCCGAAGGGCCTCAACCCGTCGGCGCTGCATACCCTGGCGCTCAAGGGCAGGCAGGCCGGCACGCACGTGACCAGGACGCCGCGGCTGCTCTACGACGTGTCGGTCTGGAACAAGCTGTTCCGGCGCAGCTTCTGGGATTCCCATCAGCTGGCCTTCCCCGAGCAGGTGGTCTGGGAGGACCTGCGGCTGATGACCAGGGCCCACGTGCTGGCCAGGGCAGTCGACGTGATCCCGGACATCGTCTACTACTGGCGCGAGCGCGCGCAGGGCAAGCTGTCCATCACGCAGAGCCGCACCGATATCGCCAACCTGCGGGACCGGATGACCGCGCTGGACGACATCGACTCGTTCATCGCCGCGCACTCCACCACCAAGCTGCTGCGGGCGCACCAGGTCAAGGCGCTCAAGAACGACCTGTGGCTCTACGTCCAGGACCTGCACAAGGTGACCGAGGCGTACCGGGCCGAGTTCGCCGACCTGGTGAACGGCTACCTGGCCAACGTCGGCCGCCGGGTGCTGCGCAGCCTGCCCGCGACCCACAAGCTCGCCTATTACCTGGTCCGGATCCGCGCCATGCCGCAGCTGGCCGAGCTGGCCGCCTGGCTGGTGGAGCAGCCGGTGCGCCAGGTGCCCATAGTCCGGCACCGGGGCCGTCTCCGCGCCGACCTGCCGTTCCGGACGGATTCCCCCGTCAAGGTCCCCGGCCGGGTGTTCCGCCCGCACTGGCGTGACCTGGACCCGTACATGCAGGTGGACGACATCACCTGGGCCCGTGACAAAAAGGGGCCCCGTGACAGAAAGGGACGGAGCGACGAGCTGGTCGTGACCGGCCGCGCCAACGTGCCGTCGGTCGACATCGCACGCCGCCGGAACACCTCCAAGATCGTGGTGCTGCGCCCGCCCGGCCGGCGCCTCCCCAGGGTGCGGCCCGTCCGCTCGTTCTTCCATCCGGAGGCCACCGCGCTGTCCGAGCAGGACCGGTACAACTACGACTGGTCGGGCTTTGAGTTCACGGTCAGCCCCCGGCGGTTCCGCGGCCCGGGGGAGTGGCAGTGCTACATGCTGGTCCGCGGCCACGGCGTGTGGCGCCCGGCCCGGGTGCACAGCCCGGTGCCGGGCCGGGCGGAGCGGCCGGAGCCCCGCCAGGTCGCGCCCGGCCTGCGGTTCGGCGCGCGCTGGGCCGGCCTCGGCCTGAACGTGGCGGCCTGGCGGCTCGGCGCGGTGGTGACCGCCGTGAGCTGGCAGGACCCGAGATCGGCCGAGATCGAGGTCGAGGTGCCCGGTGGTGCGGCCGATGCCTGCCCGGCCGCCGCCGAGCTGGTGCTGGTGCGCAGCCGGGGGGCGGCGATCCGAAGCTTTCCGGCGGTGCCGCACAAGGCCCCGGGCCGGTACCGCGCGCTCGTGCCGCTCGGCGAGCTGGCCGGCGCGACGGACGTGGTGGACCGGGTCGGCCAGCTGGCCGGCGACGACGGGATGGCCTGGGACGCCTACCTCAAGCAGCCCGGACGGCCCCGGCTCCGGGTGGCGTGGCCGGACGGCAGGCCGGAGACCAGGCACCTGTTCGCCGGGCGGGAGGCCGTGGCCGGCCAGAGCCGCTACGGTGACCTTGTGATAGCAGAACGCACCCCGCGGCCGGTGATCGACGAGCACGCGTGGCAGCCCGGCGGCCGCCTGGCGCTGCGCGGCAGCTTCCTGGGGGCGGCCCCCGGAGAGCGGTACGAGACCGTGCTGCGCCGGATCGGGTCGGCCGACTCGCACGTCATCGGCTTCGCCGTCCAAGACGATCGCTTCACTGTCGAGGCCGACCTGGACCAGCTGCCGTTCTTCGGCTCGGCCATCCCGCTGCGGGACGGCGAGTGGAACCTGTACGTGCGCCCGGCGGGCACCGGCGCGGAGGAACTGGCCGAGCTGAAGTACGACCACGGCCGGCTCGCCGACGTGACCAGCCAGCGCGAGGCGGCCGGCCGCAAGTGGTACCGGCTGCTCGTCACCGGCGACGGCAGCCCGCTGATCACCGCCGAGCCCCAGCTGCGCCGGGTCGAGCAGGGGAACTTCGGCCAGCGCGCGCTGCGGCGCGGGTTCTACCCCGCGCTGCTGCGCAGCGCCCCGCTGCGCGACCAGGTCCTGTTCATCAGCTGGAAGGGCAAGAGCTGCGGGGACAACCCGCTCGGCATCGCGGAGGAACTGCGCCGCCGCGGTGATGACCGCGAGCACCTGTGGGCGGTCACCGACTGGTCGGTGCCGGTGCCCGCGGGCGGCACCGCGGTGCTGCGCGGCACCCAGGAGTACTACGAGGCGCTGGCACGGTCGAAGTACCTGATCTCCAACGACGACATGCAGGCCCCGTTCCGCAAGCGCGACGGCCAGTTCTACGTGCAGACCTGGCACGGCACGCCGCTGAAGAAGATCGGCTTCGACATCGCCAACCCGCAGTTCATCAGTGGCACCGCCTACTTCGACCACCTGGCGAAGGACATCGCGCAGTGGGACCTGCTGCTCTCGCCGAACCCGTTCAGCACTCCCGTCATGCGCGGCGCGTTCCGGTACGAAGGGGAGATCGGCGAGTACGGTTACCCGCGCAACGACCTGCTCGGCCGCTCCGACGCGGCCAAGGTGGCCGCGCGGGTCCGGGACCGGCTAGGGCTGCCGGACGGCAAGCGGGTCGTGCTCTACGCGCCCACCTGGCGGGACAACCAGGTGTACGCGAACGGCCGCCGGTACCGCTTCGACATGCGCCTGGACCTGGAGCGGGCCTGGGCCGAGCTCGGCGAGGACTACGTGTTCCTCATCCGCGGGCACCACCACATGGCGGACGACGTCCCGGCCGGGATGCGGCCCGGGTTCGCCGTCAACGTCACCGCCTACCCCGACATCACCGAGCTCTACCTGGTGTCCGACCTGCTCATCACCGACTATTCCTCGACCATGTTCGACTATGCGGCCACGGGCCGGCCGATGGTGTTCTTCACCTACGACCTGGCCGACTACCGCGACAACCTGCGCGGCTTCTACTTCGACTTCGAAGCCGAAGCCCCCGGCCCGCTGCTGGCCACCTCGGACGAGGTGATCGCGGCCGTCCGGGAGGCCGGCCCCGTCGCGGCCTCCTACCGGGACGCCTACGAGCGCTTCGCCGCCAAGTTCGCGTCCCTGGACGACGGCAAGGCCGGCGCCCGCGTCTGCGACCGCGTCTTCCCCGCCTGACCGGCGGCCCGTTACGGACCTTAAGAGTCCGTGAACAGCGGCCATCTCGGGCACCCCGCCTTGGATAGTGTGGGGAATCAGGGTGTCCTGAAGGCCTGGAGCGGGGTGCCCGGGAAGGAAGCTGTGTCGGATACCGACCTCGGGCCGGAGGACCCGGCCGCCGCGATCGCGGCGGAGCCGCCCGGCCCGGTCACGCCGTCCGCGGCGGAGCCGCCGGAGCGGGCGCGGGGCGCCCGGCACTGGAGCGGGTGGCCGGTCATCGCCGGCCCCATGGCCGTCGCCGCGGTGGCGGGCGGGTACGAGCTCGGCGGCCCTTCGCTCTGGCGGGACGAGGCCTATACCAAGGACGCGATCGGCCGCCCGTTCGGTCAGGTCTTTGCCCTGCTCGGCCATCAGGATGCCGTGCACGGTGCCTACTACCTGCTGATGCACGTGGTCGCGGGGGTGATCGGCACCTCGGCCACCGCGCTGCGGTTCCCCTCGCTGTGCGCCATGGTGATCGCGACCGGGTTCACCGCGGCGGCCGCCCCCCCGGCGGGCGCCCCGCCCAGTGGCCCCGGGGCCACGGGCACGGGCCGCGGGATGGACGTCCCGGCGCTGACCGGGCTGCTGGCGGGGCTGCTGTTCGCGACCGCGCCGTACATGACGTACTACGCGCAGATGGCCCGGTCCTACGCGATCGAGACGATGTTCGCCACGATCGCCACCTACCTGCTGCTGCGGGCCTGGCCCGACGGCCGCTGGCGGTGGTGGCTGGCGTACGCGGCGGCGGTGGCGCTGACCGGCCTGTTCAACATCTTCGGGCTGCTGATCCTGGCCGCGCACGGCGTCACGCTGCTGCTGGCCAGTGCTGACCTGAACAGCACCCGCGGCGCCGGGCCGGCCGGGCGCCGGATCGGCCGGCTCCCGCTGCGCTGGCTGGCCGCCGCGGTAGCCGCGGTGGCCGTTCTCTCCCCGCTGCTGGCCGTGGCCGGCCATCAGCAGCAGCAGATCTCGTGGCTGGCCCGGCCGGGCATCAAGGCGATCGAGCGGCTGCTCAGCACCACCGCGGGCGCCCGGGACCTGGTGCTCCCGCTGGCCCTGCTGGCGCTGGGCGGCCTGGCGGCAGCCTGGCTGGCTGACGGCTGGCGGCCGCTCAACCCGGCCGCGATCGCCCTGCCCTGGCTGGTGGTGCCGCCGTTCTTGCTGATCGCGGCGTCGTACGTCAAGCCGGTCTACTACGTGCGGTACATCGAGTTCTGCCTGCCCGCGCTGGCCATCGTGGCCGGCGCGGGGCTGACCGGGCTGGTCCGGCTCGCCGCCCGGAGCCCGCTCGGCCGGCTGCGCCTGGCCGGCCTCAGCGGAGCCTGGCTGCCGGCCGCGCTGGTCGTCGCGCTGCTCGCCGCCCTGCTGGCCGGACCGCAGCACGCCATCAGGCAGAGCGCCGCCCGCCCGGACAACCTGCGCCGGGCCGCGGCCATCGTGGCGGCCCAGGAGCAGCCCGGGGACATCGTCTTCTACATCCCGGGCACCATGCACGTCCTCGGCACCGGGTACCCGGCGCCGTTCCTGCGGCTCCGCGACATCGCGGCCGGCCGGCCGGCGATCGCCTCGGCCACCCTGACCGGCAAGGAAATCACCAGCCCGGCCGAGCTGAAGAGCCGGTTCACCGGCGTCCGGCGCGTCTGGGTGGTTACCGGCGCCAGCGACTACAAGTTCCCGGTCCCGGCCACGCGCATGGACAAGGAGAAGCTGGCCCTGATCGCGGCGGCAGGCCTGCACCTCATCGGCCGCTGGCAGGCCGGCGAGGTCAAGCTCACCCTGTACGGCTCCTGACCCCCGCCGTCGCTCAGGCCCCCGAGGATTCCGGCTGCGGCTTGCCGACGAACCCGCTCGCCATCAGCTGCTCCCTGATCTTCCGGCGGCCGCGGTGCAGCCGGGACATCACGGTCCCGACCGGCGTCCCCATGATCTCGGCGATCTCCCGGTAGGGGTAGCCCTCGATGTCCGCCAGGTAGACGGCCGTGCGGAACTCGCCCGGCAGCTCGCGCAGCGCCCGCAGCAGGTCAGAATCGGTGGTCCGGTCCAGCGCCTCGGTCTCGGCCGAGGGCACCGGCGGCGTGAGCCGGTCCGCCGACATCTGCCATTCCTGCAGGTCACCGCCGAGTGCCTGCTGCGGCTCGCGGCGCCGCTTGCGGTACACGTTGATGAACGTCGTGGTCAGGATGCGGTTCAGCCACGCCCGCAGGTTGGTGCCCGGAGTGAACTGCTGGAACGCCGCGTAGGCCTTGACCGACGTCTCCTGGACGAGGTCCTCGGCGTCCGTCGGGTTCCTCGTCATCCGGAGCGCGGCCGGGTACAGCTGGCCAAGCTGCGGAATGACGTCGCGCTCAAAGCGCGCGCGGTCCTCGCTAGAGTGTTCGGCTCGGCTCATGTTCGCTCCGGTTGTTTGTCATCACTGTATATATAGACGTACAACAGGCCCGGAAACGTACCCCCTGTTGCCTAAATCACGTTGCCGATGGCGCCAGCAGCTGCCCCGTGCGCTAACGGCGTAAACAATTATGCACACCCGGGCTGAGGGGAAGCTGAAAGCGGGCTGAGGGGCAGCCAGCGGTGACGGCGGGGCCGCCGGAAGGCGCAGCCGGTCCTGACGGCGTCCCCAGCGCGGATCCAGCTCAGATCCAGCCGCGGCCTATCCGGTACCACATGTGGCTCAGCCAGCTCTCGTACGGGATCGTCTGACCAGCCAGGACCGCGTAGAAGTACCAGAACATCAGCAGCACGCACAGTACGTAGGTGCCGACGATGACCGCCCCGGTGGCCCGGCGCAGCAGGCTCGCCGTGGCCGGGCCGAGGATCAGGCCGAGGCACAAGACGATGGCGAGGATGAGGAAGGGCTCGAATTCCAGCGCGTAGTAGTAGAACTTGGTCCGGGTGACCAGGGGGAACCAGGGGCCCCAGCCGGCCAGGACGCCGAGCAGGACGGCGCCGGCCCGCCAGTCGCGGTGCAGCAGCCACCAGCCCAGGCAGAACAGCAGGGCGAGCATGGAGCCCCACCAGATCGCCGGGGTACCGAGCGCCAGCACCTCCTG
>JAICWX010000254.1 GCA_025934635.1 Streptosporangiaceae bacterium | reverse complement strand
GGGCGCAGAATCTCGCCTCCGGCCACCTCAAGGACGTTCCGGTGTCGTTCGCCGACAACTTCGTCTTCCCGGGCGCCGCCACCTTCACCTTCGCCGACGCCGCCTTCTCCGAGAACTTCGACCTGGTCTCTCACGTCACCTACGTCTCGAACCTGTAAGGGGGTCATGGCATGAAGATCTCCTTCGAATCGGAGCTGATGAAGAACCGCAAGCACGCCACGGTGATGGCCCCGGACCGGGCCTTCGACGTGCTCCAGACCCAGGACGGGGACGCGCTCTTCTTCTCGATCGGCACCGATGGCGTCTTCTATCTCACCAGTGAGGTGAGCCAGACCGCGACCGGCTGGAACCGGATCGACCTGAGCACCTCGCTGGCGGCGGCGCACGGCGGCGCGGCGGTGACCGCCAAGTCATTCGCCGTCGCGCAGAACGCCGGCACCCGGGCCGTCGACATGGCAGTCGTCGTCACCGCGGGCGGCCAGGATTTCCTCTACCTGTCACTGGGCAACGGCACCACCGACGCCGGGTGGGCCGCCACCGTGAGCTGGACCGCCGTCCCGTTCGACGCGGGTACGGCGCCGGCTCCGCTGACGATCGCCGACGTGTTCCTGGTGAACATCGGAGGTGCCGAGACAATCTTCGCCGACGTCATCCGCAGGCCGGGTGACCCGCTGCGGTTGCTCGACCGGTACTACCTCACGCCGGGCCGCGGGCGGCAGTGGAACCTGCACAAGCTGGCCGCCGACCTCGCCGCCGGCAGCATCGCGAGCTGCCTGGGCCAGCGGGCGGGCGACCCGGTGGCCGGCATCTACACCTTCGGCGCGATCGGCGGCCGCCAGGAGCTGATCTACACGCCCCAGTACAACTTCTTCCGCCCGGCTGCCCCGCCCAGCCCCGCCCGGCTGGCCCTGCCCGCCGGCGCGAGCGCGATCGCCTCCGCCATCGACGCGACCGGGACCAGCAGCCTGTTCGTCGCCGCGGCGGGCGGCCTGTCCGTGTTCACCCCTGGCAACCAGCATGACCAGTCAGTCCCGGTGCAGGTCATCGCGGGCAGGGCCTTCGCCGGCGCCGCGGTCCTGTCGGCCGCCACCGACGGCGGCCGGACGGCCGTGTGGGGCATCAACCCGCAGGGGCAGCTGTGCTACGCAGCGTGCGCGGCGGGCAGCGAGAGCGACCCGGCGGCCTGGTCGCATCCCGTCCCGCTGGTCCCCGCCGCGGAGCAGTTCGCCTTCTTCCTGAATCTCGACGCGGGCAGCAACACGCTGTTCGCCCACGTCGACGGCACGCAACTGGTCCGGCTCACCCAGGATCCGGTCACCACCGCCTGGTCGCAGCGGAGCATCCTGCTGCCGGCCACCGCGCTGGGCGACGTGGTGGAGCAGGATACGTACACCACGCACGTCCAGGTCACTGACGACAGCCAGGTGCCGGTGCCGAACGCGGCGCTCTCAGTGACCGCCACCAGCCCGGTGAGCGTCTACCTCAACGACGTGTACCACCAGCTCTCGCCGGCCGCCGGGGTCCAGGTGAGCGCCGACGCGACCGGCGTGCTGACCGTCGTGCAGGAAACCGCGACGGTCGCCGGCACCTGCTTCCAGGTGACGGTGACCGGCCCGCAGGCGGTCACGGCCGCGGTCAACCCCATGAGCAAGGCGCAGGCCACCCTGGCCGCCGTCACATCGGGCGACGACCTAGCCGCCGTCCAGGTGACCGGCAGCGACGGCACCTCGCAGCCGCTTGTCCCGGCCACCGTGCAGCCAGCTGACCGCGACGCCGCGGCGTCCGCCCTTGCCCAGCTCACCATGATCGGCGGCGGGCTGCCGTCCGACGGCTCCCGGCAGCAGCCGACCGCGGTCAGGGCGGCCGCCGTCCGCGCGGACGCCGGCGTGCTGCCGGTGTGGGGCGTGTCGTTCACCGGCAGCGGCTTTGAGTACCACGAAGGGGCGGCCGCCGCCGGGCGCTTCCGGCCGCGGACGGCCGGACCCGAAGATCCCGGCGGCGACATCGCCGTGGCCGCCGGGGACCTGTTCCGCTGGCTCGGGCAGGCCGCGACCGACGTCGCGGGCTTCGTCGTGCAGGAGGCCGAGGGCCTGTACCACTTCGTGGTCACGATCGCCGGCCAGGCGTACCGCGTGCTGCTCGACTGCTACGACGCCGTGGTCCAGGCGGTCGAGTTCGTCCTGTCCAAGATCGAGGTGTTCTTCGAGGACCTCGTCAAATGGCTGGGCTTCATCTTCCAGTGGGCCGACATCGTCCGGACGCACCAGGTGCTGCGGAACATCTTCCGCCAGTACGCGGCCAAGTGCGTGACCAACGTTGCCGACAGCCGCACCCAGGTGTCGCGGTCCTTCACGGACCTGCAGGACTACCTCGCATCGTGGACCGGCATCCCTGCGGATATCCCGCCGGGCCTCACCGGTGCCACCGCGGACGGCACCACGGCGTCGGCAGCGCCCCCGGCGGGCTCCGGCAGCCCGCAGAGTAACTTCGGCATCCAGCATCTGAAGAGCAACGCGGTCAACGGCAGCGTGGGGGACTACGCCGCCAGCCTCACCAGCGACATGCAGGCCGCGCTCAGCGCGCTCGAGGACGCCGTCACCCGGGAACTGGAAGTCATCCAGGCGGCGCTGGACAGCATCAAGACCAACATCATCGACAAGTACAGCGACCTGACGACCGGACAGATCATCGAGGGCTTCCTCGCCATCCTGGGTGACGCGCTCCTGCAGAGCGTCGAGAACGTCCTGCTGGCCGCGATCGACTTCCTGGCCGCGGCCGGGAAGGCGTTCCTCGATATCCTGGACGCGCCCATCGACATTCCCGTCATCTCGGCCCTGTACACGGAGATCTCCGGCGACGACCTGAGCATGCTCGACGTCATCTGCCTGGTTATCGCGATTCCGGTGACCATCGGCTACAAGGTCGTCGCCAACGCCGCGCCATATCCGGACAACGCCATGACGACGGCCCTGATCAACGCCCCCGACTGGGACGCGATCCGGCAGGCATTCAACGTGACGGCGGTTTCACCCCGGGCCGCTGGCACCATGGCGGACAGTCACTACGTAGTAGTCACCCCGGGTGCACCAAGTCTGGGCCACTCAGAGTCGGACGCGCAGGCCTACAAGGCACTTACGCTGTACAGCGGCCTGGTGGCCCTCTACGGCGCCTACATGGAGTCCCACCTCGCGGGATTCGCCAAGAAGTACCCGGAATCGGTCATCCCTCCCGTGCTGGCGGCCCTCTTTTACATCCCTTACAACATGCCAAGCTTTATCGGCGATATACCTGACATTCAGGACGAGAACTGGTACGTCCTGCTCAACCTGGTCCTGACGGGCGTCGGGACCGGCAAGGTAATCGCCGACGCGGGGCAATCGTTCAAGGCGAACGAGGGATGGAAAAAGGCAAGCCCCTGGGTGGACCTCGCGTTGTGCGTCATCTGGATGGTCCCCACCTTCGCGCCGATCTTCTACCCGGTGCCCCAGACGAAGTACGCAGGCGCGATAACGTCGATGAACGTGTTCGGCGGCCTCTTCTTCAACTTCAGCGGGATGTTGTCGCCGTCCATCGAGAACGCGCAAGATCCAGAGACACTGGCGGGCCTCCTCGTCGCCGCCGGAACATGCAATCTCATCTACGGCATCCTGGCCGCCATAGCCGGCGGCCTCACGTTCGCCGACCAGGCGACTTCATAACGGCACGCGAGCGGCCGCGGCGGCGTAGGCGGAGCCTGGTTCGTGACGTCGCGTCCCGGCCGCGCTCAGGAAAGGGGGGTGCCGATGGCCCGGGTGAGCTCGGCGCGGGTGCTGATGCCGAGCTTGCCGTAGGCCCGGGCCAGGTGGGTCTCCACCGTCTTGACGGTGACGAACAGCGCCTCGGCCGTCTGCCGGTTGGTCAGGCCCGAGGAGGCCAGCTCGGCCACCCGGCGTTCGGTCGGGGTCAGCGAGCCGGGGCCGGTGACGGCCGGCCGGCGGGGCCGCAGCCCGAGGGCATGCAGCTCACGGCGGGCGGCCTGGATGAGCGGGGTAGCGCCGATACGGTCGGCGAGCTGGAGCCCCCGGCGCAACGGCGACTCCGCCGCCGATCGCTGGCCCGCACGGCGGCAGGCGGCACCGAGCTCGACCAGGGCATGGGTGCGTTCGAGGGCCGAGGGACTTGGCTCGAGCACCTCGACCGCCTCGGCTAGGAGCGGCAAGCGCCGTTCGGGCGTGACCGTGGCCGCCTGGGTCCGCAGGGCCAGGCCGAGGGCTCGGGGGATGCCGGACCAGCGTGCTCGCTCGATCAGCTCGGCCGCCAGGGCCTGCGCCTGGCCGGCCTGACCGAGGGCGAGGGCGGCCAGGACGGCGGTTCGCTGCCAGGGCACGAAGCCCGGGTGGTCGATGTCGAAGCCGGTGGCGAGAATGTGGCCGGCCGCCTTCGCGTCGGCCAGCGCCGCATCCGGCCGCCCCTCGGCCAGGGCCAGCCGGGCCCGCGCGAACAGGGCGATGGGAAGGTCCATCGAGCCGGGGGCCGCGTCGGCGATCAAGGCCAGCGCGGCCCGCGCGGAGGCCAGGTCGCCGCGTTCGACGTGGATGTGGATCCGGAGGCCGCCATGCCAGGCGTCGCCGGCCGTCCAGCCCTCACGGGTGGAGAGCAGGGTCTGGTCCAGGTCGGCCAGGGCGTCGGTCAGCTCGCCGCGGTGGTAGCGGGCGATGGCGCGGTGGTAGCTGGCCATGGTGAAGTTCAGCAGGGAGCCGCGCCTGCGGGCGGCGGCCAGCGCCGACTCGCAGATGCGCTCGGCCTCGGCCAGCTCGTCCACGCAGCACAGGGCCTGGGTGACCATTCCGGTAAGAATGCCCAGGCTGGCCGGGTCAACGAGCGGATCGGAAGCGGTGGCGCGCCGGGCCAGCACGCGGATGCGCTCGGCCGGCTCGGCGGCCAAGGCCAACCGCAGCACCAGGTGGGCGAGCAGCCCGGGATCAGCTGGCGGCTGCCCGCCGCGCGCCGCCTCGAGCACCGGGCGCAGCCGCCGGGCGCCGAGCGGATGCAGCGACGAACGGAACGCCGTCGCGGTCAGGTAGCTGACCAGCAGCGGCGGGAGGGCCGGGTCCTCCGGTTCCAGCAGGGCCAGGGCCTGGTCCATGGCGGCGACCGCCGCCTCGTGCTCGCCGAGGTTGAACCGCAGCCGGCCCAGCGCGGTGAGCGCCCGGACCCGGTCGGCGGGTGCTCCGGGCAGTCGGAGGGCTTCGTCGATGCGCCCGGCCGCGCCCGCGTCGCCGTGCTCGATCTCGGCGTTCGCCAGCTCGAGCAGCACGTGACCTCGCTCGGCCGAGGCCGGCGGCTCGGCTAGCGCCCGCGCGAGCAGGTGAGCCGCGGCACCGGGGTCGCCCCGGGTCAGCGCCTGCGCAGCCGCGCCCCGCAGCGCCGCTACCGTCTGCTGGTCGCCGTCCGGCCGGGTGAGGAGCAGGTGGGCGGCGATGCTGTCGCAGGCCGCGCCGTCGGCCGCGAGCAGGTCCGCGGCCTGGCGGTGAGCGCGAGACCGGGCGAACGCCGGGATATCGGCGAGGACGCTGGTGGCGATCAGCGGGTGCGTAAAGCTCAGCGGCTCGCCGGGAACCAGGATGCGGGCGGCGGCCAGCGCGTCGGCCGCCCGCTCGGCCGGCTCGGCGCCGAGGCCGGCCAGCCGCCGGGCCTGACGCAGCGAGGCCCGGTCCCCCAGCACGGCCACGGCCTGGGCCAGCCGTTCGGCGGGCTCCCCGAGGCGCGCCACGCGCACCAGCACCGAGTGCAGGACTGAATCGGGGAGCAGCGAGCGTACCCGGGAGACCGACGCGGCGGACGGGGTGATCCCGTCGGCGAGCAGTGTTTTCAGCAGTTCCCGGACGAGGAACGGATTCCCGCCGCTGACCTCCGCGCAGGCCCGGGTGAAGGCGGGCTCGGCCGCGGGCAGCTCGGCGCGCACCAGGCGCGCGGTCGCCTCCGGGCTGAGCGCCCGGGGCTTGACCAGCCTGCCGCCCGGCCGGTCGCGCAGCCAGTCGAGCGTCCGCTGGCCGGCGGCTTCCTCGCCGCTGCGCACGGCGACCACGAGCGCGGCCGGCAGCTCGCCGATCCGGGCGGCCAGGTACGCGAGGTAGGCCAGCGACGGGCGGTCGGACCACTGGGCGTCGTCCACCTCGATCAGCAGCCCGGCCGGGTCCGCGCCCCGGGGCGGACCATAGGCGGCATCGACCGTCAGCCAGTACAGGCCGCGCACCAGGGCCGAGGGATCCTCCGCGAGCGGAGCGCCCGGGTCGAACAGCGGGGTGGCCAGCGAGGCCTGGCCGGACACCGGGCGGCCGGACCCGGTCCCCGCGGGAGCTGCCAAGATCCCGGCGAGCAGTTCGGAGACCAGCCCGAAGGGAGCATCCCGTTCCAGGTCGGTCCCCCGGGCCGCGAGCACCGCCATGCCCTGCGCGGACGCCGCCGCCCGGGTCTCGGCCAGCAGCCGCGACTTCCCGATCCCGGCCGGGCCCTCGATGACGACCAGGCCGCCCGTCCCGTCCCGCGCCTCGGCCAGCGCCCGGGACAGCGCGGCCAGCTCGGCCTCGCGCTCGTAGATGGGCGTCCAGGGGCCGCCGGTCCCGCCCTCTGCCATGTCCGCCGCGTCCTGTCCGTTGCACGCGCCCCGCGTCACTGTGCTCCCGCTCTGCTCGGGTTGCGGATGTCCCAGATCCTGGTTTTCGCCCAATTTTCTCCGTAAAAAACCGCCCGGCGTCAGCCGGTTCGGTGGACGCAGCGCGGCGAGCCCGTGACCTGCGGTTACCGCCCGCGGCCGGGTCCCGGCTGTTTCACCTCGGTACTCACGGGCATGGCCTTACCGGATCGGAGCGGGCTAGATCCCAGGAGAGCGCCATGACCAGTGATGACAAATCCCGTCGGGTAGAAGTCAAGGACGGCGATCAGACGGTCGCCGCGGCCGAGGTGGCGGAGCACGCCGAGGGCACCATCCGCACCTCGCTGCATCCCTCATCCGGGCCTACCCCGCCGGGCAGCCGGGCCGACCTGGTCGACGCGGTCATGGACCTGCCCGAGGTGCAGGCCAGCTCACGCCTGGAGGCGACCGTGCCGCTCGGCGACGCCGAGTCGCTCGAGCGACTGCGGGAGCGGACCGAGGACGCGGTGACCCGCCCGGCCGGGTCAACCGCCCTGCTGGACGCGGGCATACCGGACACCGGCCGGCCGGCCGCGGAGGACCCCGCCTCGTGAGCGGCCCCGGTGGTCATCAGGATCGGCACGTCCGGGTGGAGCTACGACCACTGGCACCCTGAGCTGTACCCGCCGGGGCTCCCGGCCCGGGACCGGCTCGCCCGGTACGCCGCCGCCTTTCCCACCGCCGAGCTCAACAGCAGCTTCTACCGCTGGCCCCGGCCAGCGGCGTTCCGGAGCTGGCAGGAGCGGCTGCCCGACGGTTTCCGGCTGTCGGTGAAGGCGCCCCGGGGACTGACCCACGCACGGAAGCTGTACGCGCCGGAGACCTGGGTGCCGCGCATCGAGGCGGGCTGGCACGAGCTGGGCGGGAAGCGGGCCGTCCTGCTGGTCCAGCTCCCGCCGTCGCAGCCGCGCGACGACGCCCGGCTGGCGTATTTCCTTCAGCAGCTACCCGACTGGATACGGGTGGCGGTGGAGTTCCGGCATCCCGGCTGGCATGACCAGGAGGTCTTCGCGCTGCTGGAAGAACACCGGGCCGCGTACTGCGTGATGAGCGGGGCGAACCTGCCGTGCGTGCTGCGCGCCACCACGGACTTCGTGTACGTGCGGATGCACGGCCCGGATCACCAGCACCTGTACGCCGGCTCATACTCCGGCGCCGACCTGGCCTGGTGGGCCGACCGGATCCGGGAATGGAACCGGCCGGGCCGGGACGTGCTCGTCTACTTCAACAACGACGGCGACGCGAACGCGGTCCGCAACGCGCGGACCCTCCGGGCGCTTACCGGCTGAGGAAGCCGATCAGCGCCTGGTTGAACTCCCGGGCATGGCTGACGTTGCCGCCGTGCGGAGCGCCTTCCAGCACGACCAGCCCGGACTGCGGCAGGGCCCGGTGGCCGTCCGGGTTGTCCTCGGTCTGGGCCAGGTACGTGACCCGGCACGGCCGCGGCGAACACCACGCTGTGCAGCCACTCCTGGCCGTGCCGGGTCACGTACGCCCGCACCCGCGGCGGTCATGCCGGCCACCCGGCGGCGCATTTGATAGCCGTCCGGCGGTTTTGATAGCCGTCCGGCGGCGCATTTGATAACAGATCACCGCGAATTACATCCCGAGCAGGTGTCACCTGGCTAGGCTTCGTCACGTGACCAGGCGGGGGCGGACGGACAAGGGCGAACGCGAGTCAGGCCGCGCCGATGTCATCATCCGCGAGCCCGGCCGGGGATTGCTGTGGGGAGCCGGGATTCTCGGCTGCACCGAGACCTTCCATAGCGAAGCCGCGCGGTCAGCCCCGCAGAAGAAGGCCGATGAGAGCCGCGTCGATGAACTCCTCGAGGAACTGCTCGGCGACGCCGACGGCTAATGCGACAAACGGCATGAATGCTCCATCAATGTCGTGATCGCGGCATTAATGCTCCATCGATGCTGTTAAGTGCAATCAGGAACTCCTGGACGCCTGCTTCCGTTGAGTGACATGGTCGTCGTGAGGCTTGCGGTCATATCCCCTCATGCGAGGCCTACTCGTTCACCTTCGGCTGAGCCTCAGCCGGGGGCCGGCGGCTAGCCTGGTCGACATGACCTTGCTCAGCCTGGATCCGGACCAGCTGCTGTCCACCACCCGCGCGGTCCGCAAGCGCCTGGACTTCTCCCGCCCGGTGCCCGACCCGCTGATCCGCGCATGCGTCGCGCTGGCCCTGCAGGCACCGTCCGGGTCGAACGCGGTGACGATGCGGTTCGTCGTGGTGCGGGACGAGAAGAAGCGGCAGGCCGTCGGGGAGATCTACCGCCAGGTCTACGCCGGGTACAAGGCGTCGCCGGGCTATCCGGGGAACCCGACCGGGGACCCCGAGCGCGACGCCGCGCAGCGGCGGGTGGCCAGCTCGGCGGACTACCTCGGCGAGCACATGGGGGACGCGCCGGTGCTGGTAATCGGCTGCAACGAGGGCCGCGACCGGGCCTCGGCCCTGGCCGGGATGGGCAACATCCTGCCGGGCATGTGGAGCTTCATGCTGGCCGCCCGCGCCCGGGGACTCGGCACCGCCTGGACGTCCATGCACCGGGCCCGCGAGCAGGACGTCGCCGACGTCCTCGGCATCCCCTACGACACGGTGGCGCAGGCGGTGCTGACCCCGCTCGCCTTCACCCAGGGGACGGACTTCAGGCCGGCCGCCCGGCCCGATCCGGACGTGGTGATCCACCGGGACGGCTGGTAAGCGATGGATGACGCAACCGTAGCGGCCTACCTGAACCGCATCGGCGTCACCGGGCCGGCTGCCAGTGACGCCGCCGGGCTGCGCGCGCTGCACCAGGCGCACCAGCGGACCGTGCCGTTCGAGAACCTCAGCATCCACCTGGCCGAACCGATCTCGCTCGACGAGCCCGACCTGATCGACAAGGTCGTGCACCGTCGCCGCGGCGGCTTCTGCTACGAGCTCAACGGCGCCTTCGCGCTGCTGCTGGAGGCGCTCGGCGCCCGGGTGAGCCGGGTCGGCGCCCGGGTGCACGGTGAGGCCGGCCTCAGCCCGCCCCTGGACCACCTCGCGCTCATTGTCCGCCCCGCCGACGGCACCGGCCCCTGGCTCGCCGACGTGGGCTTCGGCAGCCACAGCGACTACCCGCTGCTGCTGGATAACCGCGACGATCAGGACGATCCGGCCGGCCGGTTCCGGCTGGCCGACGCCGGCGACACCGACATCGACGTCCTGAGGGACGGCAAGCCCCAGTACCGCATCGAGACGCGGGCGGTCTCGCTCGCGGACTGCGTCCCGACCTGCTGGTACCAGCAGACCTCGCCGCAGTCGCACTTCACCCAGAGCACGATCTGCTCCCGGCTGACCCCGGGCGGCCGGGTGTCCATCAGCGGCCGGCTGCTCATCCAGACCGAGCACGGCACCCGGGCCGAACAGCAGCTGGACACGGACGACGCGCTGCTGGCGGCGTACCGGGACCACTTCGGCGTCGAGCTCAGCCGCCTGCCGGACGACCCGACCGCCTAGCCCCCATGACGGATCGCCTGCTCGTCCCGGTGGACGCGTACCTGCTCCTCGAGCGAGACGGCAAGCTGCTCATGCTCCGCCGGGCACCCGGGCGCCTCCTACGCGGCCGGGCTTCTGTGTCCCCCGTCGGGGCACGTCGAGGCGGGTGAGACGGTCAGCGCCGCTACGAGCACGAACTCACCTTGCCGGGCCAGCCTGATCAATTCAGCTGACGGGAGCTCCGAACCAGCGGGACAGCTGGCTGAGCAGCTCGTCCTGGTCGTCGCCGGCCCAGGCCACGTGGCCGTCCGGGCGCAGCAGCACGGCGGGCGCAGCCAGTTCCTCGCTCACGTCGGCGACGTGGTCGACCCGGTCCGCCCAGCCCGCCACCGACAGCCCGCCGGCCTGGTCGAGCAGCAGCCCGCGGCCCCGGTGCATCAGCCCGTAGAGTCGCCCCCGCTTCAGCTCGACGTCCCGCAGCCGGCGGCCGACCAGCGGATGCTCGTCGCCGAAGTCGTAGCGGACCCCGATCGCGGTGATCTTCTCGATCAGGTAGCGGGTCACCTCCTCGAAGTCCATCAGTTCCGACATCAGCTGGTGCGCCGCCCGGGGACCGGGCTCGAGGGACTGCAGCTCGGACTGGGCCCGGGTGTTGGTCAGCACGTCGGCGGCGACCGGATGCCGTTCGGCCTGGTAGCTGTCCAGCAGGGTCTCCGGCGCCCAGCCGCCGATCTCGGCGGCGAGCTTCCAGCCGAGGTTGAACGCGTCCTGGAGGCCGAGGTTGAGGCCCTGCCCGCCCAGCGGCGGGTGGATGTGCGCCGCATCGCCGGCCAGCAGCACCCGGCCGTCCCGGTAGCGCTCGGCCTGCCGGGTGGCGTCGCCGAACCGGGTCAGCCGGCGCGCCGAGTGCAGGCCGAAGTCGGTGCCGAGCAGCGCCCGCAGCCGCTGCCTGACCTCCTCCAGGGTCGGCGGGGCAGTACGGTCTTCGGCCACGTCCGCGGCGGGCACGACGAAGCCGTAGAACCCGGCCGCGTGGGGCGAAGGACCGAACCGCACCCCGGTCGCGCGGGCCTGCGCCGCCACGGCGTCCAGCTCCGGCGGCGACGCGGTGACCTCCCCCTCGGCCAGCAGCCACTCGGTCCGGGCGGGCTCGCCGGGAAAGCCGATCCCGAGCAGCTTCCGCACGGTGCTGCGGCCGCCGTCGCAGCCGACGAGGTAGCGTCCGCGCAGCCGCGTGCCGTCAGCCAGCTCGGCCGTCACCCCGCCCTCGTCCTGGCTCAGCCCGGTCAGCTCGCAGCCGCGCCGGAGCTCGGTGCCGGCTTCGACGGCGTGCTCGGCCAGCAGGCGCTCGGTGATGTTCTGCGGGATGCCGAGCAGGTAGGCGTGCGCGGTGTCCAGCCGGGCCGGGGCCGGCTTGACGATGCCGGCGAAGGAGGCGCGCACCGGGTACTGCGTGCCGAGTGCGAGGAACCGCTCCAGCAGGCCGCGCTGGTCCATCACCTCGATGCTGCGCATGTGCAGGCCCAGCGCGCGGGCATGCTCGTTCGGCTCCTCCTCTTTCTCCAGCACGACCACGTGCACGTCGTGCAGCCGCAGCTCGCCGGCCAGCATCAAGCCGGTCGCCCCGCCCCCGGCAATGATCACGTCAACCATGAACCGCCCATTCGCTGAGGTTGCATCCGGCCGCAGATTCTGCCGCATGACCCGGGTCTTGCCGCAAGCCCCGGGTCGAGCGCTAATCTGGAAGTGAAGGGGCAGTCTGCTTACTCGTTACTGGAACTGCCCCACACGAACCGGTCGTTGACGAACCGGCGGTAGACGAAGCGGTCGATGATCTCGGCCAGCTCCAGCGGCGTGTCGCCCTGCAGGCTGTGGCCGGCTTCCTCGACGTGAACGACCTCGGTGCCGGGCAGGCGGCGCAGCAGTTCCCGCTCTCCCTCGTCGTCCAGCACCGAGTCCGGCCGCGTGCCGCGAGCGAGCAGTACCGGCACGGTGACCGAGGACAGCGCTTCCCACAGCGACTCGTAGCGGGTGGCGTCGGCCGGGGGTGCGCTGGCCGGCACTGCGCTGGCCGGGCCGCGGGCAGGCGGTGCCGCGCCCACCGCCACACCCGAACTCGTCATAGTCGACCCGGCCGGTCATACCCTCTCCTCCTTGACCTGGCTAGCTGAGCGCGCCGTAGGCCCGGTCGGGGGTGAGGCGGACGACGGCGCGCCGGTCGGCCACCATGGCGGCGCGGTAGTCGTCCCAGTCCTCATGCTCACCGGACAGGGCCCGGTAGTAGGCGACGAGTTCCTCGACCGTGTCGTCGTCGGGCCGGGTCGCCACCGGCGACAGCTCGACGGCGCCCTCGAGCACCGCGTAGGCGCGGAAGTCCGGCTGGGTGACGTGCACGGCCGCCCACGGGCGCCGGCGCAGGTTGTGGTACTTCGCCCGGTCGGCCGTGACGGAAAT
>JAICWX010000128.1 GCA_025934635.1 Streptosporangiaceae bacterium | reverse complement strand
GTCCGGTCGGCAGGTCCCCGGGCTGGGCAGGGCGTCCGGACCCGGCTCGTCCGGTCGGTGGCAGCCGCTCGGTCTGGGAGGATCGACTGGACTGCGAGGGCCGCCGGGATTGCGAAGGCCGTCGGGGTTGCGACGGCTGCTCAAGCTGGGAAGGCCGCCCGGCCGGTGGCGGCTCTGATGCGTTCGGCCCTGGCTCGCCGACAGGTGGTGTCGGCTTGGCGACGGGCCGCGGGCGCGAAGCGGTGACCGGCTTAGCCCTGCCGGGCGGCGGTGCGGGCTTGACGGGCGACGCGGGTTCGGCCAGCGCGGGAGCAGGGCCGGCCGGTGGTGGTTCCGGCTCGGCCGGCGAGGGCGGCGCTGGCTCGGACGGCGAGGGCGGCGCTGGCTCGGACGCGGGCCGCGTCGGCGCGCGCCTCCGGCCGGGCTCACCCGCCGGACGCGGCCTGGTGTAATACCGCAAGGCCGTCTGGATGATCTCCAGGCACCACTCGCCCTTGGTCCAGCCCTCGAACTCAGGCCGCGCCAGCACCTGCTCCATCTTCGCGGAATCGACCGCGGAGAGCTTGAGCCAGATAGGGACCGAAGAATCCTCGGCATCTTCGGGCCGCCCGGGACGCGCCATGCGTTCAAAGTACCCATAATGCGCGAGTACCACCGGTAACAGGCTCCGAGGCAACCGGCAGCTCCCGCGCCGGGACGTCCCGGCGCGGTCCGGGCTCCGGCTTAGTGCTTACGCGGTCCGGGCCAAGCCCGGCTCCCGGGTCGGCAACCTCAACCGTCGCGCCCGCCCCGCCGAACCCACTGATCACGAGGCAAGACCTCCGACAACGACATCGATGGAACATCAATGTCGTCCCAGCAGCATCGATGCTCCATCGATGTCGTTACCGCTTCCCCCGAGCAGGCCTGCAGCCCGCATCGACATGCACAGCGGCCCCAGTAGCTGCAGCCGTCGCAAGGGCCACTGTGGACAGTCAACAGCAGCAGCGAGGCGACGCTCAGCCGGCCTGCGCTGGCGCCGAAATGCCTATGGCGCAAGGGTTTCTCTCAACATCTGAGCGTTTTGCCTATATCGTAATTATCTGACTCAATCAGACTGTTCCAGTCTCGAAGAGGCGAACGCGACGATGCGAGCGATACCGGCCAGGCACTGTGTACGAACCGGACTGGTGAAGGGCGCCGCGGTCGTCGCGGTGCTCATCACGGCAGCCGCCTGCACCAGCGCCACCGCCAACACCAGCGCCACGGCTACCCCCAGCCGTAGCTCTGCCCCCGGCGCCAGCCAGGGCGGGAGCCTCGTCGTGTCCACCGCCGGCGGCGCCGTGCGCGGCAAGCCGGTCGCGGCGACCGACGAGTTCCTGGGCATCCCGTACGCGGCACCCCCGGTCGGCCCGCTGCGCTGGCGTCCGCCGCAATTGCCTAAACCCTGGCACGGCGTCCGCGCCGCGACCAGTTTCGCCCCGCACTGCCCGCAGCCGTCATCCTCGTTCGGCGTGGCCAGCTCGTCGGAGAACTGCCTCTACCTGAACGTGTTCACCCCGGCCGGAACCCAGCGGGCCGGAACCCAGCGGGCCAAGGCCCGCAACCTGCCGGTGATGTTCTGGGTGCACGGCGGCTCGCTGCGCACCGGCGCGGGGGATGAGTACAACCCCACCGGGCTGGTCGGGCACGGCGTCATCGTCGTCACCATCAACTACCGGCTCGGCGCCCTCGGCTTCCTGGCCGACGCCGCGCTGGCCGGCCGCCCGGGCGGCCCGTCGGGCAACTACGGCCTGATGGACCAGCAGGCCGCGCTGCGCTGGGTGCAGCGCAACATCCGCGGGTTCGGCGGCAACCCGGGCAACGTGACCGTGTTCGGCGAGTCGGCGGGCGGCCTGTCCACCCTGTCCCAGCTGGTCTCGCCCGGCGCGCGCGGGCTCTTCCAGAAGGCCATCGTGGAGAGCGGGAGTTACAACCCGGCCCAGCAGTCGCTGGCCACCGCCGAAGCCGCCGGCCAGGCCTTCGCCACCAAGGCCGGGTGCGCCGGCAACAGCGCTTCCTGCCTGCGCAGCGTGCCGGTGTCCACCATCCTGGCCAACCAGGACCCCGTCGGCTACATGCCCGACGTCGACGGCACCGTGCTCAAGCAGCCGATCAAGACCGCGCTGGCCAGCGGGCAGTTCAACCGGGTGCCGGTGATGATCGGCACCAACCACGACGAGTGGCGGCTGTTCGTGGCCGGCTTCGAGCTTCTCGGTGCCAAGGTAACCGCGGCGAACTACCAGAACATGATCGCCTCTACGCTCAGCGTGCCCGCGGCCGCCGCGGGCGCCATCGCCGCGCGCTACCCGCTCAGCCATTTCTCCAGCCCGGCGGTCGCCCTCGGCGCGGTCGGCACCGACGCGATCTTCGCCTGCCACTCGCTGTCCTTCGACCAGTCGCTCGCGCGGTACGTGCCCACGTACGCCTACGAGTTCAACGACGAGAAGGCGCCGGAACTGTTCCTGCCCCCGGTCAGCTTCCCCTACGGCGCGGCCCACGCATCCGAGCTGCAGTACCTGTTCAGCCAGGTCGCCGTCCCGCACCCGGCCAGCCTCACCGCCGCCCAGCAGCAGCTCGCCGAGGCCATGAAGCAGGACTGGACCACCATGGCCAAGACCGGGGTCCCGGCCGCCGGCTGGCCCCGCTTCAGCCCCGCCAGCCAGCGCATGCTGTCCCTGGTCCCGCCGCGCCCCCAGGCCGAGACGAACTTCTCCGCCCGGCACCAGTGCAATTTCTGGATCCCGGCCGAAGCCAACCGCTTAGCAACACCCCTGAGGGCTAGCTGGTGAGGGCGTCGCGGGCGGCCTTGATCTTGGCACGCTGCCCGGAGTCCAGGTACTCCTCGATCCGGGTGATATGGCCGTCGCGGACCTGCAGGTACATGGCGGCGTGCAGCGCGACGTCGGAGCCGTCGGGCAGCCGTCCGCGCAGGATGTGCTGCTGCAGCACCCCGTCCGGGGCCGGGACCCGCCGGATGATCTCGTAGTGCAGGCCGGACACCACCCGGTGCAGGCCCCGCAGCGTCTTCAGGTTGTCCTCGACCGGCTGCTCGAGCAGGTCGTCGTTGTGCCAGATGACCGCGTCCGGCGCGTAGATCTCCTCCAGGGTGCCGATGTCGCCGGCTTCCAGCGCGCTGAAGAAGCGGATGACGAGTTCCTCGCTGATAGCTGCCTCCCTAGGTCAAGGACGCCAAAACGGCGCCCAGAGCAGTAACGACCTTCTCGTAGCCCCAGTCGCCGCCGACCGGCACCGGGAACAGGACCGGCAGGTCCACCCCGGCGGCCCGGTACTGCGCCACCCGCTCCGCGCACCGCGCCGCGTCACCGTGCGCCACGAACCCGTCGGCCACCCGCTGCGGCACCCGTCCGACAGCACCTGACGGGTCGCCCGCCAGCAGCAGCTCGCGCACGCCACCCAGATCAGGACCAACCCCAGAGCCGTCTAGCTCGCCAAACAGTCGCGGCACAGCCGGATGTAGCACATAACGTAGCACCATAGCCCGCGCCGCCGCCGCAGCCGCCGCCGGATCGGAAGACAGCGCGCAGTGCACCACGCATACGATCTCGACCGACGCCGGATCCCGCCCGGCCGCCCGCGCGGCCGCGCGGACGACGCCAGCCGCCGCACCCGCCTGGGCCGGCGTCATCAGGTTGAGGATCACCCCGTCGGCGATCCGGCCCGCCAGCGCGAGCATCCGCGGCCCCAGCGCGGCCAGGTAGACGGGCAGACCGGCCCGGACCGGCGGGCTGTCGAGCGGCACCGTCCCGGTCCGGTACACGGCGCCGTCAAAGCCCGGCGACCCGCCCAGCACGGCCCGCACGACGCCCACGTACTCCTCGATCATCGGCAGCGGCGCGAACGGCGCGATGCCGAACCGGCCGTTCATGATCGTGTTCGCCACCCCCAGGCCGAGCACGAACCGGCCGCCGGTCGCGTGGTCGAGCTGGGCCGCGGTCTTGGCCGCCAGCACCGGCAGCCGCAGCGCCGCGTTCGCGATCGCGGTCCCCACCCGCACCCGCCCGGTCGCCGCCGCCACCGGATGGCACAGGGCCAGGGCGTCGCCGTGCCCCTCGGCGACGAACACCGCGCCGAACCCAGCCTGCTCGGCCAGGGCCGCCACCGCCCCGACCGCGGCCGGCGGCAGCCCGCTGTGCGACGCGATCGATAGGCCTATCTGCATCTCGTGCCTGCCTTTCGCCCGCATCGTATCCTGGCAGAAACGACTTCTGCAGGACAGACTCCAGGCCAAAAGCTTCACCGAAGGAATGCTGATAACCATGATCGACGTAGCCGCCGTCGTCAGCCAGGTGCGGCGGGGCATGATCCCGGCCCATGTCTACGGCGACCCGGAGATCTTCGCGCTGGAACGCGACCGGCTGTTCGCGCGGTCCTGGGTGTACCTGGCGCACGAGTCCGAGATCCCCGATCCCGGCGACTACGTGGTCCGCCGGGTGCTGGCCGACTCGTTCATCGTGGCCCGGGACGAAAAAGGAACCGTCAGGGTCATGTTCAACATGTGCCTGCACCGCGGCATGCAGCTGTGCCGGGCCGAGCTGGGCAACGCGAGCCACTTCCGCTGCCCGTACCACGCCTGGACCTACCGCAACGACGGCCGCCTGGCCGGCCTGCCGTTCCACGAGGACGCCTACGGCGGCGAAGACGGCTTCGCCCGCGAGAACCAGCGCTTGCTGCCCGCGCCGTCGACAGACACCTATCGCGGTTTGATCTTCGCCAGCCTCGACCCGGACGCACCAAAGCTCCGCGACTACCTCGGCGACTTCGCCTTCTACCTGGACTTCTACGTCAACCAGAGCCCGGCCGGGATCGAGCTGCGCGGCCCGCAGCGCTGGCGGGTCAAGTCCAACTGGAAGATCGGCGCGGAGAACTTCGCCGGCGACAGCTATCACACGCCGCACACCCACGCCAGCGTGGTCGAGATCGGCCTGTTCCGCGAGCCGAAGGCGAACAAGCGCAAGGAAGGCGCCCTGTACCAGGCCGGCCCGGGCGCCGGCACCACCTATAAGCTGCCCCCCGGCGGCGACTTCGAGAGCCAGCTCAGGTACGTCGGCTACCCGGACGCGATGATCCCGGCCATGGCGGACACCTGGTCAGATCGGCAGAAAGCCCTCATCGCGGAAAGCGGCTTCATGGTGTCCGCCGCCACCTTGTTCCCCAACCTGAGCCTGGTCCACAACTGGCCCCAGATCGACGACCAGGGCACCGTCGCGCCCTTCATCTCCCTGCGCCAGTGGCAGCCGGTCAGCGCAACCGAAACCGAGGTCCTGTCCTGGTTCGCGGTCGACGCCGCCGCCCCGGAGGAGTTCAAGAGGGACTCCTACAAGGCCTACCTGATGTGCTTCGGCATCTCGGGCATGTTCGAGCAGGACGACGTGGAGAACTGGGTGTCGATCACCGACATGGCCACCGGGTCGATGGCCCGGCGGCTGAACCTCAACAGCCGGATGGGGCTGGCCCCGGACGGCAAGCCGCTCAAGCCGCCGATCGCGAACTTCGCCGGCCCCGGCGTCGCCTACCAGGGCTTCGGCGAGTACGGCCAGCGGCACTGGCTGAGCCAGTGGAGCGACCACCTCGAACGCGAACCGAAAACCCACGCCGCTACCGACCTGGGCGTAGCCCGATGAGCAAGCAAAAACCCCTCCCGTACGCTGACCCGGATCACCAGGCCGCGCACCAGTTCCTGGTCGAGGAGGCGGCCCTGCTCGACGCCGCCGACTACCCCGGCTGGCTGGACCTCCTCACCGAAGACATCCGCTACGTCATGCCGGTCCGGGTGACCACCGCCCGCGGCGCGCCCGTGAGCAACGGCATGGGCCACTTCGACGAGGACCTGTACGCGCTGCGCAAGCGGGTCCAGCGGCTGGCCACCGACCACGCCTGGACCGAGGACCCGCCGTCCCGGACCCGGCACTTCGTCACCAACGTCCGCACCTTCCGCCACGACGGCGGACTCGAGGTCGAGTCCGCCCTGCTGCTGTTCCGCAGCCGCGGCGACACCCGCGACGCCGACCTGCTCTCGGCCGGCCGCACCGACCGGCTCCGGGAGACGAGTACCGGCTTGAAGCTGGCCCGCCGCGAGATCACCGCGGACGAGGCCGTGATCCGCACCCAGAACCTGGCGGTGTTCCTGTGAGCGAAATCAGGCTGGGCAACGAGTTCAGCGAGGTCGTCGTGGAGCCAGTACAGACCCGCAACGGCGTCCGGCTGCGGATCGCCGTCCCCGCCTCGGGCCGCCAGATCCTCCTCTGCCCGCTCGAACTCGAGGCCCTGACCTGGCAGGACCACGACTTCTTCACAAAAATCCTGGCCACCCCGCACGGTCCGGAAGACACCTGATGGGCTGGCTGGACGGCAAGCGCGCCCTCGTCGCCGGCGCGGGCTCCGGCATCGGCCGGGCCGTCCTGAGTGCCTTCCAGGCGGAAGGTGCCCAGGTCGCCGCCCTGGAAATCGACAAAATTAAGGCCGAACGAGTGGCCGCCGACCTGCCCGGCACCGTCATCACCCACGGTGATGCCACCGCCCTGGCCGACGCCCGCGCGGCCGTGGACACTGCCACCAGGGCCTTCGGCGGCCTGGACATCCTGGTCAACTGCGTCGGCATCTTCGACTTCTACCGCGGCCTGGCCGACATACCCGGGGACCAGCTCGACGCCGCCTTCGACGAGATGTTCGCCGTCAACGTCAAGAGCCAGCTGGTCACCGTGCAGGCGGCGCTGCCCGAGCTGCGCCGGGCGGGCGGTTCGGTCGTGCTGACCGTCTCCACGTCCGGCTTCTATCCCGGCCGCGGCGGCATCCTCTACGTGGCGTCCAAGTTCGCCGTCCGCGGCTGCGTGATCGCGCTCGCCCACGAGCTGGCCCCCGACGTGCGGGTCAACGGCGTCGCGCCGGGCGGCACGCTGGGCACCGAGCTCACCGGCCCCCGCAGCATGGGCCTGGACCAGCGGGTCCTGGGCGCTACGGCCGGCCGCGAGGAGGACCTCCGCCGCCGCACGCCGCTGCAGGTCGCGCTCAGCGGCGAGGATCACGCGGGCAGCTACGTGTTCCTGGCCTCGGACCGGGCCCGCGGCATCACCGGCACCGTCGTCCACTCCGACGGCGGCGCCGGCGTCAAATAGCCACATAGCCAGGTGGCGCTGCCAGGTTAGGTAGCCCGGGCCAGCTGCGCCGCCAGCCACGCGGCCCGCTCCCGCAGCCCGGCCTCGATCCGGCCGATGACCTCGCCGGTCATCCGCGACACCGGCCCCGACACGGCCAGCGCCGCGGCCGGGGCCAGCCGCGGGCCGTGCACCGCCACCGCCACCGAGGCGACCCCGTCCTCGCTCTCCTCGACGTTCACCGCGCAGCCCCGCTCGCGCACCCGGGCCAGCTCGGCCCGCAGCCGCGGCAGCGTGGTGATGGACCGCCCGGTCAGCGCGGTCAGCCCGGACCCGTCAGCATTGCCGAACAGTGCCGTCACCTCGGCGGCGGGCAGCTCGGCCAGCAGCGCCTTGCCCGACGCGGTGCAGTTGGCCGCGAGGGTCGTGCCGGTGCGCGCGGCGACCCGCAGCGCCCGCGGGCTCTCCACCGCGTCCAGGTACCGCACGCTGCCGCCCTCGAGCACGGCCAGGTGCACGGTCTCGCCGAGCGCGGCGGCCAGCTGCTCCAGGGCCGGCCGGGCGTGCAGCCGGATGTCGAGCTCGCGCACCGCGGCCAGGCCGATCTCGGTCAGCACCGGGCCCGCCACGTAGGCCCGCGAATCCGCCTCCTGCCGGACGAACCCGTGCAAGGCCAGCATCGCCATCAGCCGGTGCGCGGTGGAGTGGGCGACGCCCAGGTACTCGCTGGCCTCGGACAACCGGACCCGCGGCCGGTCGCGGAACAGCACCAGCAGCCGCAGCGCGTTGTCGACCGACGTAATCGGGTAGGCCGGCTGCGGTGAAGACGCTGGTTTCTGCACAGCAGAAACGATAGCCGTGACCGCGGCCAGCAGGGCACCCATCCGCCCTTCCCAGAAACTGAATCTGAGTTTAGATTTAGTTTTGACGAACCTGAGGAGGGCCCATGGAATGGCAGAACGAGGAATTCGCGCTCGCCGGCGTCAACCACCTGGCGCTGGTCTGCTCGGACATGAAGGAGACCATGGCGTTCTACACCGACGTCCTGGGCATGCGCCTGGTCAAGACGATCGAGCTTTCCGGCCACCGGGGCCAGCACTTCTTCTTCGACATGGGCGGCGGTAACACGCTGGCCTTCTTCTGGTTCCCCGACGCCCCGGAAGGAATGCCCGGCATCTCCGCACCGGTGAACGCGCCCGGCCTGGGGGAGTGGACCAGCGCGGTCGGCTCGATGAACCACATCGCGTTCAACGTGCCCGAGGACAAGTTCCTGGAGTACCGCGACAAGCTGGTGAACAAGGGCGTCAGGGTCAGCCCGATCCTGGACCACGACGACAGCGAGGCCGGCGTGGCCAGGGAACTGCACCCCGGGGTGTTCGTCCGCTCGTTCTACTTCCAGGGCCCGGACGGCATCGTGCTGGAGTTCGCCTGCTGGCGGCGGGCGATGGGCCAGCCCGGCGACGTCGCGCACGAGCCCAAGACCGCGGCCGACCGCACCGTTTAGCACCGTACCGTTGAGCACCGGGCCGCCCCTCGAGAAGGCCGCGACCAAGGGGCAGCGGACCGACGAGGCCTTCCGTGCGGCCGCCCGGCTGGTGTTCGCCCGTGACGGCTACCTCAACGCCAAGATCAGCGACATCGCCGCGGCGGCCGGCCGGTCGGTGGCCTCGTTCTACAACTACTACGACACCAAGGCCGACCTGCTCATCGCGCTGGCCGAGGAGTTCCACGCCGAGGCCACCCAGCTGGCCGCGCTGCCGTACCGGGCCGGCCTGTCCGGCGAGGAGGCGCTGCGCGAGGCGGTCATCGGCTTCTGGCGCACCTACGGCCGCCGCCGCGGCGAGCTGATCGGGATCTTCCAGGCGGCCATGATCGAGGGCCGCTTCCGGGACCGCTGGCTCGAGCTGCGCGGCGAGGCCATCAGCCGGATAGCGGGCTCCATCCAGGCGGCCCAGGCGGACGGCTACTGCCCGGGCGTCGATCCGGTGATGACGGCCTCGGCCCTGTCCGCCATGCTGGAGCACTTCTGCTACATCTGGCTCGGCCAGGGCGGCGAGAAGGACGTCCCCTTCGACGACGAGCGCGCCCTGGACGCCCTGTGCACCATCTGGGTCAAAGCCGTCTACTGGCGCTGACCGCAGACCTCAGTCCTGCGGCCTAGTCCGCGGGCGGCCGGGCTTGCGCATTTCACCCGCCTTGCCCGGCATCCGCCCCGCGTCGGCCAGCGCCCGGCGCAGCAGGAACTCGATCTGGGCATTGGTGCTGCGCAGCTCGTCGCTGGCCCACCGGGCCAGGGCGTCGTGCACCGCCGGGTCGAGCCGCAGCAGAATGCCCTTCCGTTCTGCCATTTACCGGGCCATCTACTGGTAGAGCGAGCCGGTGTTGACGACCTGCTGGGTGGCCTGCTCGCTGCACAGCACCACGAGCAGGTTGGACACCATCGCGGCCTTCCGCTCCTCGTCCAGCTCGACCACGTCCTCCTCCTGCAGCCGCCGCAGCGCCAGCTGCACCATGCCGACCGCGCCCTCGACGATCCGCGTCCGCGCGCCGACCACGGCGCTGGCCTGCTGCTGGCGCAGCATGGCCTGGGCGATCTCCGGAGCATAGGACAGCCGGGTCAGCCGCGACTCGATGATCGTCACCCCGGCCGACCGCACTCGCGCCGATATCTCGGTCGACAGCTCCCCGGTGATCACGTCGGCGTTCTCGCGCAGCGAGAGAACGCCCTCGCCGGCCGTGTAGGGGTAGCTCGACGCGATGTGCCGGACGGCGGTCTCGGCCTGGATGGCGACGAAGCTCAGGAAGTCATCGACCGAGTAGAGCGCCTGCGCGGTGTCCTGGACCTGCCAGACCACCACGGCGGCGATCTCGATCGGGTTTCCGTCAAGGTCGTTGACCTTGGCCGTCGCCGTCTCGAGGTTCCGGATCCGGGTGGATACCTTGAGCCGCCGGGCGAACGGGTTGACCCAGTGCAGCCCCGGCTCGCGCACCGTGCCCCGGTACCGGCCGAACAGCTGCACCACCCGCGCCTCACCGGATATCACCGGCGTCAGCCCGCGCAGGGTGAAGTGGGCCGCGATGAACGCCACGATGGCCAGCGCGATCAGCGTCTGCGAGCCCGCGCCGTGCGCGCCCAGGGCCACGCCCAGGCCGAGCAGCGCGCCGCCGGCCAGGATCATCACGATGCCGGCGACCAGGACCCGCACGCCGGGTCTGGACCAGGCACCGTGCTCTGACATCGGCGGGGAGCTACTCAGCTCCACCGGGACCTCCGCGGCCATCGCCACCACCTCCAGTTGACTGGCAAGATATTACTTGCTTATCATAGTGATATCAGTTTTCGGGATCAAGGGAGGCGGTCATGGGACTGCCAGCAGTGGAGATCGAGCACCTCCGCAAGACGTACGGCCCGCTGGTCGCGGTCGACGACGTATCGCTGTCCGTCGCCGAAGGGGAGATCTTCGGCATTCTCGGCCCGAACGGGGCAGGCAAGACAACCACGGTCGAGTGCGCCATCGGGCTCAGGACCGCCGACGCGGGCTCGATCCGCATCCGCGGGCTCGACTCGCGACAAAACCGGGACGAGATCCGCGAGATCGTGGGCGTGCAGCTGCAGTCGGGCGCGCTGCCCGGCAAGCTGCGGGTCGGCGAGATCCTCGACGAGTACCGGTCTTTCTACCGCGAGCCGGCCGACGTGGACGAGCTGACCGAGGTGCTCGGGCTCAGCTCCAAGCGCGGGGACTACTACAAGTCCCTGTCCGGCGGCCAGCGGCAGCGGCTGTCCGTCGCGCTGGCCCTCATCGGCCGCCCGAAGGTCGCGGTGCTCGACGAGATGACCACCGGCCTGGACCCGCAGGCCCGCCGCGACACCTGGGAGCTCATCGAGGGCATCCGCGCCCGCGGCGTGACGATCGTCCTGGTCACCCACTTCATGGAGGAAGCCGAGCGGCTCTGCGACCGGGTGGCCCTGATCGACAGCGGCCGGGTCGTGGCGCTGGATGCCCCGGCCGCCCTGGCCGAGCGGGCCCGCGGCGGCAAGACCGTCCGGTTCCTGCCCTCGGCCCCGTTCGACGATCAGCTGCTGACCGGGCTGCCCGAGGTGACCGGCCTCGAGCACCTGGGCCAGCACGTCGTCGTCACCGGGAGCGGCGAGCTCGTCAACGCCGTGATCCTCACCCTGCACGCGGCCGGCGTGACCGCCCGCGACGTCCAGCTCGACTCCTCGAACCTCGAGGACGCCTTCGTCAAGCTGACCGGAAGCCACCTGCATTCCGAAGGGGCGCTGGCATGAACTCCACTGGCGTCTACACCACTGGCATGCCACGGGCGCGGCAGCTCCCGCTGCCCGGGACGGCGCGCGGAGCCGCGTTCGGCCAGATCGTGCGCAACGAGGCCCGGCTAGCCCGCAGGCAGCCGCTTCCCCTCATCGGCAGCATCGGCCTCCCGGTGATCCTGCTGATCATCTTCGGCTCGCTGCCCTCCTCCAACACGGTCGTCTCGACCCTGGGCGGGCTCACCCTGTTCGACGCCTACCTGCCCATCATCATGGTGCTCGGGCTGACCATGCTGGCCCTGCTCGGCGTGCCGGGGCCGATGGTCTCCTACCGCGAGCTCGGCGTCCTGCGCCGCCTGTCGACCACTCCGGTACCCCCCTCCTGGCTGCTCGCCGCGCAGGTCGTGGTCCAGCTGAGCATCGCGCTGGCCGGCCTGCTGATCGTCAACCTCGCGGGCGTCACCGTCTTCGGGGCCGCGACCCCGAAAAGCGTGGCCGGCCTGGCGTTGTCCTGCCTGCTGGCCATCGCCGGGGTCTTCGCCCTGGGACTGCTGATCGCCGCGGTCGCCCCGACCTCCGGCAGCGTGAACGCCATCGGCCGGCTGGCGCTGATCCCGCTGATGTTCTTCGCCGGCCTGTGGCTGCCCCGCGCGCTGATGCCGCAGCTCCTGCAGGACATCAGCAACTACACCCCGCTCGGCGCGGCCGTGGAGGCCATCCAGGACTCGATGCAGGCCGGCTTCCCGCCGGCCAGGCCACTGCTGGTCCTGGTCGCCTACGCGGTCATCTTCGGGTTCGCGGCCCGCCGCTTCTTCCGCTGGGAGTAGCTCGTGAACTCTGGCCGGGGTTGCGAAGAAGAAGGGGTGTGTCTTCACTTGACCGTGACCTACGGAAGGGTCCTGCATGGAGAAGCCCGCCACCCTCGGCCGCGATGATCCGCCGCTCGCTGCGGATCACCGGGCCGACGACGCGACGCTGATCGAGCGTTCGCGTGCCGAACCGGAGGCATTCGCCGCGATCTTCGACCGGCATGCGACCGAGATCCACCGCTACGCCGCCCGGCGGCTCGGGCCCGGCCCGGCCGAGGACGTGGTCGGCGAGACCTTCCTGGTGGCCTTCCGCCGCCGGGACCGCTATGACCTCTCCCGCCGGGACGCCGGGCCGTGGCTCTTCGGCATCGCCACCAACATGATCAGCCGGCATCGGCAGGCCGAGGTCAGGCTCTACCGGGCGCTCGCCCGGGCCGACGCCGGCGCCGTCGTCGAGTCGCCCGCCGACGAGGTCGTCGCCCGGGTCGCCGCGACCGGCCAGCGGCGTGTGATCGCGGCCGCCCTGGCCCGGCTGAAACCCGCCGACCGCGACACCTTGCTGCTGGTGGACTGGGCCGAACTGACCTACGACCAGGCGGCCCTGGCCCTGCAGGTGCCCGTGGGCACGGTCCGGTCCCGGCTGAACCGCGCCCGCCGGAAGATCCGCGAGGCGCTCGACGACATTAATTCCGAGGAGTACAGCCATGACTGACCTGACTGATCCCGGACCTATCCGGGAACTCGAGGACCTGCGGGCCGACGTGACCGGCCGCGCGCCCGGGGAACTGCACCGGGCCCGGGGCCTGCTGCTCGCCGAGATTCAGGCCGCGGCGGAGACCGGCGATCACCCCCGCCGGACACGCTGGCTTCGCCCCACCCTGATCGGTGCCGCGGCCGCCGCGGCCGCCGCCGCCCTCACGATCAGCCTGCTCCCGGGGCCGGCCATCCACGGCCCCCGTCCGGGCGCCGCCCCCGCGTCTGCGTCCCCGCCAGCATCCGGGCCAGCCGAGCTCACCGCGGCCTATGTGCTGAACCGCGCGGCGTCGGCGGCCGCCGCGTCGTCCAGGCCGGTCCCGCGTCCGGGCCAGTTCATCTACGTCACCTCCGTGACTACCTACCTCAGCACCGAGGTCGGCCGGTCGAGCAGCAAGTCCTGGCTGTACCGGACCAGCCGGCAGATCTGGCAGTCGGAGAACGGCCAGCAGGCCGGGCTCCTGCAGATCGTGCAGCACAGCAACCTCAAACTGCCCTGGGGCCCGGTTCCCCCCGTGGTCAGCGGCAATCCGGCCGAATGGATATCGCTGCCCGTGACCAGCTGCCCCGGTACGGCGCCCACCCGGGGCACGTACGCGTTCCTGGCCTCGCTCCCGACCGACCCCGGCCGCCTGCGCACCTGGATCTACCAGCACCTGAACGGCGATAACCGGCCCGATGCCCAGGCGTGGAACGACATCGGCGACATGCTGCGCGAGATGCTCGTGCCGCCGAAGCTGGCCGCCGCCCTGTACCGGGTCGCCGCGACGATTCCCGGCGCCAGCGTGGTACCGCACGCGACCAACGCGGTCGGCCGGGATGGCGTCGGCGTGTCCCGGTCGGGCGCGGCGCTGATCTTCGACCCGAAGACGTACCAGCTTATCGGCGAGGGTGGCGTGCTGACCAAGGCAGTCGCGGGGGAGGGCCCGGCGGGCACGGTGATCGCCTCGACCGCCCAGGTCCGCGAGACCGTCGTGAACCGCCTGCCCGACATTCCCCCGTCCCGGCTGGAAAAGTCCATGCCCGTCGTGAGCTGCTGATCCGTTAACGGCGGGCCGGCCCGCACGGGCGCCGGGCCGGCCCGCCGGCTAGTTCGTGATCACCGGGACCGTGCTGCTCGTCTGGTTGGTGACGTAGGCAGGCCGTTAACCCAGGCAGCCCCGGACCGCGTTGACCAGGGTGGCGGCGCGGGTGTCGTTCATGTCCTGCCGGATGTGGCTGACCACGTAGCCGAACGCGATCCCGCTGTCCGGGTCGGCGTAACCGAGCGACCCGCCACGGCCCGGATGGCCGAACGAGCTGGGCCCGCCCAGCGGTGACTCGCTCGTCGGGAGCATGAACCCCGACGCGAACCGGGTGGGCACCAGCAGCACCTGGTCGGTCCCGGCCGCCTGCTCCGCGGCCGCCGCCGCGGTGGCGTCCGGATCCAGGATCCGGACGCCGTCCACCTCGCCGATCAGGCCGGCGTAGAGCCGGGCCAGCCCGTCCGCGGTGCAGATCCCGTTGCTCGAGGGGATCTCGGCCGCCTGCGCCGCGGGGGAGTTGAAGTCGATGTCGGGCACGCTGAGCCCGAAAGCCCGGTTCATCAGCGAAGCAGGATCGGAGAACGCCGCCAGCAGCGGGCGGAACTGCTCGGGAACCTGCTCGATCGGGATGGCCGCGACGGTCTCGGGTCCCGGCGGGTCGTCGATGACCAGCTGGCTGACCCGCCCCCGTTCGGCCGCCGGCAGCCCGATGAAGAAGTCGAGCCCGGCCGGCCCGGCGATCTCGTCGGCGAAGAACGTCCCGACGCTGCGGCCGCTGACCCGCCTGATGACCTCCCCGACCAGCCAGCCGTAGGTCCGGCCGTGGTACCCGTGGGCGGTGCCCGGCTCCCACACCGGCCGCTGGGCCGCCAGCGCGGCCGTCATCGGATCCCAGGCCAGCAGGGCGTCCAGCAGGATGGGCCGGTCGATGACGGGCAGCCCGGCCCGGTGCGACAGCAGCCAGCGGACCGGGATCTCCGCCTTGCCCGCCGCCGCGAACTCGGGCCAGTAGGACGCCACCGGCTGGTCCAGGTCGAGCTCGCCCCGCTGCGCCAGCAGGTGCGCGCAGGTCGCCGTGGCGGCCTTGGTCGCCGAGTACACCAGCTGCAGCGTGTCCCGGGCCCACGAGCGGCCCGCCCCGGCGTCGGCCAGGCCGCCCCGCAGGTCGACCACCTTGCGGCCGTGCCGGTACACGCAGAGCGCCGCTCCCACGTCACCGCCGTGCTCGAAGTTGCCGCCGAACGCCTCCCGGACCCGCTCGAAGCCCGCCTCCACATCCCCTTCGACCGCTGTCATGGCATTGATCCCATCACACCGCGCGGCGGGCCGGCCGGGCGTGGCCGCCTTGGTGCTGACATCGCCGTGAGGTGGGGTTATCCCCCCAAATGATTGGGGGCCTGGCTGGCATGTGCCGGCGGCCCCCGGCGAGCAGAGTTAAGGCATGGGAATCTCGACGGCATACGCGGCGGTGGCCGCGGCCCTGCTCGCGGCCCTGTGCTACGCCATCGGCGCCGCCCTGGAGCAGAAGGAAGCCAGCGCGACGGCGACTCAGCGCGTCGTTCACCCCGGACTGCTGTGGCAGGTGCTGCGGCGCCCCATCTGGCTGGCCGGCTTCGCCGTCATGGGGGTCGGCGAGGTGCTGCACGTGCTGGCCCTGGCGTGGGCGCCGCTGGCGGTCGTCCAGCCGGTCGGCGTGACCACGGTCCTGTTCGCGCTGCCGATCGGGGCCCTGGTCGCCCGCCGCCGGCCGCGTCTGCGCGAGCTCGCCGCCGCGGCCGTCATGGTCGCCGGCCTGGCCGCGCTGCTCACCCAGATGAAGGTCTCCGCCGCCGAGCCCGTCCTGTCCGGGCGCGCCCTGGCCGTGCTGGCCCCGGCGGTCGTCGGCGCCCTGGGGATACTCACCCTGGTCGCGCTGCGGGCGTCCGGCGCGCTGCGAACCCTGCTGCTCGGCTGCGGTTCCGGCATCGCCTTCGGGACCACCGCCGCGCTCGTTCGCTTGCTGTCCCACCGGGTCGAACTGCACGGCGCGGCCGGCCTGATCGGCTGGGTGACACCGGTCATCGCCGTCACCGCCGTGACCGGGCTGCTGCTCGAGCAGGGCGCCTACAAGAGCGGGCACCTCGGCGTCGCCGTGGCCGGCTACACGGTCACCGACCCGCTGGTCGCGGTGGCGCTCGGGGCCTGGGTCCTGCACGAGCCGGCCAGCTTCGGCCACCCCCTGTGGGCAGCCGGCGAGGCGCTGGTCGTCATGACCGGCGTGGTTCTCCTGGCCCGCACGACCACGGCCTCGCACCGACCGCCCGCCGCCGTACCCGCCCCGCGCCAGCCTGAGCTGACGGAGACCCGCGAGCTGGTCACGACCGGGTCCTGACGGCCCAGCCGACGCCCGCGACCGCGACGGCCAGCGCGAGAACGGCGAACGCGACCGGATACGAGGTCGCGGTCGCGATGGCGCCGGTCCCGAACGCGCCGATCCCGGTCCCGGCGTCGAAGCTGAGATTCCACACCACGCTGACCGTGGCCCGGGCCGGTTCCCCGGCGGCGCTGAACGCCTGCGCCAGCGTCAGGTTCTGCACGCCGCCGTACGCGATCCCCGCCACGAACAGGCCCGCGATGACCAGGGCGCGGGCCCCGGCGTCGTGGACGCCGTCCGCCCGCAGGCCGATCGCGGCCAGCCCCACCGCGCCGGTGAACAGGAGCGGGGCGAGCGCCGGAGCGGGCCCGAACCGGTCCGCGATCCCGCCGACCGCCCACCGGCTGACCGCGGCCGCGCCGGTGAACGCGAACAGCCCCCAGAAGACCAGGGCCGGGCTGGCCAGGATGTGCGGCGCGAACGTGAGGATGGCCCCGCCCGACGCGGTGATCACGGCCAGCGCCGCGATCGGCCCGGCCAGCACGCGCCGCAAAGCCGCCGGGCCGGGGCCGGAGCCGCCGGCCGGGGCACGGCCGCTGTCACCGGCCGTCCGCGCGATCGGCCCGGCCAGCGGCATGGCCAGCGCGGGCACGGCGGCGAGCACGAAGACGAGCCAGAACCCGGCCCGCTCGGCGAGCCAGGGGGCGGCCGGGACCAGGACGAACTGCGGCGCGGCGCTCGACAGGCCGAACGCGCCGAGGGCCCGTCCGCGGCGGCTCGGCTCGACCAGGGCGGCCACGGCGGTCGCCCCGCACACCGTGATCACGCCGAACCCGAGGCCGCGCAGCGCGGCCAGGCCCGTGACCGCCCAGAGCTGGTCGGTGGCCAGGTGCCCGAGGGCGGGCAGCCCGAGCAACCCCGATCCCAGCACGAGCGTCCAGCGCCATCCCAGCCCGGCCAGCAGGCGGCGCATCGACAGCTGGGCCAGCACCGTGCAGGCCATCATGACCCCGGTGACCAGCCCGGCGCCCAGGCTGCCGCTGCCGCCATGGATCGCCCACAGCGGCGCGACCGACACCAGCAGCGCGTACCCGGAGAACCACAGCGTCGCGGCGCCGATCAGCCACGGCATCCCGGGCATCCGCCAGACCGAGCCAGCCCGCGCCTCGGCGGCGCCCGGCGCGGGCGCCGCGGCGTGCGGCTCAGGAGACGGCATGCGGGAGGACCTCGTCCGCGGCCCGGGCGCCGGAGCGCAGCGCGCCTTCCATCAAGCCCGCCCAAGCCCCCGCCGCCACCACCCGCACGCTCGCATCCTGTCATATCCGGCCAGGCGTAGGCTGGCGGCGACTCAGGAGGTGCCGGATGGCCCGTCGTGCCACTGCTGTGTACGCGGCTCTCGCAGCGGCCGACACGCTGCTCGCCGCGGCCGGGCGCGACCGCGAACGCTGGCTGACCAAGCCGCTGCTGATGCCGGTGCTGATGGCGGGCCGCGACCGCCGGGCACAGCGGGCGCTCGCCCTGGGCGCCGCGGGCGACGTGGCCTTGCTCGCCCCCGGCGAGAACGCCTTCACGGCCGGGCTGGTGAGCTTCCTGGCCGGCCACCTGGCCTGGATCGCCGCCCTGCGCCAGCGGCCCGGCGGCGGTTACCTGCGGACCCACCCGGCCCTGGCCGTGCCGCCGGTGGCTGCGTTCGGCGCGATGAACGCCTATCTATGGAAGCGCACCGGACCCAACCGGATCCCGGTCCTGGTCTACAGCGCTGCCCTGCTCGCGATGGCGCTCACGGCCCTCGATACCGGCTCGCCGCGGACGGCGGCCGGCGGTGCGCTGTTCCTGACCTCGGACACGCTGCTCGCGCTGGAGAAGTTCGGCGGCCTGAAGCTGCCCGTCCACGAGGGCCTGGTGATGGCGACCTACACCACCGCCCAGGCCCTCCTCGCCGGATGACCGCTCCGAGCCACCGCCGCTGGCGCTGGACGATCACGGCCGCGTTCGGCCTGGGCGGGATCACCGTCTCGGCCTGGGGGCCGCGGCTGCCGGCCATCAAGGCCAGCCTGGGCATCGACACCGCCACGATCGGGCTGCTCCTGGCCGGGGTGACCGTCGGGGCCATCCTCGGGCTGCTCGCCTCGACCCCGGTCCTGCACAAGCTGGGCGGCCGCCGGGCCGTCACCGGAGCGCTCCTGCTCATCGCCGCCGCCCTGGCCGTCATGGGCCTGGCCCTCCTCCTGACATCGGTTCCGCTGCTGGCGGCCGCCTTCGTGATCGCCGGGTTCGGCGTCGGCACGCTCGACGTGCTGATCAACGTGGAGGGCGCCGCCGTCGAGCGGATCGTGGCGCGCACCCTGATGCCGATGATGCACGCCGCCTGGTCCGTCGGGGTCGCCGCCGGGTCGGGGATCGGCGCGGCCTGCGCGGCCCTGGGCATTTCCCCGGCCGGGCAGATCATCGCCGAAGCCGCCCTCGTCGCGGCGGCCGCCCTGGTGGTGGCGAGGGGTATACCGGACGGGCAGCACGCACCGGATGAGCAGCCGTCGCCGGACCGGGCCGCGAAGCTCCGGCACTGGCTCCGCGGCTGGCTGGACTGGCGGCTGCTGCTCATCGGCGTCGTCATGCTCGGCGTCGAGCTCGGCGAGGGCACGGCCGGCAACTGGCTCAGCCTGGCCGCCCGGACCGGCAAGGGGCAGACCGCCGCGGTCGCCGCGCTGTTCGTCACCGCGTTCGCGGCCGGCGAGGCGCTCACCCGCATCTTCGGCGGCCCCATCGTCGACCGCCTCGGACGCGTCCGCACCATCCGCGTCACCACCGCCCTGGGGGTCGTCGGCATGGTCCTGTTCATCGAGGCCGGGAACCGCTGGATCGTCCTGGCCGGCGTGCTGCTGTGGGCGGTCGGCGTCTCCATGGGCTTCCCCCTCGGCACGTCCGCGGCCGCGGAGAGCGGACCCGACCCGGTCGCGCGGGTCAGCGTCGTCTCCTCCATCGGCTACTTCGCCAACCTCGCCGGACCGCCCGCCATCGGCCTGCTCGCCCAGTCGGCCGGCCTGATCAACTCCCTGTGGCTCCTGGTCGCCCTGTTCGGCGCCGCCTTCGCCGCCGCCAGCTCTTTCCGCCCAGCCCGCACATCGCCATCGCCATCGCCATCGCCGACACTGCCGCCGACCTGACTCGACCTGACTCGACCTGACCTGACCCGACCTGATAAGCCCGGGTGCTGCCCATGATGCTCATGGTGCCCGTGATGCGCCTGGTGTCAGTCCGTCACATCCGGGCCCGTTGCAGCGAGGCCCGTTAGCGGCATGGATGGAGCGTCAATGCTGTTCCAGCGGCATGGATGGAGCATCAATGCCGTTAACCGGGAGCCGGGTCAGTGACGGGCGTGAGCTGTGGTGCGGATGCGGAAGATGAGGCCGGCGCTCTCCCGCAGGGGTCACGACTTCCGTAGGGGTCACGACTTCCGGCGCCGCCACACGATCACGATTCCCGCCACCGCCACCGCGGCAGCCACCGCGACCGGCCAGCGCCGCCGCACCAGTTCGTTCTGGTTCACCCGCCCGGAAAACTCCGCTGCCTTGGCCCCCACCGTCTTCACTGGCTCAGGCAACGCGCCCGCCCTGTCCTGCGCCGAGGTCTTGACCACGGCCGCCTTGTCCTGCGCGGCCGTCTTCACCTTGGCCGCCGCATCCTGCGCCTTCGTCTTGACCTCGGCCGCCTTGTCCTGGGCGGCCGACCTCACCTCGGCTGCCTTGTCCTGCGCCGCCGTCTTCACCTCGGCGGCCTTGGCGCTAGCCCTGGCCTTGACGTCGGCCTTGGCGACCAGTTCCTCGACGGTCTCGCCGAGCCGCTCCCTGGTCTGCTCGATCTCCTGCTGAATTTCCTCTTGGCTTTGCGGCTCGCTCACCGGTGCGCCCTTTCCTTGATCTCCTCGACGTCGGCCTTGGCGCTGGCCACGGCCTCCTTGGGCACCGGGGGAGTAGCGCGCTGCAGGCGGCTCTTGCCCAGCAGCGCCGCGATGCCGGCGGTAGCGAGCAGGGCGGCCCCGACGATCAGCGCGGCCAGCCAGGCGGCCACCACCCCGCTGATGGCGATGATCACGCAGGCCAGCAGGCAGCCGACACCGTAGAAGGCGACCAGCCCGGCCGCACCGAACATCCCGGCCCCCAGGGCCGCCTGCTTCCCCTTGCGGGTCATCTCGAGCTGGGCGAGCTTCATCTCGTCCCGGACCAGCACGGACATCTGCTCGGTCATCATCTTGACGAGTTCCCCGGTGGAGTGGTCGTGCGTCTCGGGAACACGCGCCGCAGGAACCTGCGTCACCTGACTTGAACGTTCCATCTGGACCGCCCCCTTCGCTAACTCTTCGGAGTCTGGTGCGCTACCCGCGAAAGTCCGGCTCTAACGCGACCGCGCCAAGAAAGCGCGGCCCGAGCAAGCGCGCCGGGAAAGCCCAGTCCCTCACCCCTGGCCGTCGCGTTCCTCGGCCACCCGGTGCGGCGTCTGCAGCAGCCTGATGGAGGTCACCAGCCCGATGCCGCCGACCAGGTTGCCGAACCCGGCCCAGGCCAGCGCCCGCGCCCAGTCGGCCCAGGTGTACCCGGCCTGCCCGCTCAGCAGCCCGGTGAACATCACGATCGAGTCCAGCACCGAGTGGAACAGCTGCGCGGCGACCAGCACGAACGACAGGGCGACGCCGGCCACCAGCTTGGGGCCGAGGTCGTCGCTGGCGTGCTGCATCCGGGTCAGCAGGGTGATGACGACGCCCGCCAGGACGGCCAGCAGGAACGAGCGCCAGGAGACGCCGAGCGTGGCGTAATGCTTCCCCGTCTCGGCCGCGAGCGGCCGCAGGTCCGGCCGCGCATAGACGATCATGGCGGCCATCACGATCCCGCCCGCCAGGTTCGCGGCCAGCGTGACCAGCCAGAGCCGGATCAGGCGGGCCCACGAACCGCGGCCGGCGATCCGCGCCGTAACCGGCACCAGGAAGTTCTCGGTGAACAGCTCGCTGCGGGCCAGCAGCAGCGCGATGAACCCGACCGGGAACGCGGCCGCGGCCAGCAGCGGCTGCCCGGTCTGGTGGTCGACCACCAGGTAGGCCAGCACGCCCACGCCGACGTCGATGCCGCCGACGAAGCCGGTGGCGATCAGCGGGACCAGGGGCCGGTCCAGCCGGTCGCTGCCCTCGGCGACCAGCCGGTCGAACGCCTCCTCGACGGCCGGCTCCCGGGGCCGGTCACCGGACCCGGGCGAGCCCTCTTCCTCGGATGTCATGCCCGGGCGCTCTACCCGCCCGGCACCATTTCACCCCAGGTCAGGCCGTCCAAAGATCAAGATCAAATAGCCACCGAACGAGGCAGTGTCCCCGCCCCGCCCCGCCCGCTCCGCCTCGCTGACGCCGGCGCCGCCGCCGGCCCGCCGTCCCGGCCGCCGGGTCTCCGGGGCCACCAGGATGACCAGCGCGCTGGCGGCGAGTATCGCGGCCGCGACGGCGAGCACGGCGACGCCCAGCACGGTGCCCGCCTGGCGCAGCGCGTTGGAGGTGCCGGAGGCGATGCCCTCGAGCGGCCCGGGCGCGTACCGCAGGGTGAGCTGCGTGATCGGCGCGAAGAAGAAGCCCAGGCCGGTGCCGGCGATGAGGAAGGGCGGGACGAGGTCGGCGTAGGGAATGGCCGGGGTGACCTCGATGGCCGCGGTCCAGGGCAGGCCGTGGACGCCCGCCGCCAGCGGCGTGTAGCCCAGGACCGACTGCAGGAACTGCGCGACCAGGAAGATGACGCCGAACATGCCCATGGTGGTCAGCATCATGGTCGCGCTGGCGGCGCAGAAGCCGCGGCTGCGGAACAGCGACAGGGGCAGCATCGGGCGGGCGGTGCGTGCCTCCCAGGCCCCGAACGCGCCGAGCAGGAGCCCCCCGCCGGTCAGGGCGCCCAGGACCGGGACGCTGGTCCAGCCGTGGCTGCCGCCGCGGACCAGCCCGAACACGATGCCCAACAAGCCGGCGGTGGCCAGGACGACCAGTGCCAGGACGCGGCGCCGGGACGGGGTGACGCTGGCGATGAGCGTGACGGTCAGCGGCATCGTGATCGCCGCGCCGACGCCCTGGACGGCGCCGATCATCATCAGGCGGCGGCGCCCGAACCGGTCACCCAGCGCATTGGTCACGATGAGGTTGTCCATCGAGATCATGAACACCGCGACGGAGCAGGCCAG
>JAICWX010000598.1 GCA_025934635.1 Streptosporangiaceae bacterium | reverse complement strand
GACCCGGCCGCCCGCGCCCGGCTGCCGCAGGTGCTCGGCGAGACCGGCCAGGTGGCCTGGGTCACCGACGCGGCCGGCCCGGACGCGCTCCAGATCGGCTCCGTCACCGGCGACGCGGACCCCCGTACCCTCGCCGAGGGCCTCGTCGGCAACGTGATCACCCTGACCGCCTCCCCGGACGGGGCCACCGTCGCCGCCGCCGCGCACGACGGCAGGCTGCTCGCCGTTGACGTCGCCTCCGGGCAGGTCACCGAGCTGGCCGCGTCCGACGACGGCCTGATCCAGGGGCTGTCCTGGTCGCCCGACTCGGCCTGGCTGGCCTGGGCTCAGCCCGGCCCGCAGCCCTTGCGCCGCATCCGGATGGCCAAGGTCGCCAGCCAGGAAATCATCGACGTGACCGACGGCCGGTTCGCCGACAGCGACCCGGTGTTCACCCCCGACGGCCTGTATCTCGCGTTCATCTCCCGGCGCAGCTTCGACCCGGTCTACGACGAGCAGACCTTCGACCTGGCCTTCCCCCTCGGCAGCCGGCCCTACCTGGTGCCGCTGGCCGCGCAGACCCCGTCGCCGTTCGGCCCGCTGCCCGGCGGCCGCCCGCTCACCCAGGACGCCCCGGACAAGGACAAGGACAAAGACAAAGACGAAGGCACCGAACGAGTCGACGTATCCGTGGACCCCGAGGGCCTCCTGGGCCGCGTGGTCGGCGTCCCGGTGATCGAAGCCAGGTACTCCGGGCTGCGCGCGGTCAAGGGCGGCCTGGCCTGGCTGCGCGAGCCCGTGGCCGGAGTCCTCGGCGAGGGCGCTGCCAGCTCCGAGGACGACGCCCCGCGGCCGCTGCTCGAGCGTTTCGACCTGCACAAGCGCGAGGTGACCGAACTGGTCGCGGAACTCGACTGGTTCGACGTCAGCGCGGACGGCACCCGGCTGGCGGTCAGGGATCATGACGAGCTGCGGATCCTGCCGTCCGAGCACAAGGAAGACCACGGCTCGGGTGAGTCGGTGACGGTCGACCTGTCCCGGGCCAGGTTCACCGCCGACCCGGCCGCCCTATGGCAGCACGCCTTCGCCGAGGCCGGCCGGCTGATGCGCCGCGACTTCTGGTCGCCGGACATGTCCGGGGTCGACTGGGACGGGGTGCTCGCGGAGTACCGGCCGCTGCTGGACCGGGTCCGGGGCGCGAACGACTTCACCGACGTGCTGTGGGAAACGGTCGCCGAGCTGGGCACCTCGCACGCCTACATCTTCCGGTCCGACGAGGATTCCGGCGGATCCGACCCGGGTGCCGCGGCCGTCGGCCTGCTCGGCGCGGACATCTCCCGCGACGGCGCCGGCCGCTGGGTGGTGGACCGGGTGCTTCCCGGCGAGTCCTCCGACCCGCGGGCGCGCTCGCCGCTCGAGGCGCCCGGCGTGGTGGTCCGGCCCGGCGACGAGATCGTCGCGGTGGACGGCCGGCCGGTCGACCCGGTCCTCGGCCCCGCGCCGCTGCTGGCCGGCACGGTCGGCAAGCCGGTCGAGCTCACCGTGCTGCCCGGGGGGACGCCCCCCCAAGACCCCCCCGCTCATGGGGGGGCGGTCCGCCCCCCCATTCCCCCCCGACGCGTCGTGGTCATCCCGCTGCGGGACGAGCGCCGGCTGCGGTACCAGGACTGGGTGGCGGGCCGGCGCCGGCTGGTCCGCGAGCTCGGCCAGGGCAAGCTCGGCTACCTGCACATCCCGAACATGGTGGGGGAGGGCTGGGCCGACTTCCACCGCGACCTGCACAGCGAGATGCGGTTCGACGCCCTGGTGATGGACGTCCGCGGCAACGGCGGCGGCCACACCTCCCAGCTCGTGGTGGAGAAGCTGGCCCGCCGGGTGATCGGCTGGGACGAGGGGCGCTGGATGCAGCCGATCTCCTACCCCGGCGACGGGCGGCGCGGCCCGATGGTCACGCTGGCCGACGAGTTCGCCGGATCGGACGGCGACATCGTCACGGCCGCGGTCAAGCTGCTCGGCCTCGGCCCGGTGGTGGGCGCCCGTACCTGGGGCGGTGTAGTCGGCATCGACGGCGTCCCCGGTCACGAGCTGGTCGACGGCACCCACATGACCGTGCCGCGGTACGCGTTCTCGTTCGACGAGTACGGCTGGGGCGTGGAGAACTACGGCGTCGACCCGGACGTCGAGGTGCTGATCTCGCCCGACGACTGGGCCGCGGGCCACGACCCGCAGCTGGAGACGGCGGTGCGCCTCGCGCTCGAGGCGCTGGAGAAGCAGCCGGCCAAGGTGCCCGCCGACCCGGCCACCGGCCCGTCCAAGGTCCGTCCCCCGCTGCCCCCGCGAGGCGGCAGCGCCTGATGTCCGCCGGTTACCTGCGTTACCCGCACATCCACGGGGACCTGCTCACGTTCACGGCCGGGGACGAGGTCTGGCTCGCCCCGGCCACGGGCGGCCGGGCCTGGCGGCTGTCCGCCGACGACGTGCCGGTGAGCTATCCCCGCTTCTCCCGCGACGGATCCCAGCTGGCCTGGACCAGCTGGCGGGACGGCAGTCCCGAGGTCTACGCGGCCGACACCGAGGGCAGCGCGGTGACCCGGCTCACCTACTGGGGTGACGGGGCGACCCGGGTCACCGGGTGGACCGCGGCGGGGGAGGTGCTGGCCGTCACCGCGGCGAACCAGCCGGCCCAGAAGTACCGGCGGGCCTACGCCGTACCCGGCGACGGCGTCACACCGCCCCGGCTGCTGCCCTTCGGTGCCGTCACCGACCTGGCCCTCGAAGAGGCGGGCACCGCCCTGCTCACCGGCAGCGTGGCCGGCGAGCCCGCGTTCTGGAAGCGGTACCGCGGCGGCCGGGCCGGGCGGCTGTGGCTCGCCACCGCCGAGGACCCCCTGTTCACCCGGGTCCTGGCCGACCTCGGCGGCCAGCTGGCCAGCCCGATGCTGATCGGCGGGCGGCTGTTCTTCCTGTCCGACCACGAGGGCACCGGCAACATCTACTCGTGCGCGCTGGACGGCACCGGCCTGCGCCGGCACACCGACCACGAGGGGCTGTACGCGCG
>JAICWX010000347.1 GCA_025934635.1 Streptosporangiaceae bacterium | reverse complement strand
CCCTAGAGACTGCCCGGTGGCACATCGACTCCAAGAGGGCTACCGGCCAGAGCGCCGGTCAATTAACACCAGCCCTCCCAGCACAGGTTTTCTCCTGAGCCGCACTTACGCGGAAATGCCGGGTTATGCGAACGTCGAAGCCCGGATGCCTGACGGTGCTAGGGGAGCTCACGAGGAGGTTGAGGACGCGGGTGAACTGGGCGGCGCTGAAGTTGTCGTCGCTGATCAGGGAGACGGCGGCCGGGCCGGGGCCACCCACGATGGTCATGCCCTCGTAGTTGTCCAGCAGCGGGTTGGCCTGGGTCTCCCGGGACGGGGCGCCGAGGGTGGGGCACTGGACCAGGTTGGCCACCAGCTTCTTGCTCACCACGTCGCTGGCCGGGGCCTGCGACAGGTTCGCCACGTCGCTGACGTCGGGTGCGGAGTCCGCGTTCTTGACCGCGTAGAGTTCCTCGGAGTTCCCGGCCGTGGCGGAGAACGCGGCCTCCTCGACCAGCAGGGAGTCCTTGCCGTAGGCCTGCACCTCGGGGATGCGGTTGCCGGCCTCGGTCCGGTAGGCGATCTGCTTGGTCAGCTGCCAGGTCCCGTTGCGAGCCTGGTCGTAGACCAGGAACCGGTGGGAAGTGGCGTCGCCGCTGGCCGAGACAGGGCCCCCTCCATCGAGGAGATGATCTCGTGGCCGGAGCGCGAGATCGTGAGCCCTTCCAGGGTGGCGTTGCTGGTGGCCCGGCCGTCCGGCGTGGTCCCGGTCACCGCGAACCAGGCCGGGATGGGCAGGGAGGCCTTCTGCACGCCGTCCCGGCCGTAGATCCTGATCGACGGCTCGGTCTCGGAGCTGACCAGGTAGTCGCCGACCCAGGCGGCGGAGCGGGCGTCCCAGGCCAGCGAGGACAGGCCGCCGAGCGCGGCGCCGTGGTAGACGAGCTTGTCGAGGCTGTCGCTGAAGCTGACGGCGAAGCCCGCGGGCGGGCAGGCGCGGGACGCGGGCAGCGCGCCGGTGACCGTGGCCGACCGGGCCCCGCTGGCCTGCTGGGCGTTCGCGCTCACGGCCGGCGCCAGCGTCAGGGCGGCCGATGCCGCGGCGGCGGCAGCGATGAGCCAGGGTCGTGCGAGTGCCATGGTCAGCCCTTCCGGTATGACAGACGTGGAGTCCCCACATCTATCGCGGCAAAGCCACCGGACGGCGTCGTACCGCGGAATACGGCCCGAACGTCACGGATACGAGATTCCTCCAGGGCTACATGCCGGCCTGGTACGCGGGGATCTCCTGGCGGGCCATGGGCGGGCGCTCGAGGAGCTCGGTCAGGTGCTCGTCGAGCCGCAGGCCGTCCGGGGCGGCAACCGCGTGCAGGTAGGTCTCCGGTCCCGGCATGCCCCACGGGCCCGGCGCCCGGGGCGCGGGCACCGGGTGGTCCAGGGCGGGAACCCGGCGGGCCAGGGCGCGCAGGACGGCGGAGCTCATCCTGGTCAGGTCCCACAGCGGCTGGTGGCGGTTCTGCCGCGAGCCCAGGTCCACCTGCGCCATCGCGGGCAGCCCGGCGTCGCGCAGCACGTCGATCAAGATCGCGATCTCCATCCCGTACCCGGTCAGGAACGGGGTGCGCAGCAGGTCCCGACGGGCGGTGAACTCGCCCGCCAGCGGCTGGACGAACCCGGTGAGCTCGGGGAAGAAGAAGTTGAGCAGCGGCCTGGCGGTCAGCTCGGTGACCCGGCCGCCGCCGTCCGCGACGGATTCCTCGCCGCTGGCGAACGGGCGCCGGTAGGCCGCCTTGGCGAACTGGACGCCGGGGACCATCAGCAGCGGGCCGAGCGTGCCGTAGATGAAGTGCTCGCCGAAGTCACGGGTGTCGGTGTCGGCGAACATGACGATGTCGCCGCGCGCCACGGACAGGGCGCGCCACATCGCGTCGCCCTTGCCCTGGGCCGGGCCGTACTCCGGCATCAGCGCGTTCTCCGAGTAGACCTCGGCGCCATGCGCCCGGGCGATATCCGCGGTGCCGTCCGCAGAGTCCCGCGTCGACCACCAGGACCTGGCTGATCAGCCGCTGTGCTCGTTCAGCCGGGCCACCGTGTCCAGGATCGGGCCGATGGTGGCCGCGACCTCGCGGGCCGGCAGGATCAGCGTGACCGCCGGATGGCGTATCGCCGGCCCGGATACGGCCAGGTGGCCGAAATCCCGGTGATGAAAAGACCTCTGCTCGAACCAGTCCCGGACGGACATTTCCATATGCGACCCTCGTTTCGGCCTCGCATTTCGCATGGCGAACGGGCGAAATGCCGTTGTCGTAATTCCCCGTAATGCCGTTCCGCCACTTTCTCGCTATTTCGCCGTAGCGGATGGGATACGGTATCCCGGCAATGTTTATGCCGTAGGACAACGTGTTATGTCCGGGTTAAATCCGCACGGGGCGAACTTCTCCCAGGTGACCGGTTTCGAGATAGCCCGATAGGTTCTCCGGGCCGCGGATGGCCAATGGCGCCTGCGCGGTGATTCCCTGCCGCGCCCTGGGTCACAGGGCACGGCAGGGACGCTCTCATGACCGCTTGAGGGGTCATCCGGCGACCGGGACAGCTTCGGCGGCGGTCTTGATGAGCTGCGCCACCTCGTCGGGATGGGAGACCATCGCCAGGTGGCCGGACGCGAGGGCGACGGTCGTGGCGCCCATGCGCTTGGCGAACTGGCGCTCGGCCTCGGGCGGAATCGCCTGATCGTCCTCGGCGACCAGGAACCAGGACGGGAGGGATTTCCACGCCGGGACGCCCATCACGTCCTGGAATGTGGTCGTACTCAGCGGCTGCTGCACGGCATGCAGGACCCGCGCCCGGCCGGCATCGACGTCGGCCGCGAAGTGGTAGACGAAGTCGTTTTCCGGCAGCCAGGCGAAGCCCTGCTTGTCGATGTCGAGATGAGCCAGCGCGGGGGTCGGAGGGCCGCCCTGGGCGAGCAGCGCGCCGATCGATTCGCCCTCGTCCAGCCCGAACGCCGCGATGTAGACCAGGCCGGCGACGTTCGGCGCGTCGGTGCCCAGAGCGGTCATGATCTGCCCGCCGTAGGAATGGCCGGCGACGATAGCCGGGCCGTCCTGGCGGTCCAGCACCTGGCGCAGGCGGGCGACGTCGGCGGCCAGCGAGGACTCCGGGAACTGCGGCGCCGTGACGCTGTAGCCGCCGGCCGCGTGGACGGCTTCGAGGATGACCTTGGTGACGACGCCGGGGCGGAGATCATGGACAGGTGCGGCGTTCCTGACGAACCGGGGCAGGGTCACGATGCTGGAGACGCTGGAGCTGGCCAGGATGCGGCCCGCGAACGGCAGGAAGAGGCTGCCTGACGGTCTCGGGTGACAGCTGACAAATCCTCCCGGTGAGCGACGTCCGTCGAAGTGCGGATCGCTACCGGGGTCCGGAGCAACGATTTACCCCGCGAGTGCGGGGGATGGCAGCCCAGCGCCATCACGTTCTTCATCATCCTACGCGTCGGGAAACGTCAGGCCCGTTCCTGGTCCCGGGCAGCCGTGCCTCCGGACAGGACTTTCGGGGACGGACGGGCGGGTTCGCGCTCCGCAGTGAGCGCGCCGCGCAGATCGGGACAGATGGTGAGGTTGCGGTCCAGGCCGGTGCGGTGCAGCAGCGCCGCGACCGGGACGCTGGGCGCAGCCAGGCGCATGGCGATGCCGAGCACTCTGGCGCGGCGCTCGGCGCCGATCAGCACGGCTAGCCCCGTCGAGTCACACGACGGCACGCGCGAAAGGTCGAGAACCAGGAGCCTGAGGCCGGGGCGAAGCAAGCCGATCAGGCGTTCTCGCAGTGCCGGGGCCGCAGCGGCGTCCAGCGCCCCGGCTAGCCTGACGATCGTGCGGACGGTCGGCGGATCTGCTCCCGGACGGCCGTGGGCCGGGCGGGCGGTGGCATCGAGGCCGGTCATGAATGTTCCAGGCCAGCGGCAGGCAGGAGCGCGGTGTGCGGGCCGGCCTGTGCGGCTATCTTCATGTCGGAGGTGCTGGACATGATCTGCCCTTTCCTTTATGCGACGGACTCGTACTTCCCGCCGCTACCGCCGTACTGAGCAGTGACAGCGGAACGGTCATGGCTTCCGGGCGGCGGCCGTCAGCCCGTGCGGCCGGGGCCCGGTGTCACCGGCTGATCTTGTCCGCATGCGCCCGGAGGGCCGGCCCTGATCGCGGCGGCGGCCCTCGAGGCGGGCGGGGACGGGCCAATGCACGCCGGTCGCCCAGCCCAGGCGCTCGAAGACGCGGATGACGGCGGCGGAGACGTCGACCTGCCCGGGGTCAGCGCCGTGCCGGGCGCAGGCCGGATCGGAATGGTGCATGTTGTGCCAGCTCTCGCCGAGGGACAGCAGCGCCAGCGGCCACAAGTTGGTGGCGCGGTCGTAACGGCGGGTGGTGAAGGGACGGGCACCGATCACGTGGCACAGGGAGTTGACGCTCCAGGTGACGTGCTGCAGCACGGTGACGCGGACCAGCCCGGCCCACAGCAGCGCGGTCAGCGCGGCGTGCCAGCTGCCGCCGATCGCCCAGCCCGCGGCGAACGGCAGCCCGAGCGACACGGCGCACAGGGCGGGAAACGCCGCCGAGACCGCCCGCATGGCCGGGTCGGCCGCTATGTCCGGGGCGTACCTCGCAGCCGGGCTGGGGTCATCGCGCAGCAGCCAGCCGACATGCGCGTGGGCGAGGCCGCGGAGCTGCCCGGACAGGTGAGTACCGTACCGGTACGGCGAATGCGGATCGCCCGGCCGGTCGGTGAAGGCATGATGCCTGCGGTGGATGGCAACCCAGCCGATGATGTCCCCCTCGAAACTCATCGACCCCGCGATGGCCAGCGCGACCCGCAGCGCCGGCGCCGCGGTGAAGCTGCGGTGAGTGAACAGCCGGTGAAAGCCGACGGTCACCCCGAGCCCCGTCACCAGGTAGAAAAGCACCGCGAGCAGCACGTCCGCCAGGCTCAGGCCGTGCCCCCAGGCCAGCCATACCGCCGCCCCGAGCCCGGCGAACGGCACGGCGACGATCGCGAGCGTCACCACTACCTGCACCGCGCTCGCGACCGTGCGCGGTGAAGCGCCGCCGTCCGGGAATGGCTCCGTACCTTCATAACGGGCAGCGAGCTGATCAGTCATCGCGGTGGTTCCTTCCTGGGCGATGCCGGAGATGCGCACAACACGGCAGCGGCCAGGCCGGGAAATACATACGGCAGTACCAGCAGGCCGCTCTGAACCGGCAGGGCCGGGCCGCCAGGCCGCCGTATAAATCGCGATGGAGCTATCTGGCGCGGACTGCAGCCTTCCGCTGGCGATAGCTCCGCATCGGTAATGTCCCGGGCATGAAAAACTCCGGCTCTCGCGGCAGGCACCCGCTCTTTATCGGGCGTGACCGCTGCCGGGGTCCGGAGCAGCATGTTGACGCTACCCTGCATCTACCCCCGCAAACGCGGAGCAAGGCGGCGCTGCCCGCTGATCACGCGTTCCCCGGAGCTGAGATCTCAGGAAGGCTCCCGCCGTGTCAGGCAATCCGGCGGCGACGGGGGCCAGCCGGCGATGCGGGCCGTCAGGCCCGAGCTCCTCATGATGCGTCCCGGGCTCCGGGCGCGTCCGGCCAGGAAGGTCCCGGCCGCCATCCTAGAATGTAGCTGAATTCCGGAAAAATCTTGCTAGTTTTCTTGTTCCGGCGTAGCTTGGGGGACAGGCGCCGGAAGCCAGCCGCCGCGACGGCAGCCTCCCGTGCTACCGGAGGAGCTCATGAGCTCAGCATCGGATAGCGGCCGCGCCCGCATGCTCCTCACCCCTCGCCGCGCCGTTCCGCCTCGCGGCTGACCGAGCGGCAGCCAGTAGCGCCAAAGCGCCCTGGCTTCACCTGCGAAAAGAGAAAGCACCATGTCCGAGTCAGCTGCATCCAATCCGGATCCGGTCACCACTATCCCCCGGCCGGCCTCATCCTCCGACGGCACCATCTCGCCGATGCCGTTCTCATCTCCTGACCACGCCGTCCCGCCCATGCCATCAGAGATCCCGAACAGGCACGACCGCGCGCAACGGCCCGCCGCGGGCGGCATGGTACGCACGGCGATGACGGCGCTGCGCAAGATGATGCGCCAGACCCCGCGAAGCTAGACCGCCGGGTACCCGTGGCCCGCGGGCCACGAGGCCGAGCGCATGGCATCGGCAAGTGCCGTCATCGTAATCCGAGCCTGCCCGGCAGCCCGCGCGGACTGGCGCTGAGGAGCGCGGGCGCATACCGCCAGGTGAGGCAGGCGAGGGTGCCGAGGGGAATGGAAGGCAGATAGGTGACGGCCCGGTACGTCAGGACGGCGGCCGTCACCTGGGCACTGACGTCCTGCCCGGCGCCGCCGGCCAGGATGCCGATCAGGCCGAGTTCGGTGATCCCCAGGCCGCCGGGGGTGATAGGTATGGCGGTGAGCAGCCGGATGACTGAGAAGGCCGCCAGGGAGGTCTGCCAGGGCAGCCGAGCCTGGGACAAGCTGACGGCGCGCAGGCATGCCAGCAGGACGAGCCACAGCGTGAGGTGGCTGGCCACGGCGGCGGCGGTTATCCGCCAGCCGCGGGCAGCCAGCAGGGCGCTGGCCCGGTCGCGGAAACCGGGCAGCGATCTGACGACGCTGACGGGCGGGGCCCGGCGCGCCAGCCGGGCGGCGATGGCCAGGCCGTACTGCAGCACGCGGCCCGCGCGGAGCGCGGAAGCCTCGCTGTGCAGCAGGAGCCCGAGGCCGCCGGCCATGACGGCGAGCAAGGCCAGGCCCACGGCCGCACCGGTGATCATGGTGGCATCGGGCCGGCTAGCCGTGGCCATGACCAGGACGGCCAGGACAGGCAGGCCCATGAGGATGAACAGGTTCCAGATCCCGGTCACCACGGTGTACAGAACATAGTCGGCGGTACTGAGCCCCCAGCTGGACAGCATGGCCCAGCTGACGCCCACGGCGACGGCGCCGCCGGCGGGCAAGGTGCCGGCCACGGCGTTGGAGCCGAGGCTGACCGCTGCCGCCTGACGCAGCCCTATCCAGGGCAGGACCGCCCGGATCATGATCCAGTACGCCATCATGCTGGCGGTGGCCGCCGCGCCTACCAGTAGTGCGTACGGCCAGGTCATCGCGTCGATGCTGGCCCATACGGCACGGTAGGACGCGACCCGCGGGAGGGCCAGCCCGAAAACCGCCGCGATCAGGGCGGCCGGCACCGCGGCACGAAGGATCACGCGGCGGCGCCAGGCTCGCGGCCCGCCGACGGCCGGCCGGGCGCTGGCACTCACCGGCCCGGCCTCGCACGGGGAGCGGCATGGGCGGCGAGCCCGCGGGCGGACCGCTCCAGCATGGCGCTGAAGCCAAGACCGACCGGACTGGCCTGAGCCCAACGGCGACGTGCTGTCAGGTGACACGGTGCGCCGCCCGGTGGCCGGTTTCCCGTAGCGCGGCCTCCCGGTCACGGCTTCGGCGAGCCCGGCGATGGCGGCCGGTCCTGGTGGGTGTTCCGCCGCCGGGCGGGGGTGTCTCGCGGCCGGGACCGCCGTGGCGGTGACGGCGGCGACCCAGCGGACCCCAGACGAGCAGCGACAGCAGCAGGCCGAGGATACCGGCCAGCATCACGATGACGCCCGCAAGGTGTGTATTCAGGCTATGGATGAACACCGCCGGGACAGCGAACCGCAAGATCGTCGCGGCCGCGACCAGAATGATGCCGACGACGGTGCTGATCATCCGCCGGCCGTCCACCAGCACGACGAGGCCGCGATTACTCACCGGCGCGCGGTCCGCGGCCAGCGGCCAGGCCGGGGACGAGCCCGGCGATATTGTCCATGACCGACTCCTCGATCAGCGGCGAATTGACGCGCGTATAGCCGGTCTGGTGCGACATATAGGCCAGGCAGAAAGTATTTCCTGCTGGTTATCGCCCGTTTATCGCAAGCGTGCCTCTAAGGGGCCAGTCAGGACGAAAAAACTCCGGCTCCCGCATTGCCCCCGCCATATCGCGGAGCAACTGCCAGGGTCCGGAGCGATATTTTCAAGCTACATCTCTGCGATATCTGATGTCAATGCACCAGGTCGGCTCCGCCACCGGACCGGCACGCAGGTGACAGTCGTCAGGCCCGGATCTGGCGCGTCGGGGACGGGACCCTGACGAAGCGGCAATGCAGCGTGATGGCGGCGCTGGAAACAGCCGCCCACCCGCACCACACCGAAGCGAACCCGGAAATGGTGAGCCGGGCGATGATGACGACGGCAATCAGGTTGACGACGCCGAACAGCACGACGTTGCGGTATCCCGACGTCAGCAGCGGGCCGCATACGGCGACGACATAGAGCGCCACGATCACCAAGCCGGCAGGCAACCGGAGGTCGTAGGAGAGGTGGTACGGGGCGAGCTTCACGCCGACCGGGCCACGGACCATCGCCGCGAGCAGCGTCACGGCGATCACGGCTCCGATCAGCGCGAAGGGCGCCATGACCTGCTTTCGCCTCCTGGACGGCTCCGCCGCGATGACGGCCAAGGGGACGAACACGGGCAGCACGACGAACGCGATTAGCAGGTAAGCCCACAGCGCGACATGGCCGATCCCACGCGGTACATGGCCCTGGAGCCACAGCCATACCAGTGCCTCGATGAACTGGTGGGCACCAAGCAGCGCGGGGATCCAAGCCAGCGCGATGAACTCGCGACGCCGGCCGATATGGCGGACGGCGTCAACGCCGACCGCGCATATCAGCAAACCGCCGCCGACGTCCGCCTCAGGCGAGAAGCACACGCAGGTTCCCTCTCTGGCTGGAGATGCGGTGGCAGGATTGATTATGGCCGGGAGCGGGTGGCTGGCCGAGGCGGACTGGTCCTGTCCGGGTCGGGGGTGGTGAGGGGTTCGGTGCCGTCGATGAAGGCGCGGGCCAGGTCGGACAGGCGGCGGTTGGTGGTCCGGGCGCGGTCGCGGAGCAGCGCGAAGGCCTGGTCCATGTCGACCCCGAGCCGCTCGGCGAGCT